>CAZURA010000021.1:0-51003 GCA_964622985.1 uncultured Bacteroides sp. | reverse complement strand
AGGATCATCTGGTCAACGAATTGCTTCCTTTCTGGACATCCCGGATGATGGACCCACAGCAGGGAGGTTATATCACACACTTTGATGAGAAAGGGAATGATACGGGGGAGGATGAAAAATCCCTGATCGCCCAGTCCAGATCGGTATATACACTGGCTTCTGCTCACCGGGCCGGATACGGGGAAGGCAAGCTGGCCACGTTGGCTCAGCATGGCATTCAATTCATGCTGGAGAAGATGTGGGACAAAGAGCATGGAGGTTTCTTCTGGATGATGGACAGAGCCGGGAGTGTGATGATCGACAAGAAGATACTTTACGGACATAGTTTTGCCATCTATTGCCTGAGCGAATATACCCTGGCAACGGGGGATCCTCTGGGAATTGAGTATGCAGAGAAAACTTTCAACCTGGTACAGCAGCACTGTGCCGATACCTATAATGGCGGGTATTTTGAAATGTTCGAGAGAGACTGGACCCTGGCAGGACCTGGGAGTAAAGGAGGGGACCGCAAGACCCTGGATGTGCATATGCATCTGATGGAAGCCTTTACTACCTTATATGAATGCACCCGCAGGGAAGTGCACCGGAGAAAGTTGATGGAGGATATTGAAATCTTGCTGAACCGGATGATGCATGCTGAATACAAGACGGGAATTCCACAATTCACAGTGGATTGGAAGATCGCACCACAGATCAAATTCGATGTGATATGGGGTTGGGACCGGTACACCGGTGAAGGGCAAAAGGAGAATCCCACCGATAATACATGCTATGGCCACAATGCGGAATTTGCATGGCTTCTGATCCATGCTCTTGACATCGTGGGGAAGGAGCGTGCCCTGTATCTGGATACACTGGAAAAGATCTTTGATCATACTGTGGATCATGGTATTGATACCGAGTACGGTGGTGTTTTCGTGGAGGGTCCTCATACAGGAGGGGTCTATGACCGGGAAAAAGAGTTCTGGCAACAGGCAGAGGTGATGATCGGCACCCTCGATGCCTATTTACTATTTGGGAAAGATACCTATTGGGAGGCCTATAAGAATGTGCACCGGTTTGTATTCGACAAGGTGATCAACCGGAAAACCGGGGAATGGTATCCTTTGCTCACCAGGGAAGGAGAACCCATCTGGAGGCATATGAGTCATTCCTGGAAGATCAATTATCATACAGTAAGGGCGATGGTTCAGAGCATAATTCGTTTGAAACAACTCAGCAGCTAGTCATGGAGATTTCATTAAGTGCACTTGATTGGATCGTTGGCCTCTTCATCCTGATAGGCAGTTTGGGAACAGGATTATGGATGGCGTATAAGGCGCGGTCAGGCCAAAACAGTTCAAACTTCTTTCTGGGGGGACGGAAGTTCCTTTGGCCGGTGGTGGGACTCTCTCTCTTTGCCACTAACATTGGTGCAGAACACCTCGTAGGCCTCTCAGGCGATTCATACAGATATGGCCTCTCGGCAGGTTCGGTTGAACTTACCACATACATTACCCTCGGATTTGCCAGTGCTCTCCTTTTTCCCTACTATTTGAAGAACAGGGTCTTTACCATTCCTGAGTTTCTGGAGTTGAGGTATAATAAGGCAGCGCGGAGCTTTTTCTCAGCTCTCATGCTGATCATCAGTGTAATGACTAAACTGGCATTCACTCTGTTTGCAGGTGCTCTTGTGATCAACAGCCTCCTGGGCTGGAATGTGATGACCACCGTGGTTTATATAGGGATCCTTGTGGCCCTGTTCACTATACTGGGCGGCTTTACTGCTGTGGCCATCACCGATACCATTCAGGCCACCATCATGATCATAGGTGCAGGTATCATGCTCTTTATAGGGTTGGACAAAGTGGGAGGATGGGAAGGCCTCATGGAGAAAGTCCCTGAAGCGATGACCATTGCCAAACCGGTAGATGATCCGGTCTATCCGTTCTGGGGTATTCTGGCCACCGCCTTTTATGCGGGGATTTTCTACTGGGGTATCGACCAGGTCAATGTACAACGGGTACTGGCAGCAAAGGATCTGAATCAGGCCAGGTGGGGGGCCATGTTCGCTACCCTATTGAAACTCATGCCCATTTTTATATTTGCCCTGCCCGGTGTTATCGCTTTTGCCCTTTACCCTGGTCTGGAAGAGGAGGAGGCCAAGCAGACATTCATTGTATTGATAAATAACCTGTTGCCTGCCGGCTTAAGAGGATTGGTACTCGCTTCACTGATGGCTGCACTGATCACTTCCCTTATTGCAGTGCTCAACTCAGTCTCCACCCTTGTGGTACGCGATTTTGTGATTAAGGCATACCCCTCAATTTCGGAGCAAAGGCAGGTGCTGACCGGCCGTGTGGTGATCCTCCTGGTGACTTTACTGGGCATTGGTGCCGCTTATCTGGTCTATCAAAGTGAGGAGGGCATTTACAAATACCTGCAAACCATAACTGCGTACCTGATACTGCCTGTTTTTCCCGCCATCTTTTTTGGGATTGTCAGCCGGAAAGTGACCCTGAAAGCTGCGGTAGTATCGGTGATTGCAGGAGTTCTCATAGCCACGGTATTTGTCACAGACCAGTTCATGGCCCAGGAGACAGGGGAGAAAGTGTTCCCGTTTTTACATCATAAGCTTACCCTGAACTTTGGGTTCCGGGGCCTATGGGGAACAATACTGATCACTGCCATACTTTTTTCAGTGTCAGCTTTTACACCGAAAACTGCTCCTGAGAAACTGAAAAGTACTACTATTGATTATAAGAAGAGGTTGGAAAAGTTCACCGGCCTGAAAGATTGGCGATTGCATCTTTTGGTCTTGACTTTGATCACCATTCTGATCTATATCTGGTTGAGTTGACCACGTAAAAAAACTGCAGATGAGAATTCCATTGAAGATCCTGGGGATAGTACTGAAAGCCTTGGGTGTGATTCTGGTCCTGGTTGGGATCGCCCTGTTCTGGGGTTTACAGCGGGTCGATTATTTGCCCTATTTTGAAAGCGATTATTATGGCAGGACCCGGGGGAGGCTTGACAGCCTATCCACCCAATTAGTACTTGGCAAGGGTAAACCATTGCTTGGATTTGGCAAGGTATCCATTACACCAACATTAGGGGATGGAGAGGATGACCCCCGGGCAGGAGTGTTCACATCCATTCCACTGGCAGGGTACGGCGATCGGGAGGGAGTTGCTGCCATTGGTATTCATGATTCCCTCTTTGTGAAAGCTGTTGCCATCAGGGTACAGAATAAACTGATGGTGCTGATCGGCGCCGATATTTTGGTCATTCCACCTGAATTAAGTGCAGGTGTCAGCCGAAGGGTTCAGGAGAAGACCGGGGTTACTCGTCAACAGCTCTTCTTCTCAGCTACCCATACCCATTCGGGAGTGGGAGCCTGGGCAAAAGGATGGGTAGGAGAACAATTTGCCGGAGAACCCAATGCAAAGGTGATGGAATGGCTCATCTCCAGGTTCGCTGAAGCGGTTATTGAAGCCATAGTGGATCTGAAACCGGGCAGTATGGGATCCGGAAGTTTTTTGGCCCCAGACTTGGTATCCAACCGGCTGGTAGGGGAGAAGGGAAACAAGAACAGTGAGTTTGTCTATTTGCTGGCTCAACAGGATAACGGGGCCAAAGTCCTGATTGGGACTTTTGATGCCCACTCCACCACACTTGGCGGATCTAATATGTACTTCAGCGGTGACTATCCGGGATATTGGCAGCGGAAGCTTGAGCATTCCGGAATAGAAATGGCACAATTCATGGCTGGTAGCATGGGAAGTCATAGTCCCAATAGCAGGGGGGAGGAGTTTGAAAAGGCCAGGTTCATGGGTGAAATACTGGCCGATTCGGTCATTGATCTCCTGGGGGAGACGACCGTAAAGGATAGCATTGGACTGGAATTCATGAGTCTTGAAACGGACTTGCCCGAATACCACGTCAGGATCACTGACCACCTGAGGATGCACCCCCGTTTAGCTGCGAGACTTTTTCCCCCTCCAGGAGAGGTCTACTTTCAGGTGGCCAGGATAGGTGATCTTATGTGGGCAACCGCTCCAGCTGATTTCAGTGGAGAAATGACCCTCAGGTTTAAAGATTCCATGACAAAGGAGGGGTACAAAGCAGTAGTGAGTAGTTTCAACGGGTCCTATGTGGGTTATATTATTCCCGAAAAATACTACCACTACGACTCCTACGAGTCAAGGCTCATGTCATGGTACGGACCTTATATGGGGCCTTATGGTAATGAATTGATTCACCGGATGATGCGAAAGCTGACTATCCTCTACTGATCTCCTGCCCTGATCCATTCCTCGCTGATCCTCGCATACTTAATGGTCTCATTGGGTGTACCTTTTGTATCACCTCTGTGATAGCTGTATACCACATGTATGCTCCCGTCTCTGCCTTCTATGATGGAAGGGTATGAGCTCTGGGTGGCCAACTCTGGTCCCCTTTCGTCCAGTTCCAGGTGCCGGGTAAAGGACCAGGTTGATCCTTCATCCATGGAAAGGGAAATGGCCAGACTGTGCCTCCCTTGCTCCGTATCGTTATAGGCCAGCACCCAGTATCCGTTGAAGAGGGTTACGATATCGGACCCCGATCCCGGATTGGGAATCTCAGAATCTGTAACCGGCGACCAACTCATCCCCTGATCGTGCGATTCACTGATCGGGTGGAGGTTGGGAGGAGGACCGTTGTCGCGCATATAGGCTACAATGGTGCCATCTTCTTTAAAGGCCATGGTGGGCTGTATATTAGCTATACCCACCAGCGGAGTACTAAACTGCCAGTTGTCTCCTAAATCATCTGTGTATGCCATGATCGACATCTCCAGTCCGTCTGAGTAAAAGGGTATGAGAATCCGATCGCCCACCAGCACCGCCTTATTCTTTGTCTGCCATCCCATTCTCCTGAAATAGGGATAACCCAGCTGTGTTTGCTCCCGGGAACCATCTTCATGGATGATTTCACCTCTGCGGATCAGATCCTCTCCCATAGCTCCCGAAATCTGTTGTGCTGCAAACTGGTCATACATCTTCAGCTGTTCCTCAGTAGCTCCGCCAGCAGCCAGGTTTGCCCTGATCGATGCGGTCTGTTCACGAACCGATTCCACGAAACGGTCATTGGGCTGAATACCCCTTTCTGCCGGATCCCCGGGTTTAAAATGGATCACATCCTGCCACTCCCATTCCGGAGGACCGGTTTGCTGCATATAATTATTACTGATCCGGTATTTGGGCAGGGAAGTGGACCACTGGTTGGCGATCACTGTGTACCAGACCAGCCAGAGTTGCTCTTCCTGATCCAGGAACAATACCGGGTTGATATCGGGAAATTCAGGAACATCGGCCATGATAAACGGTTCACTCCACGCCTCACTTCCCTTTGTGAGGCGTGCACCCCTTATCTGTACATCATCAGCCCATCGTTCACCCGAGCCCTGGAACCACGCAGCGAGCAGGTCACCATTTGGAAGCTCTACTACGGTGGATCCGTGGGTGTGATCCTTGGTGTAAGGCAAGATCTCGGTTTGTACAAAACGCTGCTCTTCCGTTTCAGAGCAGGTGGTTACCGACACAATGAGTGCTGCAAATAACAGACTAAGGTTTGGGAATTTCATGGTACTGGTGTTACACTGTCAGTATACAGACAAAAAGGGTTAGCCCGGGAAGACCGGGATAACCCTTTTTAGCATTCGTTACTCTTATCAGGAGACCTTTATTGCTTGGGTATAAAGGTCATTCTCAGCATGTGTGAAGGAAGCATCATATTCGAACCTTCCGTGGCAGAAATAAATATCCCCAGTTGGAGACTCTCAACTGAAATGTCAAATACAATGTATTTCCTGGTGAAATCCTGAATTCCGATGAACTCGGTACCTCCTTCAATTTCTAATATGGTCAAATCGCTCCAGGTCAATTCTTCAGACACCTCCGGGGTTTCATCATCAACCACATCCAGGGTCAGATCCGTATCCTCCGTATAGGTAAACGTGGCAGCAGCAGGAGCAAACGGGCATAGAACAACCACATCTTCTGCTGAGGGCCTGAACGGAATCTGGTTCACCATTGCGAAAATAATATCAGTTACCGCACTGTCATTTTTCACATCATGTGTGTAAGTGCCGTCATGAACGAAGGTGAACTCATCCTCATATTCTGAGGGAAGACCTATAAGGCCAAGTATTCCGCTGGGAAGAGGATCCTGATAGTTAAAATCAGCATCAGCATAATAGATACCATCACTTTCTGCAGCACTGGGACTGAACACCCATGTTTTACCACTGGCCATAGCGGGACCACCGGTGAGCATTTCCATCTCAGAAGCAGATATAGTGACATCCACCGTGGCATCGGCCGTACCTCCTCCGCCGGTAACTGTACATGTGGCTGTGTAGGATCCCGACTGCGCATAGGTATGTACAGGATTCTGTTCTGTACCGGTCTCTCCATCACCAAAATCCCAACTATACGTATCGGTATCGGTGGCAGTGGCAGTAAAGGCTACCTGGTAGCCATCCACACTGGCAAAAATCTGGAGAGTAGGTGCAGGAATGGGATCTTCACATGAAGTCACCAGAATAGCTAGCCCTGCAATTATCGCCATGCTAAAAATTGATAATGTCGCTTTTTTCATCATATTGCTGTTTTTAGGTTAAAGTATGAGCTGTCATGCCCACCAATTTACTATATTTTCTTCGAAGTGATCTTCTCATTTATTAACTCTTTTATCTCAAATTGTAACCTTATTAGTAAAAACCCTGTGCTTTGTTGCGTATATCCGGTCAAAAAATCATAGGAAATCCCGAAAAAAAGCATCCATCTGATACTGGCAATATGCGTTCACCTCTTTTGACAGGTCCATGGTATGAGGCCAGCCTTCCAACCTGTAATACTCGGTGTAGACATCGTTGTCTTTCAGCCACTTGTGCAAAGAGTCAGACTGGCTAACCGGTACAAGGGAATCAATAGTCCCATGAAAGATCAGAGTGGGAGGATCATCTCCGGATATATGGACTTTGGGTGAAGCAGCCAGATATAATTCCGGAGACTCCTCATAGCTTCTGCCCAGGAAATTCTGGCATTCGTGTCGCTGGCGGGCGTAGGGTGTGGTCAGATCAGAAGGTCCGTAAAAGTTGACCACAGCACGGATGCCGTCCAGAGGTACGGCACCGTATGCAGCCATCATGGCAAGATGCCCCCCGGCAGAACCCCCGACCAAAGCTATCCTGTTTGGATCAATCATATAGTCACCGGCACAATCCTGAATCCATTGCAGAGCTGATATCACATCCTCCACTGCAGCAGGGTATTTGGCAATCCCCGATAACCTGTAAGATACTGAGGCGGTTACATACCCTTTTTTGGCAAAATCGATCAGATAAGGAAGGTAGTCGGATTTATCCCCTTTTGACCAGCCGCCACCGTGAATAAAGATCAGAAGAGGTGCAGGTTCTGATACCTCTTTTGACTGATACACATCGAGCTTCAGAGCTACGGAGTCCAGTATCTTATATACAAGATCACGATGCACCTCAATGTGATCCGGTATCTGGGGTGTGGGTTCAATCAATTTCAGTGTACCCCGTGTATAAGCTATCTTCAGCCAAAATTCACTTCTGTATCCTATTGGAGGTTCAGGCATTTTATCGGAAAGTTCCCGATAGTAGAGTTCCTTGGCCTCAATGGTCATTCCCGGATTATGACACTGAATTGCAAAAAATCCTTTATCATATTCAGCATCTTCGTGAGTCATCACAAGCTGGTCATTTACCCATATCCGGATCAGGCTGCCTTCAGCCCTTACCCTCATTGTGAACCACTCGTCGTCTTTACTTAGCAATGCATTGGCTTTGCCGGTGGGCGTACCCGGTTTCCAGAGCCAACCGGTATGGGCATCCTGATTATGACAGATCTGCGCCTCGTATCCGCGGGGATATCCGTCAGGATTGTTGGCTGAAGGATTTGCTCTGAAATATAAGCCGCTGTTTCCTCCTCCACCCTGATCACTCAGCCTGAATTTCCCCTTCACCTCCAGGTCAGCAAGTTCCGGTCCTGCATAGATATGTCCGTGCCCTTCCCCTGACTGACCAACGATAGTACCGTCTTTCACGGTCCATTCAGCATTTCCTCTGGCCGTCCATCCTTCCAGGTCCTTACCATTAAACAGCGAAATCCATCCATCATATTGTCCGGATGAATCCTGTACAGGATTTTCTGTGGCTTTTCTACCGGGATGACACGAACAGATAAGTAGAAGAAGTCCTGCAATCGTTAAAATGGAACGGAAATGTGCCCGATTCATGAGACTACTATTGTTTAGTTTGGAAGCGATCCATGATCTCCTTCCAGTTGGTAAAGATGATCCCTTCCTGCTCAAAGAAGCTGATCAGGCCGGCATCTGCAAACATCTCAGATTCCCAGACCCGCTGCTGCCATGAACCGGTAATGCTTTTCAGATCTTCTGTTTCTACCGAAGGGTGAAAAATGATCTCTGTCAAACCTGGTGATAGCGATCTGACCAGAGTCTTAAAATTCTCAATCTTCTCTTCGTAAGTAGCACCATCGGGGACGTAAGTAAAATTATCCACTTTGGGAAGAGTATAGTCATTGGCCAGGGCTACAACTTTCTCATCCAGGGGGTAACCCTCGCTGACAAACTTATGTAACACAGCCGTATCAGACAGGTCAATAACATTGGCCGGGATTCCGTACTCTTCGGCCACATGAAAGAATACCTCCACGTAATCGGGATGACCATACAGGGTACCCATATGTGTGTCGATATGATCGGGCCGGTAACCCATGGCAAGGGAATGCTCGATCTGTGCCCGTATCTCCGTTTCAACTTCTTTTGCAGAAGCATGCTCAACCACCTGAGGCACCGAGTGCCACATCATGCCTTCAGGATCCATGAGCCCGGTTACAGAATCCGGAACTGCAACAGGACCCCATCGGTAATCCTTCCATTCGCTGGTAAGTGTGAGGTGCAATCCCACATCTTTATCCGGATGATCAATGGCCCACTGGATCATCTCATCTGCACTGGGACAGGGAACCATTACTGCAGCCGATTGTATCTCATTATTCTCCAGCATACGGGCAGTGGCTATGTTTGCTTCATTGCACATACCGGCATCATCTGCATGCAGAATAATCACTTTTTTACCAGACTCGAATCCCAGCTTTTCGGCCCAGTTAGCAGGTTCGGCAGTCTGCTGTTGTTCTCCACAGGAAGTATTAAGGATGCTCATAAATATAACTATTAACAGATTAAATAGTGTTTGCACGCTCATCGTTTTTTTCATGACAGGGGTCTATTTAAAATTCAATATTTCGCTCTGTAGTTTATCGTAAGATGGTATACTCCCCAAGACTATATTCATTGGTCTTCAGGATCAGTTTCTTTTTCTCTGCATAATAATGATAATCCCTGGAAGGGGAAAGTATTTGATGATCCAATTCCACTTGTTGCGGTTGTGACTCCATTTGGATATGCAAAATATGTGGTCGCTTCATCCCTTTCAAAATGATTCTGATCGTACCTCCTGTTTCTTCAACACTGATGACAGTTTTTTTCTCACCATGGGGATCATACAGCTTGAAGCTTTGGTTTCCGTCCGGAAATATCCGAAAAGTTAAATAGCCTTCTGAATATTTATCACCGATGTTGGTATATGATCTCTTTATGTGCATGGGAATAATCGCTCCCTCTCTGATGTAGACAGGAAATTCCTCAAGGGGGAACTCTTTTTCAAATGTTACACCTCCCTGAATAACTTCTTGATCATTGAACCAGTACCTCCATTCTCCTTTGGGCAAGTGTATTTTACGAGTCAGCTCATCTTTGTAAATGGGGGCAATCAGCAAGTTGTCGCCAAACATATACTGATGTTTTCCCCGTATGGGACGTTGTAAGACATCTCCTCCTTGGTGAGCTTCTGCCACATGGCTGTACATATAAGGTACCAGTTCTGTATGCAGCCAGGAGAATTCCCGGATGATCTCCAGTTCCTGTTGACTTCTTTCCCATAGTCCTCGTTCACCATGACCCCCGTTGAGAAAAAGGCCGCAAAAGGAGGAAAACTGTGCCCAGCGTATGTAGAGGCGAGGGGGAATGGCAGCTCCTGAAAATCCTGCCACATCAGACCCGGTCACATGATATCCTTTTTTCGCGCTTTTCATAATACTTTCAATGGCCGATTCAAATCCCTGGGCACCTTTTTCATCCCAAACATGTTCCTGATCACCTACCCATGTTACCGGGGCTGCATCAATGGGGGCGAATCCTTCCGGATGAAAACCGCGATCCATTGAACGGGCAAGAGTAATGAAATCGGATTGTTGTTTAAGGCCATGAGCATATTCATCCCGGTAGTAGTGGTCCATGTACCCACGGGTTGTGATGATTCCTTTGTCTGACTTAATGTAGAACAGGGGAAGCACTCCTGTTCTTTTCCTTAGTAGAGTAGCAGTTCCATCAAGTTTCCATCCATCAACTCCCAAATCGAATGCCTGTTGTTGCATTCCATGCCACCACTTCAGAGCTTCGGGATTGTAGTAGTCGATGAATCCTCCTCTCCCTTTCCACCACTCGACCTGTTCCTTTTCCGGAAGCAGGAAACCTTTCTCCTTTGCTTCCGAATACCACGGTTCTGATTCCTCTACCTCAGTATCTTTACTGTGACTATTGACCATGGTGGTCATCCAGAGCACCACCCGGTAATCCGAATCCTCAAGCTTCTCAAACCACTTTTCCGGTTCAGGATAGCGGAGCGTATCCACAGCGAAATCATTGTACCTCAGACTCCAGGGGCTGTCTAATAAGATAGTACGTACCGGAATATCATGTTGTTCATACCCCTTCAGCAATTCATCTACTCTGTCAGCCGTATTGATATCATCTTCCCATAACCAACATTCCAGTGCCCAGGCCGGAGTGAGAGGTGGGTTGCCATGCCTGGATGCATTGAACGGAACCCCCCAAAAAGGAAAGATCAGGTAAACATAGAGGAGAACTAATAACAGAGAGATGGAGATCAGTGTTGATCTCAATATTTTTCCTAACCTGCCTCTTTTCTTCAAGGTTTCTTTTCTTAATTATAAATGGGTATTCAGCCAGTTGATCCCATCCTGGTAAACTGCCTCCACCGGTACATCATGATGTTTTGCGGGATACCAGATGATTTTTTTTGGTTTACCGGCTCTCTTATACAGCAGTTTGCTGGTGATCGGAGGGATCACATCATCATTCTCCGCATTAATCATCAGAAAAGGCCTGGGAGCGATAGACTCCACAAAATTGATGGGATCTATGATACTCAGAAAATCCTTAGTTTGGGCGGAAAAGGCATCCATTCCAAACATCAGATTCAGGTTCCCGCCCGCAAGTATGATAACCGGGACCTTTATCCTCTCTTCCACAGCACAAAAAACAGTTCCGATGATACCTCCCAGACTGATTCCCATATAGCCAATGCGCTGAGGATCCACCTGGTCATTTCGATGTATAAAGTCGACAGCCCTCCTCAAATCAAATACAGTCTGAGATACCACGTCCCTGGTCCAGTACTTGTACCCTTCTGTCAGATCAAATTCATAATCGTATGTATGACGGTCACCATGATTGCTAATATCCAGCCTCAATACTGCATATCCTGCTTCAAGCAGTAATTGATTTCCGGTTTCTACATAATCGACAGTTTTACTATCTCCTAACCCATGCATGAGGATCACTACAGGAAACGGGCTTTCTCCTTTTTCAGGAATAGTCAGCAGGCCGGTCACTTTGGCGTCATGAACACTTCGATAGGAAAAACTATACAGATTCAGAACACCTGGATCCTGTTGAACTATTTCTTGAAGAGGCAATTCCAGATCGTAGTTATAATAGGTATGCAACAGAACTGCATCCTTTCTCCCACAGGAAATAAAGCTGGTCGACACGACAACAAACCAGAAAATGTATAAGATCTTGTTTGCATTCATGATATGTTCTATTCTGCTGGGACCGGACTGTTTCGGATCAATTCTATGGCTTCCTCCAGAAAGATCTCTCCGGTCATTTCACCCAGACTGGTCCTGGAGATGTAATCATACCTGCTGAAGCTATTAAAATCTACCTTCGTTAACATGTATCCGAAAGCATCATTGGTATCGCCGAACAGGAAGGGGTGTTTGGTGGGCATGTTGCGCTTCAGGTAAAAGCCAATGTTGGGAAGGGCCTCCCCGGGTATGGTCACTATCTGTGCCTGGCCAATGTTCACCAGGTTGATTACTGTGGTAAGCGAAAAGTCTTCTAAAGCAGGAATACCCAGGGCTGAATGCGTGATAATATACCGCATCATCTCTGAGTCTACCGGAAAACGGATCTGCTTTGAAGTACAATAGAGTTGCGGATCCACCTGGGTCTTGGACTCACCGATGATCCGGAGTGCCTCATCAGCCAGTAGGTTCCCGATCCTGATACACTCCTGCCAGTCATTGGCCTCGTTTCCGTTTTCACGGCGATTGTCGGCCGTGACCATGCCTCCAAGTGCACCGTTCATAAACATGGCGACTCCCCCGGCTTTTTCCTCAATTCGATCACATAGGGGGCCACAGAGATCGGGACTCAGTATGCCCCGTTCCGAACCGATCACTTCAGGGTGGATGGCGTAATTGACCAGGGTAACAATGGTATGGCCTGCATTTGTACCTTCAGCGCTTATGGCCTGGATCACTCCGCACCGGGGATCATATAACTGAGGGGCATAATAATTATATGCGATCTTTCCTTTTGCTTCACCTGTATTGATCTTCAACATCGCAGGTTCAAGATTCTCTATCGCTTCGTTAACCGCCTCAGCGATCTGGTCTACACACCACTTCAGGTAGAGCGTATCCGGATTGGATTGACCGGTTTCATCGGGGAATCCATAGGCATCCGGAGCACTATGGGTATGAGTTGCACCTATCAGAATATTTTCAGGAGCGATCCCGGGGATGAGTGCTCTGGACCGGTCTCCAAGCACTGCCGGCCATCCCAGGTTGTCGACGCTTACTATAGCCATCCGGGTGGTACCGTTATCGAATACCACAGCTCTGGCATAAAGATCACCCTTTTTTTCATTCACCGGATTGGGCTGACCCACACCTCCGGAAACAGGTATCAGCGGATCAGGCGTGATATTCCTGGTGGCTGCACCGGCTAAAAAGGATTGGCTGAACATAGAGGCGTTATACATGGACAGTAAACCTATGAATAGCACCAGTTTTATTAACGGAATTTTAACCATTAGCTAAAGAAAATTAACCGATATACTTAATATTATCCCTCTTCTATGAAAATACGGTTAATATTGGATGTAAATTTACTAAAAACTTGACAATGTAGATACATCTTCTTAAGTTTATTCAGTTGTATTTCTAACTAACCTAATGCTATGAAAACTATCTTGCTTACAACAAATCTGACCAGACGTCTGATTTCCGGATTTCTCTTTTTATGGTTTATCTCCGGAATTCTCCTGGCAAGTCAGCCCGGAGCACAACAGCCGATTACGATCACAGGAAAAGTAACTTCATCCACCGATGGGATGGTCCTGCCCGGAGTAAATGTGGTGATCAGGGGCACGGCAACAGGTGCTATCACCGATGTGAACGGCAACTATTCCGTTGAGGTGCCTGGAGAGGAAGCGGTCCTGGTTTTTTCCTATGTGGGATATGAAACCCAGGAAGTGGCTGTGGGCAGACAGCGAATTATCAATGTGACCATGACTGAGAGTGCTGAAGAACTGGAGGAGGTAGTGGTGACAGCACTGGGCATTACCAGGGAAGAGAAGTCTCTCGGTTTCTCCGTTGGGAAAGTGGCTGGTGAGGAAATGACCAGGGTTGCCCAGGAAAATGTGATCAACTCCCTGGCGGGTAAGATATCAGGGGTTACCATTAATTCTACAGGGGGTACCGGGACTTCGGTGAGCATGATTATCAGGGGAGCATCCTCATTGAGTAGCGATAACCAGCCCCTTTTTGTCATTGACGGGGTTCCTGTGATCAATACACTGAATAATACTACCCAATTTGGAAACAGAAATATCGTGGATTACGGGAATGCGATATCAGATATTAATCCCGATGACATTGAGAGTGTCTCGGTGCTTAAAGGACCCAGCGCAGCGGCACTGTACGGTTCAAGAGCCGGGAACGGCGTGGTTCTGATCACTACTAAGACAGGGAAAAAATCAAAAGGCGTTACCGTGAATATCCACTCCAATACTGTGTTAGACCGTCCCTATAAATTCTTTGAGACACAGAAGAAGTTTTCCTCAGGATATTTTTCATTCACACCCGAAAATTATCCGGGTTCCGTAATGGTGGTCGATCCGGCACAGGGTGCAGGCGCAGGAATCGAATGTGATAAGGGATATTTCGCCATCCAATGGCATAGCCCGGAGGATGCCTTTGGCAACAAAATACCCATTGAACTGGTATCCTATCCGGACAATTTCAAGAATTTTGTGCAGAATGGTATTACCACTACCAACGGAGCTTCTGTGGCCAACAGTACCGAAATCATGAACTTCAGGCTAGGATTTACCAACATGAGTAGCAATGGCATCGTTCCCAATTCCGATCTCTTCAGGAACAACATGTCTTTTGCCGGTTCGGTAAAAGCTCATGATAAACTTACCATTAGTACAAACTTCAATGTGAACAGGTCGTGGTCCAATAACCGCCCTTCAAGCAACAGGGGAACAAATCCACTGGAATGGGCGGCCAAGGTTCCTTTGAATATCAATATCCTGGATCTGAGGGAATATTGGGAACCCGGTCAGGAAGGAATTCAGCAAAGAACCCCTAAGAACGGACTCTATAATAATCCCTACTTCCTGGCTAATGAGGTGAATAACAGCTTCGCCAGAGACAGGGTGTATGGAAACCTGAAGGCGGAATGGCAGATCACTTCTGAGCTCAGCCTGATGGGACGGTACTCATTGGACAGGTACAGTGAAAAGCGGGAAACCAAGATCGCACCCAGTTACACCCGGGAACCCAATAACGGTGCATATGGTATAAAGGATATTGCCAACTATGAAAACAATATTGATTTTCTTGCCACATATAATAAACAATTGAACGAGTTTGGAATCTCAGTCTCAGCCGGAGGAAATTCATCCTACAGGAAGGGCTCTTCCATCAGCAACTCGTCTAAATCAAGTGCAGGTCTTATTGTCCCGGGAGTTTACTCCGTCAGTAATATCAAATCCGGCTCATTGAATTATGGCAGCAGCTGGTACCAGAAGGCGATATACAGCCTTTATGGAATGGCTAATCTTTCCTACCGGAGTATGATCTATCTTGATCTGACAGCAAGGAACGATTGGTCCAGCACCCTGCCTCCGGAGAACTGGTCCTACTTCTATCCTTCGGCTTCCCTGAGCGTTCTGGTCAATGAGATGGTGGATCTGGGCTCCTGGCTAAATCTGTTAAAACTTAGAGGCGGTTGGGCCAGAGTGGGGAATGATACCTCCCCTTACAGGCTTTATCCTGTATATGGTGATGCCGGTCAGTGGGGGGATGCTACCCGCCTGAGCAAGCCAGGAAGTATTTTGACTCCTAACCTGCTGCCGGAAGAGGCCACTTCCTTTGAATTTGGGATTGACCTGCGGGTCATGAATGACAGATTGAGGATTGAAGGAACCTACTATGAGGTGGATAACCGTAATCAAATCATCTCGAATATTCCCATTGCCAGTTCATCCGGGTATAACAGCATTAATATCAATGCGGGTTTAGTGGAAAGCAACGGGTGGGAGTTTCTGCTTATGGGAACTCCGGTTCAATATAACAACCTAATTTGGGACTTTGGTGTGAACCTTTCCCGTAACCGGACCACACTGTCAGAGATCTCTGAGGGTATTGAGTTTATCACCTTCTGGAGGGATGTCAAGGGTGGGGCAAAGACCTATCTGGGTGATGAAATTGGTGATATTTATGATGCTACCCTACTGGTGGTTGAAGATGAAAGCTCTCCTTACTATGGGTATCCGATCGTGGGAGGTGAGAATTTGAGATGGCAGGATAAGCCCAGTGAGGCGTTCATGACCAAGATTGGTAATTATAATCCTGACTTCTTAATGGGCCTGCAGTCCAACCTGTCCTATAAAGGCTTTAGTTTAAATATGTCTTTTGACTGGAGAAAAGGAGGCCAGTTCGTTTCTCAGACCCACCGGTATATGTCGGAGGATAAGCAAGGGGGGCACTGGTTGAGTACGTTAATCCACCCGGAGGGGAGGACGGGAAAGGAGCTTCGCGACTGGCTGGTTGCCAATGAAGATCAGTATATTCTGAATGGTTTTCATGTGGTGGGCGGACCTACGGTGGAGTATGGAGGCTTCCCGGAAAGTTATAGCGGAGTTACGGTGAATGATGGTGCATTTATTCCGGGGGTGACTGATAATGGTGACGGAACCTATTCTGAGAATCTGGGTGAAGAGGGCACTATGTTCGTCCCCTATATCATCATGTATCCCTGGTCGTTTACCAAGTCATCGACATTCGATGCCGATTTTATCAAACTCAGAGAGATATCACTGAGCTATCAGGTACCCCCACGTTTATTTTCGAGACTAAAGCTTCAGGGCTTACAGATCTCTTTGTACAGCCGGAACATTATCCTCTGGACAAAAGCTAAAATAGGTGTGGATCCGGAAAGGGCATTCCAGGCCGAATCGGGTTGGTTCAAACAGGGAATTGAGAGGTATAACATCGAGCCCTGGGTATTACCGATAGGGTGCAAAGTAAATCTTACTTTTTAACTATTATAAGACCTATATATCATGAAATCATACAGAAGCAAAACAATAGCCATATTCGCGATATTCATAGTTCTTATTTCTTCATGCTATGATCTGGAGGAGCTGAATGTCAATCCCAACGGGGTGGATCCTACCATTGCACATCCCAATTTACTAATGAGTACTGTGATATCCAGTACAGGCCTGTCTGTTGTGGGATTGGGATTTGGGAACATTGCAGGAGTGATGCAACATACCCAAAAAGACGGCTGGAGTGGTGGACATAACGGATATGACTGGACCACAAGTCAGGACTGGGGAGGTTATTATGGCATACTCAGGAATGTGGATGAGTTGTATCGTAAGTCGGAGGAGATGGAACTTGACTTTCACAAGGGAGTAGCGCTTGTGATTAAATCCTACATTTTTGGAATGATCACAGATCTTTGGGGTGATGCACCCTACTCAAAGGCTCTCAGGGGAGACCTGGGCGGTGAGGAGGATATAAAGCCACCCTTTGACAACCAGGAAGATATATATGCGGGTATACTTGCAGACCTTGACACGGCAAATACTCTGCTTTCCGGGGGGCAAAACGATTACGATGGAATATCACCTGTACAGGACCTCTTTTTTGAGGGTGATGTTGAGAAATGGCAACAGTTTGCCAATTCTCTTGCGTTAAGATATTACATGAGGCTCTCTGAAAAAAGCCCCGCCATCGCAAAGGCAGGGATAGAGAAAATTGTAAGCGATCCGGAGGGCTATCCCCTTATCCTGAAAGCCAGTAATGATGTGAACATGGAATATCCGGGAGCCAGCTCATCAGATTCCTGGCCGTGTAATACAGTGTATGGACAATTGGAGCAGGGTTCATTCCGCCGGCTTAAAATGTGTGCCACCCTGGTGGATACCTTGCAGGCCAGGAACGATCCCAGGCTGGAATTATGGGCACAGAAGGTAGATATTCCAATTGTTGTGGTTGCTTCACCTGCTGACAGGGATGAAATTGAGGATGGGATACGGTATGTGGGACCGGATGCTGTGAACCTGTATGTTAATCAGTTTGGGCTGCAGCCTGACGAAGATCCGGAGTATGTAGGACTTCCTCCCTCCTGGAGTAATATCCCGCAGGCATACAATATGAATCCGGATAACAACTGGGGACAGGCTCCCCGAAATCCGCATGCATCTCATCTCAATGACAGGTATAAGAATGCTTCAGGGCCACAGTTAAAAGCACGGGTCCTGACCGCTGCCGAGGTACATTTCATTATTGCAGAATCTGCCCTGAAAGGGTGGACTTCTGAGAGTGCTCAGGAGCATTATGAAGCCGGTGTAGAAGCGTCGATGAAAGCCTGGGGGATCAGTAGCAAATATGCGGATTATATCCTCAATCCCGGAGTAACTTATGAAGGTGCTCTGGAGCAGGTTATGGAGCAAAAATGGATTGCCAGCTGGACCGCTGCGGCAGAGTCGTGGTTCGATTACCGGAGGACCGGTTTACCTGCCTTACAACCAGGGAGTGTAGTTAAGAGAGATGCGTTACCTCTCAGATTTTACTATTCCATTGATGAAATGGATTACAATCCAGACCATACCCAGGCGGCCATTGAACTACTTGAGACCAGTACATTTTCGGCTGAGGATGGTAAGAACAGTGCCTGGTCGAAGATGTGGGTGCTCCAGGGAACGGGAAAACCCTATTAAGTAGACTGGTAAATCGTATAAGAAAACATGAGAATCATAAATTGCTTAGGTTTACTCCTGGTATCAATATTCCTGGTTCAGTGTAATCAGGTTGTACAGGAATCGCCACCAGAAATCATCGGGCCCTATATTCAGCATATGTCGGATGAAGAGGTGACCATTTGCTGGGCCACCCATGCAGGAACAACAGAGATTTCGTTGAGTGATAGTGTGATACAAAGCGTCAATCAATACGATCACCACCAATCCATCATCACCCGATTGCTACCGGGTACTACCTATTCCTATGATGTCCTGGGTGATGGGACCGACGTGGGCAGGGGATCATTCACCACTTTTCCTGACACGGCCGGCCCCTTTCATTTCGCTGTACTGGGTGACACACGCACCCGCCATGAGGTACACCAACAGATTGTGAACCGGATCATCGATGAAGAGCCTCTTTTTGTGGTCAATGTGGGTGATCTGGTGAGCAGGGGAAACAGCATGCAGGACTGGGAACATTTTTTCAGGATCAATAAGGAGTTGATCCGTCATGTTCCCTATTATCCTGTGCTGGGGAACCATGAACAGGATTCGGACCATTACTACAGGTTCTTTTCGCTGCCCGGGAATGAGCGCTACTATTTTTTCTCGGTGGGCGATGCCCTATTTATCATTCTGGATATGGAGGGTCCGGATGTGGATGCTCCGGTTTACCTGGAGGGTGAAAGCAGGGAGAAATTCTGGACCCATATCAGCAGGGCCTATTTTGAGGAGGAGAAGAAGTGGTTAGAAAATATACTCAACCTCAACGAAGATGCCGGGTACATCTTTGTCTTTTCCCATCCCACCTTTTATAGCATTAAATCAAGCCGGGTAGCCGGGGCAGAACTCCGAAGAGCCTTCTGGGGAGATATATTTGAACGGCACAGGGTGACTGCCGTGCTTAATGGGCATGATCACTATTACCATCATGCGGAACATGGAGGCACGCATTACATTGTAACAGCAGGAGGAGGAGCACCCTTATACGATACCGATGCCATACAACCGGAGACAGTTAAGTACCAGAAGATAGAGCACTACATGAGGATCGACGTGGGAACACAAGATGCTACCCTCAGGGCTATTGATATTGAAGGCAACCTCATCGAAGAGATTGTCGTAACCAGAAGGTAGCAGAAGAGTTAACTGCCTTCTCTATTCTTTGGCATCATACGACAGGGTCATGATAAAACAGGGTCTCATGTTTAATCCCCCATCGTTTTCCGGATCCCCCCAGTAAGAGTTAAAGAAGATGGTTAATGTCATTCTATCAGGCGATATTTCCCTCACTATGGCCTTGGAGGTGAAATCCTTCATAGCAATAAAACCACCGCCATCAAAAGTAATATAGTCTACGTTTTCAAAGGTCACAGTTTCGGGAACTCCCGGCTGGGGATAGTCAATATCCGCATCATAGGTGGATTCAATGATGAGATCGTTATTCTCCACCAGGGACCAGGTGGCCGATTCCGGAACGGGATGAGCCACCTGAAAAATGCCGTAACTGGTGGTGGTCACCCAGTCGGTTTGATCGATCATGATGTTGCTGTAAACCCAGCTTGCCAAAATATTTCCGTTCTTGCTGTCCACTGAATAGCTACCGTCAAAAAAGAAAGTGTATTCATTGTCGTATTCGTCCGGTACCCCTATAAACTCCAACATATTGGTCACTGCCGGGAATACGCTGGGTGCCAGGTCCGTTTTCACATGACCCACCCCGTCATTGGCGCCGGGGGTTCTGGAGAGCACCCAGGTTTTACCGTTCACCGCTTCCGCGCCTCCGGAAATCATCTCTTTGATGGTGGCAATGTGGACCTCCTCGGTTTTTATGGTTTCCCCGCCATCTCCGGTTACTGTACAGGTAATGGTATAATCGCCTCCCGCTTCATAGGTATGCATATGGCTGCCTACAGAGTCTGCAACTGTACCGTCTCCATAGTCCCAGTGCCATGTGTTGGCATTTGTGGCTTCTGCTGCAATTTCTACCGTAAATCCATTTATAGTGATAAAAATATCAAGGGTGGGTAGAGGGATCTTCTCTTCGCAACCTGAGAAGTTGATCCCTAACAGAAGGATTAATCCTAACCCTAAAACACCGGTTAATTTTCCATTGTATTGCATGTCATCCGTTTTTTTTGCAAAATATGACAAATTCTTTCTTAGTTATACTGGTTTTACGGCATATCACGGACATCCCACCACACTTTGGAATCGATCCTGTCCTCACCCCCCGGAAGACGGCTTATGGCTTCATCTATATGGTCCCCATTAATGGTTCTCTCCTTGGTGAATGGATAGGAAACCCTGGTGGGCATGTATCCGTTGGTGATCCCCTGTGATACATCCGGACTGGTCCTTTGGGGGATGACCGGATATCCCGTACGGCGGATCGTGCACCACGATTCAAAGGCATTGGGAACAGCAGCTATCCACAATTGCGTGGCTACCTGCCTGAACTGATTTTCCTGATCGCCATACAGTGTCGCTTCTTCTTCACTATTCAGGTAATGATCAATGGAGTCGACCGGGATACCCCACTGCTCCATGGCCAGTCTGATGGCTGTCTGATACATTCCGTTGGCATCCCCACCTCCTCCGCTTAAACTAAACAGAGCTGCTTCGGCTTTTAGCAACCAGATCTGAGCAGCTGTGATCAGGTAAATGGGCTGGTCTTTTGCGAAAAATTCCCCGGAGGGAATGGAAGCATTCTTCTTGTTCCATGCCGAAAATGCCGCGTCATTCAGACCGTTTGGCATGCCTCTGTATTCTCCTGCCGGATTCTTTGCGGCAAAGAACGTCAAACGCGGATCATGAGTATCTATCAACTTTTGGATAAACTTCTCCGCCCAGACCAGGTTATAGACTCCTTCCTGGCTGGATTTCCATGCCCAGTACCAGGGATTGTACAGGTCGCTTTTACTCTCCGAAGTTTCCAGTACGGGATTGTGATCGTTGCTCTCCATAAGGGGTAAAGCTAGAGACTCAGAGATCACCGGCTCATAGGTTGCCGGATCAGCAAATCTGGCCCTCATGGCCAGGTGCAATCTGAAAGAATTGGCAAATCGGATCCATTTCTCCACATCACCCTGCAGCATGGGATCGATTCCGGGGGAGTAGATCTGAGCATCAGCCTCTGGCTCCTGTAATATACTGATGCACTGTCCCAGCCTTTCTACCATATCGGAATATATATCCTCCTGTCTGTCATATACAGGTTGCTCAATACCGTATTTGGCCAATCCTCCTTCATGGTACGGGATATCGCCAAACATGTCGGTTAATCTGGAGAAGCTGATGATCGCAATGATCTGTGCCTGTACGTGGTGCCATCTGTTCTCATACTCTCCTCCTTCTGATGTGAGCCTCAGCACCTCGTTCACATTTCGGATGGAAGAGTTGAAGATCCCGCTGAAAACCGATTCAGCATAATCGCTGTTGCCGAAACCGTTGTACTTATCGATCTCGCGCACCCAGTTATTAGAGATGTAGATATGTGCATACTGACCTCCGTAGGTGATATGTAAATCTGTTCGGCTGTCATTAAATGCACCCCGTACGGCATTAGTAAAGAGGTATGCATCAGGCAGCTCTGTAAGCCGGTTAGGGTCAGTATTCATCTCTTCCCATCGTTCCGTACAGCCATAGAAAACGGGCAGGAACAGCGAGAAAATCAAGAGATAGGTGGATGTCGCTTTATGTTTTTTGATCCATTTCATCGCCGAATGACTGGTATATTAAAAACTCAAATTCAGGTTAAATCCGATACTTCTCGAACTGGGCATGGGATTTAATTCAAACGCATTTCCAATACTGCCGGCATTGAATCCCGATTCGGGATCGTAATCGCCTGATGCATTGAATAAGAAGAACAGGTTTCTTGCGATCACTGAAATATTTACACCCTTGATAAAGGTGTCATTCAACCATTTCCCCGGGATTCTGTAACCCAGTGCCAGCTCTCTCAATCTCACATTGGTTGCGTCAATCAGGTAATCAGATACGATCTTGTCAAAATAGATCACATTTACATTGCGCAACATGGGTTGAACCGCCACATCATTGGGTTCACCTGTCTCCTCATTCACCCCTTCTTCCATATATCCTTTGGGAACTATCCCGGAGATCGTTTCTCCATATAACAGACCAGTGTGAGTCGCATACCACTCTTCTCTTCCCCTTAAAGAGCGCAAAGAGGTGCCAAAAAGATCATGGTATAATTTGGTCTGTGAATAATACTCACCCCCAAGCTGAAAGTCGATCAGGAAATTGAGATAAAAATTCTTATAGCTGATGTTGTTGGAGAATCCACCCATGAGATCGGGGTTGATATCCCCCAGTCTTTTATACTCGCTTCTGACCGGATACCCATACTCATCCACCAGTTTCTCACCCTTTTCGTTGTAGACATAATCATATCCGTAAATGGATCCGAACGGATCACCCGGCCTGAGCTCAACAAAGGCAAAACCTGTCACCGCTTCCAGGATGACCCTGCGGTCGACTCCCTGGTACAAGGAAACCACTTCACTTATATTTCTGGAGAAATTGAGTGACAGATCCCAGTTAAGATCAGGTTTTGAAATAGCTGTTCCGTTGATGAGTGTTTCAAAACCGTGGTTCCTGACCTCTCCGGCATTCACCATGATGGAACCAAATCCGGAGGAAGGTGCCAGCTCTACAGGCATGATCTGATTCTTTGATATACCATCGTAATAGGTGAGATCCAGTTCCAGTCTGCCATCGAAAAAGCTTAAGTTAGTTCCCACCTCCCAGGAATCCGTAATCTCTGGTTTGAAATCCTGAAAAGCCAGCCTGCTGCTCATGCCCCCGATCGGATAGGGGAATGAAGATTGCCCGACACTGTAATAATTGGTCGTCTGATAGGATCCGGCATCATTGCCCACCCTGGCCACAGACGCCCTGACTTTGCCCCGGGTGAGTATGGAGGATTCCAGATGGAATGCCTCTGTGAAAAGGAAACTCAGATTACCCGAGTAGAAACTGTAGGAGTTGTTATCTGCCGGCAGCGTGGATGACCAGTCCTCCCGGTAGGTCATATCCACATAGAGGAAGCTTTTAACGGAGACCGTACCAATTCCGTATAGAGAAAATACCTCTTTCTGACTGAGGTGTTCCCAGGTCGAGTAGTTCTGGAGATTGCTCATGTGATAAAAATCAGGGACCTTCCAGTCACTACCGCTCTGTCCAATACCCGTCCACTGATTGTACCTGTAGTTTCCTCCTGAACTCACATTGACATGTATCGATTCACTGATCTTCTGGTGATAGGTAAGTAAATAATCGTTATTCCATTCATAACCATTGCTGAAATCCTGATTCATGAAACCCTGGTATGAACTGTGATTCCGGCTTCCAAGGGAAGCATACTCTTTAGACAGGCGATTGGTGAGGTCAAGTCCGGAGCGGATCAGGAGATCCAGTGTTGAGGTAAGATCGATTTTTAGAGAAACCAAACCCTGAAAGCGGTTCTTTTCGTCGCGGTTTCTTTTGTTTTGCGTGGTCCAGTAAGGATTGGAAACCGTACGATCCCACGCCCACTGTTCAGAACCGTCCGAAGACATGGCTTCTTCTTCCACGGTTGCGAGCACTACGTTTCTGGGCAGGGCTCCCAGCGACCAACCAGCGTTTGCCGGATCCTCTGCCAGATAGGGACGGTCCTTTGTCTGGTTATGTATATAGGTGATTTTAGCGTTCATCTCAATCCTTTCCCCAAATTTTGACGATCCGTGCAGGTTCATGGTTTGTTTGGCCATCTTGTTGGTGGGGTACATTCCCGCACTGTTTTGCTGGGTAAAAGAAGCTCTGAAGGTGGTGGTTTCGGTGCCTCCATCAAAAGCCAGTGTATTCATGAAAGTTTTGCCAGTCCGATAGAACTCCTGAAAATAGTTGGATTGCTTCTCGTATGGGATCTCGTTGCCTAACCAATCCTCCTTTAGGGAACCATCCATTTTACTTCCCCAGCTCCAGATCCAGGGCTCTTCACCCATAATGGCACTCACATGCTCATACACTTCCGTGGGATACCTCCCGAAGGCACCCTGTCCGTATTCATTCTGAAGTACCGGAAATTTCATGGGGTTTTCTACCGTAAAACTGGAATTGTACGAGATTCCCAGTCCTTTACGCTTCTTTCCTTTTTTGGTAGTGATCAAGATGACACCGTTGGCCCCCCGTGATCCATATACAGCAGCTGCACCAGCCCCTTTTAGTACACTCATCGATTCCACGTCCTCGGGATTGATGTCGGACAGGGCATCCCCTTTATCGGTCCCGCCCCACTGACTGGCTCCTCCATAGGTTCCTCCGCCTACCGGTATCCCATCAATAACTATAAGAGGCCTGTTTGCACTGGATAGAGAAGATATCCCTCTGAGTACCACTCTGGAGGATCCGTCTACACCAGAAGGAGTACTGGAGATCTGCAGGCCGGCCACCTTACCGGCCAGTGAATTGATGGGGTTGTTCTGCTTCACCTGGGTGATCTCTTCGCTGCTCACCTGGGTTAAAGAATAGCCCAGAGAGCTCTTTTCCCTGGAAATATTCAAGGCGGTGATCACCACCTCCTCTAAAGCTTCCGAGGATTCTTTCAGTGAGACCGTTACCGTGGTAAGTCCCCCTGCCGGCAACTCCACAGGGTCATATCCCAGAAATGAAAACACCAGTATAGTATTTCCACCCGGTACAAGAATATTGAAGTTACCCTCATGATCTGTTATGGTACCCGTGGAAGTTCCTTTGATGTAGACATGAGCCCCCGGAATGGTTTCACTATCAGTAAAAGAGACTACACGGCCGGATACTTCGTGTTTTTCGAAACCCTCCATGGTGGCGATCACAATCAGGTTATCACTCAACAGCTGGTAGGTTAATTGGGTACCTATCAGAAGTGTATCCAGTACCTGCTGGATATGAACTCTTCTTAAACGAATGGTGATCGCACTGTCCAGAACAGGGATATTATCATCATAAAATATCCTGAATTCACTCTTATCCTGGATCTCCTGAATGGCTTCTCTGAGTGTGGTGTTCTCTAAGCGTACGGTAAGCGTGGAGTCTGTTTGTGCAAAGAGGGCCGACGATGTAACCACGACATAGAGTAGCGATAGGATAAGACGTTTCATTCCGTAAAAGTTGGAAGGCAGTTTCTATGTAACAATGATAGCAAAATAAGTGATTGTAAACCAATGGAGATTGTTTTAAATTTACCAGAATCTAAAAAATGAGTGGTACTATGAATACCTCCGTACGGTCAATCACCTCTGAATTGTTATTGTGTATTTTCCTGTTTTCCACCCTGAGCCTCTCGGCAGAGGAGACTAAGTTGCAATTCAACAGCAATAAAACGTTTAAGATCGTTCAGTTTACAGATACCCATTTTTACGTGGGAGGAGAAAGATCCCCGGAAGTGTTGGAGAATATCAGGGAGGTGATGAAAACAGAGCAACCTGATCTGGTTATTTTAACCGGTGACATTGTAAGTGGAAGCGGGAGGAAGTGGCCCACCATTGAGAGCTGGGAGGTGCTGACAGACCTCTTCATAGAGTACCAGTGTCCCTATGCCGTGGCATTTGGTAATCATGACGATGAGGCACAGACCACAAGGGAGGAATTACTGGAATATCTGTCTGAACGCCCTTTTAGTGTGATGTCTGATGATGGTAGAGATGAAGTTGAAGGCACCGGAAACTATGTTTTACCTGTTTATAACCGGGACGGATTGGCCGAGAAACTGATCTATTGTATGGATTCCAGGTCCTATTCCCTGGCCAGGGATAAAGGAGTTGAAGGCTATGGCTGGTTTGACCGGTCACAGGTCAGCTGGTTTGCTGAAACCAATCTGTCATGGTTAGAGAAAAATCAAAAAGTCCAGTCACTGTTTTTCTTTCACATCCCACTTCCTGAATACAAATATGCTTTTGATCATGGAGAATTCAGAAAGGGAGTACGTATGGAGGAAGAGTGTGCACCTGAGATTAATACGGGCATGTTTTCGGAAATGGTACTCCAGGGCAACGTCTTGGGAACCTTTGTAGGTCACGATCACAACAACAACTATGTGGCACAGCTGTACAAAATTGCCCTCTGCTATGGATATTTCTCAGGGGGGAACAGTTACGGGGACCTTCCGCTGAACGGAGCCCGGATTGTTTTACTGGAAGAGAATGATCCTACTTTCACCACCTGGCTGAGAAGAGTCGATGGAAAGATTCTCTATAAGGTGAAGTTGCCCTATTCGAAATAGCCATCCAGGTTGGGCAAGTAATAGAAGAATCCATCCTCTGCACCTATCAGCAGGTCGGGTACCCCATCCCTGTTCCAGTCTACTGTAGTGGGACTTGTACTGTGTCCTCCCAATCTTACCGAGGAGAGGTTTCCTTCATGTTGATAGATGTATTCACCCTCTTCTCCAATATTTCTGTATAGCTCGGTATTCAGACTATTGGCCAGCAGGTCCAGGTCACCGTCCCGATCCCAATCCACCAGCTCTATTTTCCTTCGTCCGCTGCCACCTGCCTTCTTCCCATTGAGTCTTAAAGGTTTTCCTCTTTCGTCTTTAAAGATCAGTCTACCCGGCAGGAGGTATAACTTCCCCTCCTTCTCTACACGTTGGTAAAAACTGAGGTAACCTTCATGGTCAATAGCTACAAGGTCGGTGAGTCCGTCGTGGTTCAGGTCCACGGCAATAGGCCTAGTCCGCCACTGAACCACCAGTTCCTGTGGTTCAGGATCCCACCAGTTCCATTTCGGTTTAGGAGGCATACCCTTCCAGTCGACCCATACCGGTTGCGGATCTGACAGGAGAGGTTGTGTCCGGGTTCCGGAATTCTGCAACCAGATGATTTTCCCCACGATGCTGTTGAGAATTATATCGGGCAAACCATCCATGTTCCAGTCGGTTACAAAAGGTACTGTATATCCCCACTTGGCTTCTGCCGGCCCCTGTATGGAGAGGTTGGATCCTGCCATGATCCGGAAGGTTTTCCCGCCGGCTTGCAATCTTACCGGTGCAGCCCATTTGGGTGGATTTTTACCATCCAGATTTTCAATGAATTCAATGAATCCCGCTGTATTTCCCGAAATGATATCTTCATCCCCGTCCCCATCCCAATCAAAACCGGATGGAGTGGAGAGGGCTCCGCATTTTACATAATCGGCTTTCTGTTTGAAGTAGACCGGAGAGGCTAATATGGGCTCCCCCTGATCATCCAGGCCCCTGTTTTCGATATAAACTACCCTGCCATCTTCCTTTCCAACAATGATGTCCGGATCTTTATCTTTATCCCAGTCAAATACAACCACCTCGGGCATCTCCAATTCCAGGTGCAATGTTTTTCCATTCACCTCCAAAAACTTTCCTGTAACGTATTGCGGCTCTGAGCGTGATCCTCTGTTTTCAAACAGGGTGATCCTGTCCAGGAACTCCCCGCAAATCAGATCCAGGTCACCATCCTGGTCCCAGTCCACCAGATTGGGAGAGGGTTTTCCAAACACATCTACAGGTTCTCCGTCAGCCAATATCTTTTCAGCTTCTCCATATTGGGGATCCTCATGGGTTCCATGGTTAAGGGCCACGTATACATATCCGTGCAGGGGACCGTGGGTCCAGATGCCTTCCGAATTGTAGGCATCGTCCCAACCATACTCCCGCCAATCGCTTGCTCCGATGATCAGGTCAAATACTCCATCACCATTGTAGTCGGCATATTTCCATTGGTTGGTGCGGCCACTGAAGAAATCTTGCCTGTATGTTATGGGTGCTGGAGCCTTATACAGCAGTTTCCTGAAATCATCATAACGTATGCCAGGAGTGCAAACAGTGATCTCGCCTTCGGGATATGAAACCGTCAATTTGCTCTTTCCCTCCGCAATTCTTATTCCGGGACTGAACGTGTCATTTCCCTCATTTTCAAAGAAGTACAGGCCATTGGAGGGTTTGTCACTGGTAGAGACCAGCAGATCACTATCCCCGTCAAGGTCCCAGTCCACCGGGATCGGATTGGCCCAGAGCCCCACCCCCAAGTCGACAATGAGGCCCGGATTATTATGCTTCAATCGTATCGATGATGAGGATAAAGCAGACTCCTGGGAAATGCCCTGTTGGACGAAAAACCAGACAAGTACAAAAAGTATAATCCCCTTTCTCATGTGACTCCTATTTTTCGCAAGTTTGCGGACTGATCGCATCAGTATGGCGCCCCGGCTAGTGGGGGAGGCCTCCAAGATATTATTTTATCGATCCACTTCCTGGTTTAAAACCGGTTATGGGCACCAGGGATCTCAGGATGAATATTCACTGAAATGAGAGTGATCACCAGGATGGATCCTATTAGTACGGCCATGATGATCCCCCACCGCTTCCAGGTTTCATCAGGTGTCCTTCCAACCGGGAAGGAGGACTCTTTTCGCAGGAGAAAATGCCAGGCAGAGAGAAGGATCAGTATGATGAATACGTAGAGCGACTCTGAATTTCCCAGACTAAAGGGCCTGTAGAAAGCTCCCAGTTTCAGATAGCTGAAAAAACAATAATGAACTGCGATGATGAAAAATAGGAGAGGTGAACATCGTTTAAACCAGCTATCTCTACCCGAGGAGCCATATTTCCAGGCCATTGCTCCAAGCAGTGCGAAGAGGAGCAGAGCTATTCCTCCGAACAGTTTTTGCCGGCTGGCATAAAGCTCCGGTTCCTGAACCGCCAATCCTTCAGCAACCCTGAGAAACTTCTCCGTAGGGAAACCATCAGCGAAATTTGTAATGGGAATAAAAAGGAATACAAAGGCTAGAGCTATCCAGTTCCCGGCTGGTGTGGGTTTCACAGATTCAGGCCACTGTCGGGAAAGTACCCCATATGCCATACCCAGTCCCCCGAAAAATCCCAGCGAAAACTCCATCACATTCCACCAGTTGTATGAGATTTCAGAAACACTACCCAGTAACTGGAGAAAGTTACCGAAAGAGAATCCAAAACCGGCACCCAGGGCGGCATAACCCGCTACCCTCAGAGCCCTCTTAAAATCGTTTCGATAGAGGAACCATGCCAGTGCAAGAGCGCCGCCAAAGCAACCCGCCCATAACTCAGAGCGCGGAGGCGTCATGAACCATTCCATCTGGAAGATCAGAAATCCCCAGACCAATAAACCTCCAGCAGCCATCTGGGCCATCAGGTTGGCCCATTTGGGTTTATTCTTCTCGGTCGATTCCAGCCCCAGTCCAAACAGTCCCCCACCCAGAAATCCATACAGACCACCGATCACAGCCAGCATTGCATATCCATACAGCGCATTGTGATAAGAAATGGACCTGCAGTAGCCAACCACGATACCATAGCTCATCATACCGCCTGCTCCCCAACCGATGGCGGCGAAGGCAGCCAGGGCCGGAGCCCTTCGGATCCAGTCGTTTCGGTTTGATATCAATAGCAATGCCATGGCACCCATAGCCCCTGCCCAGGAGGCTCCCCATTCGTGTCCGAAATGGCCCCGCATGGCCCAGGCCAGACCCAGTGCAACAGCTACAAAGAGAAGGCTGATCGTTCGTTTCATTTGTCTCAAATTTGGTTAATCAGTTGGCCATTGACCATTTACGATTTCACGGGATTTGATTCGTGCGGGATCGATCACCACATGCCTGATCAATTCCCTGTTCCATGTGTAGGTTATATGTACCCGTCCATCGGCCGTTTGGATGACTGCAGGGTAGGAGTACTCGGTATCTTTGTCCGGATCGTTTTCCAGAAGCACGGCTGCCTGCCAGCTTTTTCCGTCTTCCGACACCGCCACATTCAGGATATTCCTGTCGCCCCATTGCTGACCTGGTTTGCATGCAATATGATTGTATACCAGCAGGTGCCTGCCATCCCTCATCGTCACTGCATCGAAGCCGGAATTGGGATTGGGCAGATCGGTTGCCACCGGATTGCTCCATGTTTGCCCCTGGTCTGCAGAACGCGAGCTGTATATGGCTTTGTTCTTACTTCTGCACAGGATCTGGATCTCTCCATTGGAATGTACGAGGATGGTAGGTTGTATCAGTGAGCTCTCTTTGCCATCGTTGAGTGCATCGCTACGCGTCCAGGTGACTCCCTCATCAGAAGAGATCTCCAAGTGGATCCTCCATCCGTTATCTTCTGTGCTGGAAGGGCTCAGCAGCAGTGTGTCTGTAATTTTTACCGGTTTGTTTTTGATGGGTCCGAAGATCTGATCCGGCAACCTCTCGGGAGCTGACCAGCTCTTCCCCTGATCGGAGGAAGTGATCACTTCACCCCACCACTCTCTGGGTGAAGGTCCTACTTTATAAAATAGCTTAATATCGGACCCGGTATGATAAAGAACCGGATTCCAGGTGGGGTATCTTTGGTTTGCATGCCGAATCCCATTGGCCACTTCCACAGGAGAGCTCCATTGCCCACTGGTGAATCGGCTTAACCAGATCCCCACATCGGGATCTTTTTCCCGGGTTCCGCCAAACCATGCCGCCAGCAAACCCTCTTCAGTTTCGACAATTGTGGATGCATGGCAGCTGGGGAAGGAAACATCAACGGCCTGGTAGATGAATTCCGATCCGACCAGGGCATCTGTTCCCTGATACATCTTTTGGTGGGTTTCCTGACACGACATAAGAGTAAGCACCATTAACGTTCCAAACAGATATTTCATCTTCTGTTATTTTGATTTATAATCACAAAGAGCAATGCCAACAGCAACAATCCAGCTGTACTCATGGCACCTATAATGATAGGATCTACCCTGCATTCCATCCAGGCGAGTTGCTCTGGCAAATTCCGGGCGAAGGAGGCCCACATGATGATCAAAAGACTGAATACCACCGATACAATACCCTGTGGCATGGTGATTTTCATGTTAAAAATGGAGAGCAGGAAAAGCCCCAGGATACCTCCACCAAAAATACCGGCAATAACCCACCAGATGTCCAGGGCACTCTGGGCATTAATCAGCAGAAGGGCAAATGCTATTCCTGCAATACCCCAGATAACCGTCGTAATTCTCAGGAAGTAGACGCTGTCCCTCTCGCTCACAGCAGGTCTGAAATACTTCTTGAAATAGTCCACAAAAAGTACGGTGGCAGAACAGTTCAGTGCAGAGTCGATGGTACTCATGGAAGCGGCAAGGATCGCTGCAATGATCAATCCCTTCAATCCGGCGGGCAACTGAGTGGCAATGAAATGAGGAAATACCTGGTCCCCTTTGGTAATTGCTTCCCCCAGGGGATTTTCAGGAGAGGAATAAAATGAAAAAAGAGCAGTCCCTATGTAAAGAAACAGAGCCGTTAAAGGCAGATAGATCAACATGGCGATCCATACAGATCTTTTGGCTTTTTTCTCGTCGGGGACCGAGCAGTATTTCTGTGTGTAATTCTGGTCCGCTATGAGGTTCCTGAAGTTCTCGGTGACCCCGTAAATGATCATCACCCAGATGGTGCGACTGGTCAGAGAGAGATCGGTTTCCCCGAGACTGAACTTGTTTCCATCGAAAGCATGTTGAATCAGGAAATCAGGTTTCGAAATTACCTCTTTGGTTAGCATGAAGCCTATAAAGAGGATCCCGCCGACCATAATGACCGATTGCATGACATCGGTCCAGATCACTGCTTCCATACCTCCCGTCAATGTGTACACAATGGTCACCACACCAATAATGACGATCAGGAACCGGATGTCTAGAGGAATAAATGAACTGAGCAGGAGGGAGGAGAGGTACAAGATTACTGCGGTACGTCCTATCATAAACAGGACAAAAGAGAGAGAAGCATAAATCCTGGCCCAGGGACCTACTTTTTCCTCCAAATAACCATAGACAGAGATAATGTTCCTTTTCCTGTAAAAGGGTACCACATATCTGGTAACAAACCATGCTACCGGTAGAGCGGCAAGTGCAAAGATCAGGGGATGCCAGTTAGAATCAAATGCCTTTCCGGGAACAGCGATATAGGAAATACTGCTGGTGTAGGCGCTCATTACAGCCAGTCCGGCAGCCCAGGCAGGGATTCCCCGTCCTGCCAACATAAACTGTTCGGAGGTTTTATTTCTCCTGACAAAATAGAAACCCATCCCCACCAGGATGAGTCCATATATGATGATGATGGTTGTATCTAATGTGCCAAGCTGAAAACTCATGTCAGGTTAACCGGGTAAACTCATTCATATATGTTTCCATCTGTTTTCTCTCGGCCGGGCCAAAACTCTGCAAAGGAGGGGCCATATAATCATTGCAAATACCCATCACAGATAGTCCGCACTTATAGCTTTGTAAAAATCTGGAAGAATCTTTACCCACCCGGTATATGGTTTCATAAATCATGGAGACGGTTTCCCGTAGTTTCAGAATGCTTTCAGAATCATCAGAAACTGCAGCCAGGTATAAACTCGCAAACAGCTCCGGGAATAAATTGGCACCCCCTGTCACACCTCCATGTCCACCATACCTGATGGTTTCAGGTAGAAAGAGCTCAGTGCCTGACAGAATGGAAAATCCTGGAGATTCTTTAAATGCATTCAACAAACTATTAAGGAAAAGCATATCTCCAGAGGAGTCCTTTATACCAATAGCTCCCAGTTCGTGTGCCTGTTTCACGATTTCCACCGATAGATGCAGTTTAGTATGGGAGGGCATATTATACAGTACAAAAGGTAAAGATAATCCACTTGCCAGCTGTTGAAGATACAATACGATCTCTTCATCTGCAATGGGGTAATAGTACGGGGGAGCTATGACCACAGCGTCTGCTCCTGCACTTTCCGCGTGTGCCGAGATCTCCAGGGATCCCTCCAAGGAGGTGTCAGTTATACCCACCAGGACCGGAATTCTCTGATCAACCCATTCGCATACCCTGCTAATCAACTCCTTCCTCAGGGCATAACTTAAGGAGGGGCCTTCACCTGTACTTCCCAGAATAAAGAGAGCGTCTACCTTACCTGAAATCTGGTGCTCAATGAGTCTTTGAGTCCCAGGTAAATCGAGCTCCTTATAATTTGCCAGTGGAGTTATGAGTGGAGTAATAATGCCTTTTAGCGGGGAGTTCATATAACAAAGGAAGCTAAAGTCGCTATCCATTGCTTCAGATATTTTAGTAAGTTTGTAATATATTTTAACCCTTCTTGAGATATTTCTACGTTTTTTTGTTTTTTAGGTTAAAATTCATAGCATGGAATATGTTTTTGAAAAAATACAGGTCCCCAATAAGCACTCCTTTATCGCCAGGGAAATACAGCTCGCAGAGCGAGTGCCTAAAATCCATTCTCACAAGAACTTTGAGCTGAATTATATTGTCTCCGGGTCTGGACGGCGTATTGTGGGGGATAACATATCCAGTTTTGAAAGCGGTGATCTGGTTTTGCTGGGACCCGATCTTCCTCATTCATGGGAAGTCCTTGAAACCCAGGCAAACAGGCCGCCCTCCTGTATCACCACTCACTTTTATGAAAATATTATTAGTTCGGACTTCTTCAATATACCAGAACTGGAGGATGTGGAAAACCTGCTAAAACAGGCCAATCGGGGAATCTCTTTCAGTGGCGGCGATAAGAGGAAAGTGAAGATAAAACTTGAACGACTGGTTAAACTGGAGAGGTTAGAGAGCTATATCGAGCTTTTGAATATCTTTAATACGCTACTCCACACCAGGGATTTTGAATACCTCACCGGTGAAACAGATCTGCCTAATAAGTTCACCAAGGACCTTGACCGAATAAGCAAGGTGTATGAATATGTATTCCTGAATATTGGGGAAGGTATAAAACTTGCAGATGTGGCAGATTTGATGCATATGGCTCCGGGTTCATTCTGCAGGTATTTCAAGAAAAAAACCAATCGCACCTTTTCACAGTATGTCAAGAGTGTACGTATCGGTATAGCTGCAAAGATGCTTGTGGAAACAGAAAAATCGATTACCCAGATTTGCTATGAAAGCGGGTATAACAACCTGGCTAACTTCAATCACTATTTCAAAAAGCAGATGAACAAGACTCCCTCCGAATACCGAAAAACATTCAGGTAAGTGAGATTTAATCCACATCCAAATGCTAGCTGTTACTATCTTATTATTCTTGTTTCAACCTGATCCGGATCTGAATTCAATTCGTGCATTCCACCTGGTGGATGAGAATCTGTTAACCTCTGGTTCCATTCTCATGGAGCAATATGGAATGATCCGTGATTATGGAGTTGAACATGTGATTACGCTTCTCCCGGGTGAGCATCAGGAGGAACGGAACAAAGTAGAATCCATGGGGATGGATTTTTATGTGATACCGGTAAATTTCGCAAAACCTTCATTGTCAAATCTGAAAACCTTTGTCCGTCTGATGAAGTCGTTCGGGAAGGATAAAGTGTATGTACACTGTACTGCGAACATGCGGGCATCTGCATTTGCCTATTTATACAGGGTTACACAGGGAAAAGCAGATCGGGAAAAAGCGCTGGAAGAACTTGAAACCATATGGCATCCTACTAACCAGTGGAATACATTCATTCGCAAAGGGCTAAAAGCCTATGACATGAATCCTGATTGGAGAGATTTTCATCCTCTGGTGGATATGGTACGTATCCATGGTATTGATTCAGCCATGCAGGTTATTCAGGAGGGCACATATTCTGATCTTCCTGAGGAAGACCTGGTAAATAGTGCCCTCGTTATGGTGGACGAAGAGCAGGATACACTTGCTGCTCTACTGCTATACACCATGGCACTCAGATTGTATCCGGATAACAGGGAAACATGGTACGCATTTGGCAGACTGCAACAGGATATTTCAGGGATGTCCGATGATGCAATACGTACCTATCAGAATTTGTTGCAGCGTTTTCCGGATGAACTGTTTGTTAAAAAGCATCTGGGTCAACTGGATGTAAGCCCTTATCAGCCTTACTGGACCGGAGTAGACTATAGAGGCGATACGCTGTCAGGATTCATCGGGAAATGGATTCTTCCGGCCAATTTCTCTTTTGAAGTGGGATACCAGGATGGGCATTTTACTTTCAAATCGCAGTGGATGGAGCATCCGGTACCACTGCTCAGAGATCCGCATGGCCGTTATTTTGTAACCCGCTGGCCATTTATGTTTACCTATGGAAATAGTAGTGGAATACTGACTTTTACCAGTATGGTCGGGGATATTGAGGCCATAAAGCAGTTTATTCCCTGAAGTCTCCTTCGTGGTAACTATATCAGAAGTGCTTGGTAAGCATTCTTTCAAAAGCAGGAACCTGCCATAATTTTTCCCAGGCCGGATCTTTTTTTAACAGATTCACTGAAATCAAACCAGGCTTGGACAATAACTGGTCCAGTATGTCTATGGCTTTATCATACTCTCCCACTATGGTATAGATCCGTGCCAGGTCTTCCAGCCTGAAAATACCCCTGTAAAAATCTTTAGTGATGGGCATAAGATCCACTGCGGTTTGTCCTGCTTTGATGGCCTCTTCCTTTCTGCCAAGTCCGGCATAGGCTATTCCTAAAGAGCTGTGAAACCTGCTATCCTGAGGTAATTCTGCGATTTTTGCCTCAAGGTGTAACCGTGCCGAATCATAATAACGATCAGCCCGGTCTGTTTCGTTCTGCAGATCATAGACCTCAGCAAAGCAGAGGCTTTTTGGCCTGTGTATGAACTGATGATGGATGGAATCAGAAGGTTCTGAAAGCAAAGCCTCTATGGCAGCGTCATAATTCCTGTCTATCAATTCGATTCGAACCTGGTGATAGGTAAGTATTCCATGGGGCCTGCTCCCCGACAGTTCATTCAGTTCCTTTAGAGCCTGCCTGCTTTTCACGTTTTCCTTTTCCCAGAGCAGATAGAGAAAAACGTCATCAATCAAACCGGCATCATGGGTACCCCCCATTAACATATATTTTCTGAAATACCCTGCGGCGTTCTCATAATCACGTAAAAAAAGGTGGGTTTCTCCCAGTTCCAGTGTGAATATTCTGTTTTGAGGAGATAATTCATCAGCTTTCAAATAGTACTCCTTAGCTTTTACCAGGTTCTGTTGCCTGCGATATACACTGGCCATGCACATATTAAGCTCAGGCGCATCCGTAACCTGCCCCTCTGCCATTCTATATTTTTCCATGGCTTTCTGGTAGTCATGGGTCACATAGTAATAGATCCCCTCTGCTAGATTGATATCTGGATTTCCCGGATCAGCTGATCTGGCATTTTCCATGGATTCCCGGGCCAGATGTAGGCGTTCCTTTGTACGGTCGAAATGAAAGTGATACATCCAACAATGAGAGGAGGCCAATTTGACCCATGCCATGACGAATTCTGAGTCCAGTTCTACTGCTCTTTTAAAATAGCGGATACCCAGTCGAAAATCTGATTCACTCTCATCCCTCCAGTAATAATTCAGGCCGGTAAAATAGGCCTGTTCGGCATCTGGATTCTCAGCCAAATGCTGTCTTTCCGGCTCAAATTTATTCTCCAGTGCCGACGCTACCTGTTTTGAGATATCACGGCGGACCTGCAACACGTCCTCCGTTTCCCTGGTGTAGTGATGGTTCCAGATAATCTCTTCAGAAGCTGCTTCGATCAGCATGATATCCACCTCCACATCTTCGCCCTGTTGCAGCAAGTATCCCTTGAGCAGGAAATTCACATTGATCTCTTCACCTATTTCGGTACTTCTATATTCCATTTCAGTATATCTTCTGGAAGATCCCCAGGGCCTGATGGTAAACTCCTCAACATGCTGCAGTTCCGAGATCAGTGCTATGGGTAAGGCATTCTTCATTGATGTACTTTGCTCATCCAGTCCCAGGCTTTCAAATGGCAGAACGGCAATTGTTCTTTCCAAACCTGTTAGATCAATTGTTCTTTCTGTGCCGAGAATGTGGAATAGGATCAGTCCAATAATCACAGCAACACTTACATAGGTGGCAATTTTCCATGTCATTAATTGAGAAGGTTTCTCTGGTCTGGGTTCACCTTGCTCATGTACAGGTTTTGTTTTTTCGACGCCTTCCGGAGTGATATCATAAATCCATGACAACAGAATGGCTATTATGAATCCAACACATAAGAGAATGATCACCAGCTGGAGGGTCCACTCAGGCAACTTCAACGGCTCTACTATGATTGATACCAGTTCCAGGATGACGAATGCGGCAGCTGCGTATACGGTAATCACCCGGACTACTTTCCTGCGTTTCAGTTCCTGCCAGAGTTGCGAGAGTTTATCGGGTTTAGATGGCATGTTAGACATGTATGTGATAATATGCAATATACCATCTAATGAAGTATGAGCCAAATGCCATACCGGAGAGATGTCTCACTGTACCTCCCGTAGCTTGCTGGTTATGGTGATCGAAAGGGTATATGCACATTGAAGGTAGAACCGTCACGTTTGGCTCCTACGGGTTCGATGGAACAGGCAGCATATAATACCTGTGGGTTGCCATGTTGATCCAATAACAATTGAGGTCTTTCCAGGTTGCTGACCTTAATTGTATCCCCGTTTTTAAAAACAATCTCTTTACTGATGCTGCCGGTACCCTGTTGAGGTATTTTCCAGTCCACTCCCTCTTCAGAACAGAGCATAGCCAATCCCGGTTCACCCCCAGTGATTCTTCCTGAGAAATCTTTGATAATGGCGTAAAACAGCCTGTGTTTATTGTTGTACCAGACAAAAGGATCCTCAGCGCTGGCTATGGTTCCGTCCTTATTGCGGATATCAAAAATAAACTGATCCTGTGCAACAAAGGGACCCGTTGGGGAATCGCCAATGGCCACACCGTGAACTCCTCTCCAATGGGGATCATACATATTTCCTTTGAAGTATAGCAGGTATTTGTTGTCCGACTCCCGGTAAACCACCGACGGATTTACGATGATCAGGTTGTCAGGCAAGGTTTTAGTTCCTTCCGGTGAAGGAGAAAGTGCATTGTCGAAGTCGTTTCTTACCCTGGTCCTGGGCCAGAGGAGGGGTTGATCAGGTCTTTCAAAATTACCGGAAAGCAGTTCTTCAAAGCTGTCAAATTCAATCACGCCTGTAGCTTGCATCTGCTGACAACGATTGCGCTTACTCAAGGCCCATCCCGGTTCTCCTTCTCCCACCGGTCCCGGATCCCGGTTCCCGATATAATAGAGATAGTATTTCCCATTGAACCTCTTGATATGCGGATTATGTACGGCCTGTGCATCCCAGGCTGTCGAATCCCCCTCATGCCTTCTCCCCTGCAGAACCGTGGCAACCGTTTTAAAATCATGATCAGGGTGATCGGAAACGGCATAGGCAATCTCCGAATAGAGAACCCAGGCATTGCTAAAGTTGGTATGATCCGGACCGGTGTCCCAGGTAGCGTAAAGCATATGGTATTTGTCATCATTTCCCCGGATCACACTTGCACCCCAAATGAAGTTTTCAGGATGTTGTATGGTATTCGGACTAAGTATATGGGTACGTTCACCTGAGATTGCTGCTGTTCCCGGAATAGGAGAGAGAACCCATGACGTGTCTTGCCTGCTGCAGGCAATTGCTGACATAGTGGCCATAAAGAGGATGGCATATGTTTTCACATCAGTAAAATCACTAAAGGCCATACCAGCAGGATTAGAACGATAACACTTTATCACATTCTACGGTCCACTGAGCAAACTCTTTCATATTGCTGAGTGTTACACCCTCAATGAAGTTCATCTGATCAATTCCGCGAGCTTCAGAACAGCCTGTGCAGCTCTTGATCTCTCCCCCATTTCTGATAATGGATTTCAGCATTCTTTCAATGTTGTAAAATCCGGTTGGTGTTTTCTGCTGAGGCAATCCGCAAAATACAGCATCGGCAAGCAGAAATATGTTAACCTGAACCCCCTCTCCATGCTCTTTTTGCAACGTCATTGCCATTCTTAAGGCATTATACGCTTTTTCTGTCCCATAGGGTGCGTCATTGATGATAATCAGTATTCTCTGCATTTTTTAAAATTTTGGCGAGGTTCTTATTACGTATTAGGGCAAATATATATACAATTCACAGTCAAACGGGTAACACACTCTAATATAAAGTATGGTCCATACACACATTAAGTCCTGTACTGACTTGACTATTGTACGATTAGGTCATAACTTTATTAAATTACTTAATCCAAAATTGTTATGAAGAAACTGAAAACCCTCAATTCAGTCGTATTTCTAATCCTTGCACTTCTTGTTACTCAGTGTACCCAAAAGGTGGAGGAGAAGATGATTCCTGTCACTTCAGATTCGGAAGTGGCCCTAAATCTCTATCAAGAAGCGATGGACGCTTTAGATGATGTATATATTAGTAAGGGGATGTCCCTGTTGGATGAAGCTTTGGTTGAGGATCCCGACTTTTTTATGGCCAGCTACAGACTTGCTCTGTACAACCTCTACTTTAAGAAGGATGATGACTTTAGCAAATATGCGGAAATCGCTCTGAACTCTGATGCAGAATTAAGCAAGGGTGAAGAGTTGATTAAGTCCATGCTTGAAGGAGTGAAGGATAATCCCGAAGGTGATGTAACCGATCTGGCAAATCAGCTGGTGGAACTCTACCCGGAAGACAAGGAAGCCTATTTTGAGCTGGCATTTGCAAAGGGTATTATTGAAGATTATCAAGGTGTAGTTGACGCCCATAAAAAGGCTCTGGAAGTGACAGATAATCAAGCCATTATATACAATATGCTCGGCTATACGTATATGACCATGGAGGAGTTTGATGAGGCTCAAACGGTTTTCGATAAGTACATTGAACTTGAACCGGACCTCCCAAATCCCTATGACTCAAAAGGGGACTACTATATGAATGTGGAGGAGTATGGAAAAGCATATGAGTGCTTTATGAAGGCGTATGAGATTGATAGTTTATGGAGTTATAAAAAGGCGATGAAGGCAAAAGCTTTACAGGATAGTCTTACGGCCAAGTAAAGGAAACTGAAGTCTGCGATCAGATGTTAATTCTTATTTAAGGGTAAGATAACACTAAATACAGTACCTTCGATTTCTTTTGAAGTGAAATAGACCTTTCCATTCAGGTAATCTTCACTAAACAGTTTGACGCTGTATGTACCAATTCCTCTTCCAGTCCCTTTTGTGGAGTAATATCTATGAAATACCTGGAATTGCACTTCCTTTGGCATAACGGCTGGATTGGAGACATAGAATCTTAGCTCTCTATTATTTTTCTCATACCCAACAGTTACAATGTCTCCATCCTTACTGGCCTCTAGTGCATTCTTCACAAGGTTTCCAAGAATTCTTCTCAAAAGTACCGGGTCGCTCTGAATAATGATATCTGGTTCACTGAATTCTTTTTGAATGACAATACCATGCATTGTAGCCTGGTTAACGAAGTCGTTACTGACATTTTCCAATGTTTCCTGTACCGGAACTGCCAGTTTACTGACTTCCAGATCACCATTTTCTGCTCGTATCAACTGCCTCTGATAATCAATTTCCTCTAACAATTCCACCATACCCCTATCTACCAGTTCAAAGAGGGAGGTTTTATCGGGATCATCATTCCGGTTTTGCAGTAAATTTAGAAACCCGCTAATCGTACCGGCTTTGTTCTTGATATCGTGGAAGAATGTCTTTTCAATGAGTTCCTTCTTTTTCAGGGCACTTATATCTACCATGGTAATAATAAAATAGGACTCCCCATTCCATTCAAATGGCTTTGATGAAACTTCAAAGCTGAGAGGGATCTCCCTGTCTTCCGATTTAATATCAATAGTCGCCTCCTGGGTGACGAGTTCATTTGTTTCTTTGCTTTCCAGGACCACCTGTAGGGCTCCACAATAACGGCATTGCTCTGCAGTGCCACATCCACCCGGACCTTCATCAGCATATATACACAAGAATAATTCGCCTGGCCGCAGTCCTACTACATCGTTCATGCTCTCATAACCGAATTGTTCCAGCAACAGGTAGTTGCTGTAAACAACCTGTCGTTTGTCATTGATTATAAAAAACATGAATGGAGTCCCCGCAAGGACTTTGTCGAGAAATTCGGAGGCTTCAATTTGCTCTTTCTGTCTAAGGACTTCCTTTTTCGAATCTCTTTCAGCGGGTGCAAAAAATGTTCGAGTATGACCAGTCACCACTTTATCTTTTTGTGGGTTGGTACTCCAGGAAATATTCTCTTCAGCTACAAATATATACATCCAAACTTACAGAGCAAACTCTCTTTTCAACAGAATAGGCAAAAAACAATAGTCAATTTTGAACGTCAAACTCGAAAAGGAATAGTTGTGAATCTTGCGAGGAGCTTCAATTGAGACAACTTGCCAGGGGTATCCGAAATGGCTATTAGTAGTTGGCTATATGCTAATTATATTGCTGTCCAACTTCTTTTAGCAGTCGTACTACTGATTCCGGCATTAATCCTCTGTCATTAGGAGCGCAATTGAGTAAATAGTTTGAATGCTTTCTATTAAGGGGGATCAGCATCTCGGATACTATATAATCGATATCGCGAATAGGAGGGGCATCTTCACCTCTGGGTATGGAAGAAAACCAACTGTTCTGAAGTTTGTCGCAAACTTCAGAGGGGATGGTATTCCCGTCCGGGGGAAGAGTATGGCTCCACGGATATTCATACCCGATAATATCTGATTCATTCAGGTTTTGCGCATTGTTGCCCATCACTATGCACTCGGGCTGTAATGAATGGATATACTCTTTGAACAGGAGCCAATCGCCTTCCTTCATTCCTCCATGCAAAGAACTGTACTGATCAATCCAGATCAGGTCAATTTTGCCATAGTTCGTTAGCAATTCTTTAAACTGATTTTTTACAAAACCCAACGCATCGCAAGTACTGTTTTCATACCCTTTAATGGGAAGGGTGCTGTACTTGGCCCACTCTTTATGATGAAGGGGAAAGCAATAATATAGCCCAATTTTCAATCCCCTGCTTCTGAATGCTTCACAAAACTCTCTTACAATATCTCCCTTTCCTTCATTGTAATTTTGAAACATCTCAATATCATGATCTGTATAAGCGCTGTTCCACAGGCACCATCCTCCAGTATGCTTTACAGTAAGAATTGCGTACCTCATGTTGGCTGATGCTGCTGCATCAGCCCATTGTCCGCAATCCAGTTCCACAGGATCAAACAGGAGCGGATCTTCGTATCCATTCGCCCACTCGGCTGAGGAGAAAGTCCCCATATTGAAATGTATAAACATCCCGAACCTCCAGCTCAAAAACTCCTTTTGGAGAGCTTCCAGGTCTCTTTCAATTCCAACATGAGAGATTTGAGATACCGCTGAAAACGGCAGAAGGATACTTAACATGAACGCTATTCGAAATGGCATCCTGTAATATAAGAATTCTAGAAGGAAAGCCCCAGGCTAATTCCACCAAAGTATGAATGTGTTGGCTTGGTATACCTTATTTTGTGCAAAAGAGGTGCAATCCTGATTAGAAGTTTGTTATAGGACAATCGATAGCCAAACCTGTAGACGGGATAGAAATAACTGTCATTTCTGTCAATTGATGGATTATAGGTCGGATTTAAAATATTGTCGGGAAGAATGGTGATGCCGATACCTAATTCCAGGTTATGAGTTCTGCCATACATCAGTTTAAACTCTACAGGCATAAATGGACCGAAACCTCTGTAATGAGGCATAAATCCTATGCTGATGCCAGTGCGCAATTTATCCTCAAACGCAATATTAAACTGTCGTTCATAATTGATTGAGGAGAGCAGGCCATTTCCAAATAATTCATAATAGATTGAATTCTTATACAATGGGCGCCCAGTGCTGGAATCAATTTCATTGTTTTGTCCGATTAATGAGTGTAATGACGCCATTAGCATGGCGAATAGCAGGATGAATTTTCTCATGTTGGCAGATTTGAGGTTGGGCAAAATATGTATTAGTCGCACCTAATACTGTTAATCGATTGTTAATTTGGCCCTTCCGTTATAATTATTCAAGGTAGTCCACCGCCTCGGAAAAACGGGTAGTCACGAAATCGATCAGTAAGGGAAGAGAATTTTCGAAATCACTGGTTGTGGGAATAAAAGTATAACCTTCCTTTTCTCCATCAGGTCCAATGACATAGGGAAGGATCATCTGATGGGCCTCATTGAACCTTCCTGACATGACTGAAACTGAGAAGGGACCCTGTATGAATTCCTCAATGTAGCCATTGTATTTCTGCTTATATACCGGATCCTCATAGAGGAAAGAGATCAGCGGCCAGGGAGGAGTGGCACCCGGACCTTCAGGGAGAGTGGCCAGGTTTGAGAAATCAAAATCCAAAGCAGCTTTATCCGGCTTTGCCATCTCTCCCGGTCCATCTGCGAAGGTTTCATTGTTATCCCATGGGATCCAGGTCAACAGTCCACTGGAAGGAGTATTATAGAGATAGAAATTATGGCTCATCCTTCCATAGGTATCCCAATTTCGCATGGTGGTATTGGCGGCCAGCCATTTCAAAAACAGATCCACATTGAAAATCGATTCCAGGTCATCCCGCCATTTCTCCGAATTTTGTATCCTGCTTTCTGATAGTAGAGCCTGAGTCATGGCCTTCACATCACTCAGACCTGCATCCGGATTTGTTTTATTATTGAATGAGAGGGAATTGACAAAAGCGGGATTATTAAACTGGGCCCCGGGACCTTCCGGTTTATAGCAATTACCGGTTTCATTGTTGAATTGTTTAAGCAGCATGGGACCATCAAATACTACTTCAAGCATGGTATACAATCCGAAGTAGACCGATCCCTCTCCATAGTCTACATAGATCCTATAGAATGCAGAATGAGTAGCCGGGATCCCAAAATCCCTGTATACATCAGTGGCTACTTTTTCGTGAATCAGAGATATATCCTTAAATCCATTCGCAAATGATAGCTGTGAGAAACCATAGAAAGTCTGTCCCGATATAGAAGGATTCTCATTTTCAAAATGATCGAACTCAAGCCTGAAAGGGAGTTTGTCAATTCCTGTTCTATATGGAGACGATAAACTGGAATTTCCTTTGTATCGGATCGCCACATCATACCATTGTTTCCCCTCATGGAAAATCTGGCGGGGGCCTTAAACAGGATTCTGTTTCTGGGGTTTGGGTGGTAGTAGTTTTGGAGCCGACTTCTTTACTGGTGGCGGATTAGGCCCTGAATTCCTGCCATATTTCTCATTCAGGTCGTCCTGCATCGCCTGCCAGTATTCACTTTCAATTACGATATCTAATCGCTGCACTTCATTTGGATTAAACACCCGGGCATAATCGGGTTCAGCCAAATATGAGTGTGAATCCTCCGACCAATCCTCCAATCCTGCCCCGGCGTTTATGGGAGCCTCTTTCTCGCAGGAAACATGGATTGAAATCAGCACCATGGTTGGAAGAATAGATAATATGTTTTTTCCTATCTGCACTGTGTATCAGAGTTTGAAAATGAAGTTGGCACCAACTATATAATAAGTTCCCGGTGTATTGTAGACCTTCGGGTATGCACTAAATTCTTGCTCAATACGGTAATAGATCCCGATTTCCCCTACCTTCTTGATGTTATAGGATGTACCTACAGTTACCCTCAGTTTTTCAAATCCTGAGATCTCCTGCAGTTCGTCGATCGACTCTATATACTTGACAATGAACTTTTCTCTGGAATAGAACATCTCTCCTGAAATATATGGATCCAATTTCCAGTTCCGAAAATCATATTCAGCTTTTCCCCGGAAGCGTACTTTGTCAGTCAGATCTGATCTATTCACATCATGATAGGGCATCTCCTTTTTATGCTGTAACCTGATCTTGTATCCAAGTTTCAGCCGCTCTACCTTATGATTATACCGGAGATCCAAATTCAACCTGTGAATATTCTGATACCCGTCTTCATCCTTATTATCCTTAATATATCGGTATCCAAGTCCGATGACCACTTGATCATGCAGTTTGTAAGATATACCAAGGTTAGTGAAGTAATTATTGATATGGCTGGCATTCTCATCCAGCCTCATCTCCAGAGCGAAATTCAGCTTCAGCTTTTTGTTGAGCATCCTTTTTTCCAAACCGATCTCATTCCACGATTCAAAATCACTGATTCGCACTGAATCCTGTCCCGACAGGTAAACGGGTATAATAAGTAGCAAAATCAAACTGCTGACAATGCACCTTGCATTCGATAGTCCAATATACTTGATCATATAGCTATTTCTGGTTAGACTCTGGAAATCCCTGTTCGTTTAACTCAACTAAACTACGAATGAATCAGAAATGATCAGTTACTCCAGGTATAATCTACTGTGTTGAACAGCTCTTCAAAACAGTATATATTTTCGGAAAAGAACCTCAGCTTTTTATCAGTAAACGAGTTATCCTTTGCACTATAATCCCAGATATCAATCCCTTTGGCAAACACGAAGTAGGCATCTGTTGGATGGTTTATTACCGGAATATACGGATTCGAAGGATCATACTCTTCCACATAACAGCCATTATTGTCCAGCAGGATCCATTTGTTTTCCACATACACTTCTGACATGACATGACCGGCAAAATGGTGAACCTTACCTGCTTTGTAATCATATGCCCATTGTATGTCGGCAGTTTCGATCATAACTGCGGGGAAGCCAAACTCACGCAAAACACTGGATATAATCAATGATAAAGTGTGACAACCATAGAATGTCTTGATCTCAAAGAGTTCATCTACTGTATTCTTACCGGCCATAGCTCCTCCGGCATTTACAAAGGCAAAATGCTGGTTTATCCAATGACACACTTCCAATACGTCATCAATGGAATCCCCGGGGATTCCAATACCATTCCTGACCTCTTCATGAAAGAGATCACTTACATCAGATTCTTCACCCGGGATCAAATATTCCAGCGGATCATCATAGAGTATACCGAATGAGAAATCAATGGTGTCAATGTCTATCTTGCACTCTTTATCTAGCTCTGAGTCATTGTTTTTAGAACAAGATGAGACCAGGAGTACAATTCCAACGATTACTATGAGGAGCCTTCCAGAATTCATGGCAATACCAATGTTCATATGACTCTCACCAACAAAGGTAAGGTGGAAAATCCATTTAAAAAGCGACATGTGCCTGACATCCTATTCAGGGAATAACCCATGGTATCAAATCCACAAACCATAAGTGAGCTTAATAATGAATTGACTCGATTCATAATCCCACCTTTCGGTGATATCGTTCATCATATTATGCTTATATACCAGAAAAAGATCTCCTCGTGGTGTGAACGTCCATCTGAACCTGAAATATGACCCCATGGACTTTGAGTCCGTATCATATTGTATATAGCTACTCAGGTTCAGATTTGATGTCATATTTACGAGTATACGAGAGGCAATCAGATCCTGAGTAAAGCTCCCATGAATCAAATCTCCCATGTTTCTCTCATATTTCATTTCCAGTATCAGGGAGGATAGAGGACGCAGGGAAACCTCTAATTCAATCTGATCTAGTTTGCCCCCGTAAAACCCACCAAACCACCATGCGGCCTGACCATTAATACGACGTTTGCTTGCTGTCTCAAACTCGAGCCTGTATCTCATCCAGTGGTATGGCCCCTGGTCAATCACCACCCCATCGGATATCTCGAACGGTTCGGTCAGGTGCTCCCCCCGGGGTCTGATATTGAATTCAAACCTGTCGCCACTCTCGAGCAAAAAATGCACTGGGGCCGTAAATACGTCGTAGCTTTCCCAATTCCCATCCAGATCGGTATAAAGGGTTAATCTTGATTCCAGAATATGTTGTCGTATCAAGTTATTTTCCGGCCTGGGCATATAGTCGGCACCGAAGGAGATTAAATGAATCCCTTTTCGCGGCACAAAACCAAGAGACGGGTCAAAATCATCACCAATTCTCCGGTAAACCAAAGCAATATCCCAGAGATCGTTTGGATAATCAATCTTTACACCGAATGCAGATCTGTCACCTGATAGATCCTCTCTGTTATTATAGAGACCCCATACTCCTACCATCAGGTTTTTATCTTCTTGAAACTCTGACGTCTGATAGGTAAAATCAGCACCGACCATCCAACTATTTGTCAGCCCGTCAGGATCTCCCAGGGTAGATATCATTCCAAAGGAAGACTCCTTAAAGATATTTTGTTTGAGCCTGGCGACTCCCATGGTTGATTTTGGAGCTATATCATCCAGCTCACCGGTTTCATTGGCCAGCACTCCGAAATGTGTTCTATTCAGCTTGCCATTTACTTTTACTCCCCATCTGACAGGTACCTCTGCTCCATCATTCAACCCGATTCTTCTGCTGAAGAAGGGCATAAATCTTCGTCCAAGTCCCAGCCCAAAATCATAGATATCAGCACCCTCAAGGAAGAATTGTCTCTTTTCCGGATAGAGGAGTGGAAATCTGGTAAGGTTAGTCTGACGGGAATCCACCTCCGTCTCAGCAAAATCGGTATTTAGGGTGACCTGGGCAGTAATATCAGGAGTGATTCTCTGAAGCAGGTCGAAACTGGGCTTTAATTCCGGGACTGCTTTTTCGCCTTTGTTGTGAGATATCTTCACAACAGATGAGAGAGAAGGGGTCATCCCAACACCCAGGTTAAAATCAGGCAGGTTCGAGAGGATCCCGGCTTGAATGGTTTGCCCCATCCTGTAATCCTGACTGATTGCGGCCCATCTGCTTACTTCAATAAGTCTCTGCACCCTTCTTTCAATATTGAATCCCCAGCTTTTGAGATCTCTTTTAAAGGTTAATGAACTAACGGGAATTCGTATTTCTGCAATCCATCCATACTCTGTTATGGATGTACCTGCATCCCATATACCATCCCAATTATCGTTCTCATACTCCCCGTTATGTGAAACGATTGCATCATACCTTGCTGCATAGGGATTGATGGAGAAAATAAAACCATTCCTGCCATCAAAATAGGTATCCAGAACAATTTTGATATTATCCTCATCTTTTAGCTCCCTGTCCCTGGCTTTTGAAAACGAGACAATACCGTCTGGCTGATCGTCGTAGCAGATAACTCCCACATAAATATTTTTCGAATCGGCGAGAATCCTTGTAACAGTCTTGTGGGAAGGAGTAGCGTTTACAACAGGTTCAACCGCTCTGAATTCGTATATTGAATCGGCCTGATACCAGATCTCTTCTGCCAGCGACCCATCGATCCTTATATTTTCATCAACCTGCAGGACTTGTATTGCAGGCCTGCTTTCCTGTCCTCGAAGGAATGGTGCAGACAGAGCCAGGATAATCAATAGTATGGTTAACTTCATCTTCAGCAAACAAACCCACAAATATAGTCATATATGATCCTGTGGAAAGACTCTGGCAAGTTTAACCGGCTTCTCCACCTCTTTCAGCTTTGCGATAGTGGTGTAGCTACAATTCAATGGATTGAGGATCAATAGGTCAACAGTTCTGCATCAATACGGGAAATAAGTCTTTGAGCCCTTTCAAGACGATTTTCTAAATCTTTTAACACAACAGAATAGAGCCGCATATAAGAATTCAATAATTCTACAAAAGAGGGATCAGTTATCAATGCGGCGATTCGGCACGCAAAATCGCAATCCTGTTTTAGATCCATCGATTGAATGATGGTGGTTTTAAAAATTATTGAATAGGTCTCATTTAAATATTTTATATATCGATTACTGGTATAGTATTCGCTCTCATAATAGGAGGTTATGTTATTTCTTAATTGCTCATCCTTAATAAGCCCCATTAGATTATTTGACACTGCAATCTTATATCCGGAATTATCCATCGGATTGAAAGGCTGTTTTAAATTAAGAATGAAATCATCGGCCAGTGAATCGTTATAAGGGTCGTTAATAAGTGCATTGAGGAAATCAATTCCTTCAACGGTATTACCCTCGCTATTTGTTGATTTTTGAATGTCAGAATGAAGGTTCGATTTAATGGTTCTTAATATGCTGACTAATTCTTTTTTATCCTGCCGGTTCTCATTCCAGTTTTCCAGAGTAATGGCGCCAAGGATTCCAATTAAAATGGCAACTGTCTCAAATCCGTATTTGATCCAGTTGTGCTTTAGTTCCCTGATGATACGTTTCATTTCATATATAAGTTGAATCCCGCGAGCGCATTAGCTCCGCTGAGCTCGCAAGCTCGGTTCCCCGCTGCTTGCGGCGGGGTTAGCGAGCACCTTTGGGATAATATTTGGATCGAAGATTCCTCGCGGCTTGCCGCGAGGATCTTCAATGCACTGTGCATCAGGGACAACTGTAAATAATTTTAGTTCAGGATTTTAACATTTTTGTGATCTGCTCTGGCTCTTGGATTATGTGGAAATTCCGGCATTTACATAATCTATCTCCAGCTTGCTTTTCTTGTGATAGCCCATCATCTGATGGTGGAGTTTGCCGGGCTTTTCCAGAGCCTTGATCTTGTTGATGGTATGATCAGGCTGGTTGTTTTTATTATTCAGTTCTGTAGAACATCAGACTCGCCATTGGGAAATAAGCACTGCCTTCAGTATAGCGCAGTTCACCTTCCATCATTTCATTTTCCACGGGTGTGAGCCATATTTGAACTTCTTTTAAACTCAGAGGATCGTCCGGAAAGATCTTTGCAATATCTCCGCATTTCACTCTATAGGCTATTCCGGTATTTTCAGGATTTCCAAAATTCTTTTTAACATCAACATTGGAAAATGATGCAGATCCAATAGTTCCCGAAGCGGTATTATCGCTAAAGATCTGTAGTGTTGTACTTGCAGTATCACTGATGAAATGATAATCTCCATTGTCATCCTGGGTACGTACTGTAATCTCAGTGGATCCAGCTTCCCAGCTTCCAATAAACTCAGAAGAAATCTCCTTACTGCAGGATATTCCAGATAATAGTCCGGCAGTTAGTAATAGAACGAAGACAGTTCTGGATGCTTTCATGGCATAGATTTTTGGTTTATAGCAAGTTACAACCTAAAAATCCCGAAGTCAAGAACTGTTTGATCTAAACTAAATGGAGAAAAAACCAGAGACAATGAGAAGACAAGAAAGCCTCGATAATATGATCTAGGCTCTCTTTCATTTGTGAGTTTGTTTAAAAGCCTTAACTGATCCACTCCGCCACCTCCTCCATGGTCACCGTCCCGATCTCCGGCTTGTTTTTTTGCGGTATCCCATCATTTCCAGGCATATACCTGCTTTCATAGATGAGGTCTGAAATATTGGAAGAATAACTGGAATAAGAGACCGAAAGAGATATTATGAAGATTTGGTTAAACAATTCTTTGCCCTGCTTGTCGATTGTAAACATATCCGTGATATTTATGGACAATCAAATTTTGAAGCCAAAAAAGCTAAAATCACTACAGTTTAAGAAACATACAGAGAAACTGTACGAATTATTCGAAAAGGAACTTGTCGACAGTTTACTAGAATGTCAGGTGCTTGAGTTTGGAATGGAAGATCTTGTCGGACGTCCTGAGGATGAAGATCCTTTTGTTCCTTTCGTACTAGTGTCATGTCAACTTGAATATGTCTGTTTTATTTCATAACTTGCCATTAA
>CAZURA010000020.1:10789-51017 GCA_964622985.1 uncultured Bacteroides sp. | reverse complement strand
CCATGGGGTTTTCTGCCTCGGTATTTGGCCGGATTATATTCGGGTGTTTCCCCAAACTCCTCTGGAACAGATGACTTGGTTACAGGCTTTTCCAGTAACTTTTCAATGCGTGCAAATTTGTATTGTTCCTGTTCGCTGATCAGGGTGATGGCAATGCCATCCGATTCGGCACGGGCAGTCCGTCCAATCCTGTGAATATAATCTTCTCCTTCATGGGGCACATCGTAATTGATGATCAGTTCGATATTGTCTATATCGATTCCCCTGGATAGCAGATCAGTGGCCACAAGTATATTCAGGTTCCGGTTGCGGAATTGAAGCATAATCTCTTCCCTGGCTTTTTGGTCCAGGTCAGAATGAATATCCTGCGCTATAAGTCCTTCCCTTTTGAGTTGCCTTCCCAGTTGTTTGGCGGAGACTTTTGTGGAGCAAAAGACGATCACGCTTTGTAGATCACGTCCCTTTAACAGATGGGTCACCAGTGGAAGTTTCTGGGTCTCATAAAGAGAATAAGCCACCTGGAGTACCTTTTCCGCAGGCTTGGAAATGGCAATACTAACTTCTGCCGGATTTTGTAATACCTTGTTAGCCAGCTTTCTGATCTCTGCTGGCATGGTGGCGGCAAATAGCAGGTTCTGCCTCTTTTTAGGCAGATGCTGAATGATTTTCATGATGTCGTCATAGAAACCCATATCCAACATGCGGTCCGCCTCATCGAGAATCAGATAATCCAATTCGTCAAAATTCACATAGGTGTTATTCAGGTGGGCAATCATCCTTCCGGGTGTACAAATGACCATCTCGGTCCCTTCAATCAACGCTTTTTTCTCCCTGGCAAAGAGAGCACCGTCACCTCCTCCATATACGGCAATGGAGCTGACCGGGGTAAAATAGGAGAATCCCTCCATCTGCTGATCGATTTGCATGGCCAACTCTCTGGTGGGTACTATTACCAGTGCCCGGGTTTTGTCGGATCCTTTAGAAGCAATGATATGCTGGATTACCGGCAGCAGGAATGCAGCGGTTTTTCCGGTTCCGGTCTGTGCGGAACCAATAATATCATTTCCCTTAAGTATTTCCGGAATGGCCTTTTCCTGAATGGGTGTGGGAGTTTCGAATCCCATGGCTTCTATTCCTTCCATCAGGGAGGGATCAAAGCCAAAGTCACTAAAATTCAATATCTTCTTTCTTAGTATTAATCGTCGTAAAAGTAGTCAATTAATCGGGAACTACTTGTTTACTAACAGTTCTTTGGTCATATAGTTCGACCTGGATACGCCTTCAAAGCTTCAGACAGAGTCTCCATGGCCCGGACCAGGTCCTCCTTTTTCAGGACATAGGCGATTCGGACCTCCTGCTTTCCCAATCCGGGTGTGGAGTAAAAACCGGAGGCAGGTGCCATCATAACCGTCTGATTATTGTATTCAAAATCACTCAGTATCCATTGTGCGAATATATCTGCATCATCTACCGGCAGATGCACCACTGTATAGAAGGCGCCTTTTGGGGAAGGACACTTTACTCCGGGCATCTGATTCAGGGCATCGACCATATAATTTCGCCGTTCAATGTACTCTTCATACACCTCTTCGAAGTAGGATGCGGGAGTGTCCAGAGCTGCTTCCCCGGCCACCTGGCCATAGGAGGGGGGACTCAGCCTTGCCTGTGCAAATTTCAGGGCTGTGGAGATTACTTCCTTGTTTTTGGTAATGAGGGCGCCCACTCTTACTCCACACATGCTGTATCGTTTGGAAACTGAATCAAACATGATCACCTGCTGCTCAAGTCCCTTCAGGTCCATGGCAGAAAAATGCGTTTCCCCATCGTAACAGAACTCTCTGTACACCTCGTCGGAATAGAGATAGAGATCGTGTTTTTTCACTATCTCTCCGAGCCTCTCCAACTCCTCCTGTGAATAGAGGTATCCGGTGGGATTATTGGGATTACAGATGATGATCCCACGCGTCTTCGGGGTAATCACTTTCTCAAACTCTTCTATGGGAGGAAGGGCAAATCCTGTTTCAATGCTGGAGGTGATGGGGACAACCTTTACTCCTGCGGCCACTGAAAAACCGTTGTAGTTGGCATAAAAAGGTTCGGGTACAATCACCTCTTCATCCGGGTTTACGGTAGACATCAGTGCAAAAGAGATGGCTTCCGATCCCCCTGTGGTCACCAGCATTTCGGTATGGTCTACATCGATCCCGATTCCCTGGTAAAAGGCAGCAAGTTTACGACGGTAACTTTCATTACCAGCGGAATGACTGTATTCAATGACCTGGTCGGTCATGTTTTTTACAGCGTTACGCGCTACTTCAGGGGTCTGGATATCGGGCTGTCCAATGTTGAGATGATATACTTTTCTCCCTTTTCTTTTTGCCTCTTCGGCATAGGGTACCAGCTTCCGGATGGGAGATGCCGGCATCTGTTGTCCTTTTCTTGAAATGGTTGGCATAATAATCTTATGATTCTGAGGGAAGTACTTTCCCCTTGATTTGCAATTTTACTGGCGAGTTAGCCGCTGTGGAGTATACTAACACCGACTTCACAAAACTGCCGGTTTGGGCTGTATTGTATTTGACAGTGATCTCACCCGATCCGCCCGGTTCAATAGGTTCCCTGGGCCAGGCGGGTATCGTGCATCCGCAGGTGCTTCGAACTCTATTGATCACAATGGCTTGCTCACCCAGGTTCTTGAACGTAAACTCCCAGGTGCCATCACTATCCTCTTCGATCTCACCATAATTATGTATGGTCTCTTCGAACCAGATCTCTTTGCCTTTCCTGGCTGCCTGGTCTTCCTGTGTTGGATTGCAGCTTATTACAGATCCAAGCAGCAACAAAATAATAATCCCTGTAATAGGAGATTTATTCATCTTTAAAAATTGGGAGCCTAAAAGTACTTCATTTTCATGAGGAGGACAATGATCAACAACATTTCCTTAAGAGTTTCGTATATATGAATATATTGATGTCAATAAACCCAACAAATCATGAGCATATTCCGTCGTTTCGTATTCGCATTGTTTAGTATGTTGTTCCTCTGGTTAGGCGCATGTGAGACCAGCCAGACGGATACACCACAGATCATATCCCTGGAAAACCTCAGCGGTGTGGTACAGAAGGGCCCGTTCATGAGTGGTACTGCCATCACTATCGCTGAATTGAATATTGATCTGGGACAGACAGGCAGGAATTTTACCACGGAAATTACAGACAACCTGGGTCGCTTCCAGATCGAAAACATTGAACTTTCTTCCCAGTTTGTAGAATTACGGGCAGATGGATTCTATTTCAATGAAGTGAAGGGTGAACCCTCTTCAGCAAGGTTAGTCCTTACAGCCCTATCAGACCTGACTGACAAAAATACTCTGAATGTTAATCTGTTGTCACATCTTGAAGACAAGCGGATAATCCAGCTTATTTCTGAGGGCTTAAATTTCAGTGAGGCTAAAAGCCAGGCGCAACAGGAAATACTACGCATTTTCTCCTTTGAGAATAACGATATGCCGGAATCGGAAAAGCTGGATATTACGGGAAGTGGGGATGACCATGCAGTTCTGCTCGCCATCTCGGTGATACTTCAGGGGCACCGTACGGTGGCTGAACTATCAGAACTGATTTCCCAATTGGGGAGTGACCTGAAGGAAGACGGTGAGCTGAATGACCTGTCTCTGGGTTCTGAACTCATCAATCATGCGGTTAATCTAGACCTGTCAGACATCAGGGAAAAGCTCGAAAACAGGTATTCAGCGGGAGGTCAGGAAGTAACTCTGCCCGAATTTGAGAAGTATGTGCAGTTTTTTATTGAAAACAGTCCGTATGAGGTCACCAGGACCTTTGGATATCCGGAGTTCAGTCCTTACGGGGAAAACATACTTTTTGAAGGAAAAACAAGTGTTGAGGCCCATAAGGGGTATAGTTTGGCAGCAGATCTGCCAGAGGGTGCCCACCTTGCTGTGAGATTGTCCGGTGGGTTATGGTACTATCAGGTCATGCCAGAGGGACCGGTAAACTGGTCTGTCTCCCGGTATGATTCGGAGAATCAAACCCAGCTTTTCACTTCCGAGAATCCCGGAGCATTCTGCGACCTGCACATAGAATTCAGTCCTTATATTTCAATCACAGACAGTACTACTATGAAAGACAGCATTATTGGTAATGAGATATTAATAGAAGTCTTTGAGAACCTGTCTGATAGTGCCACGTGGATTAAGAAGATAGAAATTCTGGAGTGATCTGAATCTCCTTCCTTTTTTCCGGTGGTTCGTTTGCTATTAATGATCTGAGATAGGATTCAATCATTCGGAAAAGACTCCTTTTTTGAGAAGCTGCATACATTTTTGCTTTATCTATAACAGCTTTATCAAGCTTTTAAGTTAATTTGGTTTCCATCTTTTGACATCGACAAACTAACGATGTACAACGATCCGTTTGAAGGGCGATGTAAATCAAAACTTGATGAGAAAAGCAAACCAGGAGATTAAAGACCCAGTTATTCTTGAAGAGGTACTCGCGGATGCACAGATCTGCAGAATGGCCATGATGGATGGGGATCGGCCATATATTCTTCCATTTAATTATGGATACAAAGATCGATGCATTTATATCCATTCGGCACCTGCAGGCAAGAAGATCGATCTGCTCAGGAAGAATCCAGCAGTCTGTTTTGAGTTGGAACATACGGTTAAGATCATTCCGAAGGAAAGAGCGTGCAAATGGGCCACACTCTACAGATCGGTAGTGGGTTATGGGGAAGTGGAGATCCTCACTGATTTTAATCAGAAAAAAGAGGGGCTGGAGATTATCATGGCCCAGCATGGAGCTCCTGACAAAACAGAGTTCGAACCGAAAGAGGTGGGCTTTATTGTGATTCTCAAGCTCCACATCACCTCATTAACCGGGAAGCAATCCAGTAACTGGGAAAAGGAATGGAAAAATCCGGAATATGAATAAGACAATATTTGTTATGGGTGTCTTACTTCTGGTGACTGTCCTGGCATTTGGACAGACCACCATTTCCATTGCAGATTATGGTTTATTACCCGACACGCGTGAAAATGCCACCCCATATGTTAAAAAAGCGCTCGAAAGTGTGAACGATAGCCACATAACACTCTGTTTTCCAAAAGGGAGATACGATTTTTGGCCTCATCATTGTATTGAGCGGGACTATTTTGAATCAAACACTACTGATATTAATCCCAAAAGATTGGCCATCCTCATTGAGGATAAGAACCATTTCACCCTGGATGGAGGTGGATCGGTATTTATCATGCATGATCGGATCCAACCCATAACCATCGAGCACTCGGAGAATATTTCTATTCAAAACCTATCCATTGATTGGGAGATTCCTTTAACTGCAGAGGTTCAGGTGATCAAGGTGTTGACTGACGGATTTGAAATCAGGATCGATCCTTTTCAATTTCCATATATCATTGAAAACGAAAAGCTTGTTTTTGTGGGGGAGGGGTGGAAAAGCACATTCTACTCCATCATGGAGTTTGATCATGATACAAAACTTGTGGTGCCGGGTACCGGAGATAAGGGAGTACTTGGAGGTAGCTGGCAGAAGTATGTGGCCGAAGAGATTGAAAAAGGAGTAGTAAGGATTACCAAACCCGGGGGATTCGAGAGATTACCCAACAAAGGTAATTACCTCGTCCTCAGGCATAGTAAACGAGATCATGCGGGTGTGTTTTGCTTCCACAGTAAGAACCTTCTCATACAGGATGTAAGTATCCATCATACAGCTGGATTGGGAATACTTGCCCAGTACACCGAGAACATACATTTTAACAGAGTGAAGATGGTGCCTAATGACCATCGAAATGTATTGAGCGGACATGATGATGGTTTTCATATTATGGGGTGCAAAGGGGAGATCCTGGTTGAGCATTGTGAGTTTGCCGGCTTGATGGATGATCCGATGAATGTGCATGGCACCTGTGCACGAATCGTGGAGGTAATCTCACCTACAAGGGTCAGGTGTAAACTGATGCATCACCAGAGCCAGGGGTTGAAGTGGGGTCAAAAGGGTGACCGGATTGGCCTCATCGAGAACAGGAGCATGAGAACCGCTGGTGAGGCGATCATAGTCGACTATACCTATTTGACTAAGGATTTGTTTGAGGTTGAAGTTGACCGGAAAATTCCAGATGTAATTGATGCAGGTGCTGCCATTGAAAATCTTACCTGGACACCGGACCTGACAGTCAGGAACACCCATTTTAGAAGCTGCAGGGCCCGCGGTATTCTCATATCGACACCCGGAAAAGTATGGATTGAAAATAATATTTTTGAATCCAGCGGAAGTGCCATTCTCGTGGCAGGTGATGCCAACTACTGGTATGAATCAGGAGGAGTTCGAGACATTACCATTCGCTACAATGAGTTTCGCTACCCATGCATGAGTTCAGCATATCAATTCTGCGAAAGTATTATCTCTATTTTTCCCGAAATCCCTGAGGTGGATGCTAAACACCCTTTCCATCAAAACATTACCATTGAGAACAACAGATTTGAACCATTTGACTATCCCATTCTGTTCGCCAAGTCAGTCAGTAACCTCAAGTTCAGGAACAATACCATTACTCGAAGTCACAGGTTTGAACCATTCCATCACCGTAAAGCTGGTCTGACCTTTATTGCCTGCAAAGGTGTTGAAGTAACAAACAATACCATCGTTGGGGAGGTACTGGGAAAAACTGTGGATCTTATAGGTATGAAGAAAGGTGAGTTGAGTTTGAATGATAGTTTTTTTGAAGTCACTGAATAACTACCTTATACATAAATGTCACCGGTAAGCGACATTCGAAAATTGAAAAAGAGTGGCCACCATGGCGAGAGCGTAAGCTACTACAGAGAACTGGTCTGCTTTCCCAGTCCCTTTTCTGGCTTTGGCTATTTCATAACAGCTTGTGTAATCTGTTGCCAGGATACTTCCTGATAAACGATCCCCTGGTATGGACTGGAATTCCCGGCTTCGTAAAAACAACCCAGGTTTCCGTTGGAAAGTCGGGTCAGGTCCGAATAGGCTGCCGGTCCCTGGTGCAGGATCAGTGAACCTGACCAGGTGGAACCTTCATCCCTGCTGATACGAAGGGTCATTTTCTGTCTCTTATCTTCATCCGCAGGATTTAAAAACAGAAGAGTAGTTTTACCGTGTTTTTTGCAGCGGACCATCAACAGACTGGCCTGGCAGATGGGTTCTATCAGGGTGTGGTCAGCAGAAATATCACTCCATGTAGCTCCTCCATCCTCACTAATAGCTATTTTCCTGCTCTTCTGGGTCCGGTCATAATTCCTCATGTTCAGCATCAATCTGCCGTCAGACAATTCAACCACAGTGCATTCATTCACCTGGTCCTGTGGCGTGGATCCACCCAGTTTCCAGGTTGAGCCCTGGTCATCAGAATAGATAGTATGGGAGAAATATCGTTTTGATCCAGCCTCAATATGGTCACAGGGGACGATAAGCCTTCCATGATGTTCACCCTGTGTCAGTTGGATCCCATGGCAAGGACCTGTGGCATACCAGGTCCACTCCTCCCTCTTTACTGAGGCAGTAATCTCTTCGGGTTCCGACCAGTTTAGTCCGTCCTCGGATGATCTCATCACAAAAATGCGACGGGTATCTGCACTGGTCTGGTCAATGATCTCTCTTTCATGGTCCTCCCCCAGGTTCCAGGTGGAGAGCAGATGAATAGTCCCGGTGGTTTGATCCACCACAGGTGCAGGATTACCACACACATTCATTCCGTCATCCCAGATCACGTTCAGTTGGCTCCATGTTCTTCCGTTATCTTCCGATCGTTTCATCACCAGGTCGATATCTCCGGTATCCGAACAGCCATTCTTTCGTCCCTCAGCAAATGCGAGAAGGGTACCTTTTGTAGTAGTCACAATAGCCGGAATGCGAAAGCACTGGTACCCTTCCGTTCCGCTTTCGAACAGATAATCAAGAGGCTCCTGTGCGGACGCATTTTCATGGCTGGAAGCCACCAATGTAAGGATGGCCAGGAAATGTATGATCACTCCAATTGTGGCCCTTCTACTATTCATTTTGCCCTTTATATTATCAAAAGTACAAGTCTGCTAATACATAGCTTCCACATTCCACACAAATGCCCTGATCCCCACATCTTTGTTCTCTTCGTCAAGAAGTTTTACTCCCGCCAGGATCGGTTCCACCATCTCCTCCTCCACTACGGCAAGCCTGGCCGTATTCTGTTCCGGCCAGGTGTGGGTGTTCATGTGGGGGGGACCGTCCACACTGCCCCGGCCGGTAAGGTCGGTCCAGCGTGTAAATCCCCTGATATTCAGCTTGTCGAACAGGTATTCTACCTTTTCAGTCTGAGCCTGGTTATATACGATAAATACAGCTTTCATAGTTGCCTGCTATTGAGGTAATGATTCATTGTTTCCATTCATAAAGTCGTACTCCACTCTCTTTTTACGCTTTGAGCTTCGCAGCAGCATCATGTGGTAGATGACAGGGATCAGGACCAGGGTGACCATGGTAGAAAAGATCAGACCACCGATGACTGCAATACCCATAGGGCTCCAGATCTCGGATCCCGAACCCTTGCTGAGAGCCAGTGGAAGCATGGCCAGTATGGTAGTCAGAGAGGTCATCAAAACCGGCCTGAGCCTGGACTTACCCGACACAATAATCGCTTCACGCAATTCCAGTCCGCGTTCACGCATCAGGTTGATGTAATCGACCAGCACAATGGCATTTTTTACCACGATTCCCACTAGCATCACACCTCCCACCATGGAGATAACACTCATGGTCACCCCGGTGAACAGGTGTGCCAGGATCACTCCTGAAAAGGCAAACGGGATGGAGAACATGATGATAAAAGGCATCTTCAGCGATTCGAACTGGGAGGCCATCACCAGGTAGGTGAGGATCAGGCTTAGCACCAGCAGCAGGGTCAGGTCCATCATCGATTCCTGCATGTCTTCCACTGCTCCTCCCATCTGGATGTGCACTTCAGGGGGAATATCCATCTTACTTAACTTATACTGGACATTATCCGCCAGGACATTCAGGGGAACCTTATAGGGAGTAATCGATACGGTTACCATCCGTTCCCTGCCTTTATGTTCTATGTTGGGAGGTGACCAGTGTTCCTGGATATCTGCTACCTCACCCAGTCTGATCGCCTGGTTGTTCATATTCATCAGGGCGATGTCGTTGATGTCCGAAAGGGCATTGCGGTCCTCCTCCACAAAGCGGAGCACGATATCGTATTCTTCACCCTCTTCGCGGTACCTGCTCAGGTAGGGCCCTTCCACCCGGTTACGAACTGCGTTGGCCAGGGTAAATGTATTGAGGCCATGCTGGGCCATTTTCTCCCTGTCGGGAACCACCTGCAACATGGGTTTGAAGGGATCACGGCTCACATTCACATTGGTGGCGCCTCGTATGGTCCGGGCCGAATCTGCCAATGCGCTGGCAATGGCCGAGGTGGTCTCAAAATCATACCCGTAGATCTCAACCACCACATTGTTCTCGGTAGTACCCCCCATACCGCCGTTGGGTACTACATCGAAATTGACAATCTCCGGGATGGTCTCCAGGTAATCGGTAAGTATATTAGCCAGCTCCCATACATCACGTGAACGTGCATCCAGGGAGGAGAGCATTATGTTCAGATTGATCCGGTGAGAACCCGATTCAAAGAACAGCGACATGATCCCGCCCTGGTCATCAGATCCGGCAGAGGTATTGTAAAACTGGATTTCCGGGAGGTTCTCTTCAATGAATGCATCGATCTTCCGGGCCACTTTGCTGGTTTCATCCACCCTCAAACCGGTCTGGAGCTCAATGGCTGCTGTCATGGAGCCCTGATCTGCCTCCGGCATGAATTCAAATCCCAGGTTCCCGGCAATTCCCATGGAACCTATGAAGATAAGCAGAGCAATTATGAGCGTGCCCCACCTGAAGCGCAAAGCCGTCCGAAGGGACCTTTCATAAAAACGGTCCAATCCGTTAAGAAATCTTCCTATGATATTATCGTAACTGACGACGCGTACCTTTTTTGGTTTTTTCCTGAGTTTCAACATCCTCGAGGCCAGCATGGGAGTGAGGGTGATGGCACTGAGCGTGGAGGTAACCACCGTAATGGTAACGATAAAACCCAGTGGACGGAATAGTTCACCAGTCATTCCACCTATCAGTGTAAGGGGAAGGAAAACAGCCACTACGGTCAGGGTAGTCACGATGACTGCCAGCCACACCTCATTGGTGGCATAAATGGCAGCTTCCTTTGGCCGGCTTCCCCGTTCCACATGTTTGGTAATGTTCTCCAGGACCACAATGGCATCGTCCACCACCATCCCAATGGCTATGGAAAGGGACGATAGGGCAATGATATTGATGGAACTCCCCGACATGAACAGATATATGAAGGCCACAATCAGGGAAATGGGAATGGTCAGTATCACAATGAAGGTAGCCCGCCAGCGTCCCAGGAAGAACAATACCACCATGATCACTGCTATGGCAGCAAACATCAGGGTAGTGGATAGATTATCAATGGACTCTACGATAAACTCCGATGAATCCCAGAAAGGGGTCACCGTGATATCATCGGGCAGCGATTCGATCAATCCGGGCATCATGGCATTTACATCCTGGGCCACCTGTACGGTGTTGGCACCTGACTGTTTCATGATGACGATCCTCAGACCGGTCTTTCCATTCATCCTTTCATCAAAGGACATATCCCTTATGGTGTCCTTGATGGTGGCCACATCGTTCAGGTAGATGGTCTGTCCGTTAAAACTGGCCAGTACCAGATCGTCCAACACATCGCTGCGGGGAAATTCTCCCTTTATCCTCAGGGGATAATCCATCATTCCCATTTCGATATTACCGGCCGGAAGGTTCAGGTTCTCAGCATTCAGAATCCCTGCAATTTGCTCCACGGTAATGTTATAGGATTCCAATTTCCGGGGATCAATATCCACCTGGATCTCCCTGCCGGGAGCTCCCATTATTCCTACAGCACCGATGCCTTCGATCCTGTTCAGCGGATTGATCACTTTTTCATCCAGTATGGTGGCAATGGCCGGATAACTTTCCTCTGCAGTGACAGCGTAGAAAAGTATGGGCATGGCGCTGGAACTGAATTTAAACAGCATGGGTTTATCCACCTCTTCGGGCAGGAACTGTTCAGCAAAACTGAGCGCATCACGCATTTCGTTGGAGGCTTCATCCAGATTAGTGCCCCACTCAAACTCGCAAATGACAATGGACATATTGTCCCTGGATACAGAGCTGATATCTTTCAGATTGCTGACTGTATTCAGGTTGTCTTCTATGGCTCTGGTCACATTGGCCTCAATGTCGGCTGAACTTGCTCCGCTGTAGGTAGTTACTACCGATATGGCCGGGAAGTCGATATCGGGGTAGAAATCGATAGGCAGCTTATTAAGGGAGTACACTCCCATCACAATAAGCGCCACAAAGATCATTATTGTTGTAATCGGTCGTTTGACCGCCGTTCCGTAAATACTCATAGCAAAAGCTTTTTTTATTCAACCACTACATTAACTGGATCACCATCCTCCAGGTTGGTCTGACCTGCATAGATCAACTGCTCCCCTCCCTTTAGTTCAGAGGAGGCGATCTCCAGTTGGTCATCATGTCGATTCAGGATTTGCACCGTCACTCTGCGGGCAACACCCTCCTCATGCAACATCATATATCGCTCATTGGTGCCGGTTTGTTGAAGAACAGCCACAGAGGGAACGATCAGAGCCTCTTTTTCACCCAGTTTGAGGCTCACCCGGGCAAACATTCCAGGGTGAAGTTTTTCCGCTTTGTTGGGAACTTTTACCTCAGCAGTGAAGGTCCTTGTGGCAGCACTTACTGTGGGATGGATACGAAATACCTTTCCTGAGTAGGTGATGTTGGGATAGACCTCTGTAGTGATTTCAGCCTCCATTCCTTCTTCCACAAGTGGGAGGTATTTTTCACTCAGGTTGACCATCAGCTTTACCGGATCCACCTGCATCATCGCGACAAGCGCGGCTTTTCCCACCGGGGTATTGGGAGTGGGTGAAAAGAGTTCTCCATCGTTATAATATTTTCCTGTGATGATACCCGAATAGGGAGCCCTAAGCAGGGTGTTTTCTTTGAGATTTTTTAGTACCAGCCAGGTTGTTTCCACCTGCGATTTCATCTGGTCATACGCCTGCTGGGTAGCCGATCCGTGCCTGAGCAGGGTATCCATTCGTGCCAGATCGGTTTTCAGGGTCTGGTACTGAAGCTGTGTTTGATCCAGCTGGGTGCGGTCCATCTCCACCAGTAGTTGTCCCTTCTTCACATGATCGTTCACCTCCACTTTTACGGAACGGATGCGTCCTTGCAAAGCAGGTGAGAGATAGGTCTCCTCGAATGCAATAATGGTGGAGGTAATATGCTGTTCCACCGCTACTTCACGATACACCAGATCCATCACTTTTACGGGCTGTATCTTTTTTTCCACCGCTGCAGCTTCTTCTGCAGGTTCTCCGGGTGCCTGCATGCTGCAAGAGGTAATTACAAGACCGATGAAGGTCATCATTGCTGCGGTTTTTATGCTTTTCATGATACGTATGCTTTTATGTTTTATTTCTTCTGTTACAGATTATTAGTCAATTTGTCCAGTTGCAACTTGGCATTCATCACCTCCATAATGGCAGAGAGGTAGTTACTCTCGGCATCCAGGTAGTTGCCGTTGGCCTGGGTAAGGTCAAGACTGGTGGCCATGCCCTGTTCAAATTTCCGGCGATAGCTGTCATATACACTCTGAGCCACCTCCACATTCTCCTCCTGGGTGAAATAGTTCTCCAGCGAATTCTGCAGGTTGTATTTGAGTTGCTTCTCCTGCAACTGCAGCTGGTCCTTCATAATGTTCCTGTTAATCTGAGAGATGTTGTAGTCGATCTTCGCCTGGTCGAACCGTGCCTTACGCAGTCCGCTTGAGAAAATGGGGACCGACAGGGAGAGTCCGGCCAGGTGCTTGGGATTCATATCAAATCCAGTGGTCATGATCTTGGCGTTGTAATTGTAAAAACCTGCCAGGGTGGGAGCAAAATTCCACTGCTCAAGTGCCATCAGTTTCTTATTGATCTCCTCCTGGGATTTCAGGATCTGATAGGAGATGTTGTTTTCAATGGTAAACGGTATAGCCAGTGTGGTTTCCGGTTGCAAATCGGCGAAAAGTGACTCCAGGTTATCGGTGAGCCTGATTTCCATATTAGCTTCCAATCCCAGCTGGAAACGGAACATGTTGTAATTGAGCTCCAGGTTTCTCTCCAGTGCCCTCCTGGAGTTCTCCAGCTGGTTGACCGTGATGCGGATCTGGTCCACATCGGTCTGCTCCGCCATTCCGGTCCTGTACATGATTTCCGTCTGTTTCATAGTCTCCCTGAGATTCCCCAGGTTCTGCTCCAGAATGGAGAGCGATTCCTCGGTGATCAGCACCAGGTAATAGGCGTTGATGACCGACTCTTTAATGTTCAACTCATTAAACTCCAGGTTTTGCTCAGAAATAAGCTTAGCCAGCTTGGCTGTCTGGATCCCCACATAGTACTGTCCGCTGAAAAAGAGCTGAGATACCTGAAGTTTGGCAGTAGACTGATCTGACATCAGGATCGTCGTAGGAGGCATCATGGACTGAAGGGTATTGTCAAAATAGTTGCCTGCTGTATGCCTGTAAATATCCTGTGCGGTAGTTCCCGGAAATTGAGCCAGTGTCTGGTTGGTGGCATCCAGGATTTGATCATCGGTAAACGTAAAATCGCCGGCACCAAAAGAAAACTCCAGCTCATAATTAAAATAGGTCATGTAATCCACGGCACCATCCACCTGCGGCAGACCCTGTGCAATGGATTCCCAAACCCCTCGTCTGGAACGTTCCACTTCCAGTCGGGCATTCTTCAGGGATTTGTTGTATGAAAGCGCATATTCAACTGCGCTCCTGAGGTCCAGGACCATTTCATCAGCAGGTTCCTGACCTGCTGCGCCCAGGGATATCCCCAGGGCCAGAAGTACGCTACATAGTAGTTTTAGATTCCTGTTTATCATAATAACATCTGTTTTTATTCTAATATGGTTTTGCTATTTTCCAGGATATGAACTCCCCTTTCGGTGGAGATTCCCCGGAGATAAGGTATGATCATGTGTTCAAACATCTCTTTCCGGTTAAAACCTGCTTCCACCAGGGTGCTGTCGTGGCCGAAGAGGTCGAACAAGGTGTGTAAAGTCCGGTTCACGATCTCGATACGGATGTCGCTGCGGAAGATGTGCTGACTTATCCCTGTTTCCAGTAGCTTATGGGTGATGGACTGGTCCCTGATCTCAGTACCATCGGAACACTGTTTATACACCCGGGTATGGTATTTCTTGATATCATGGAAGAAGACGGGATTCAACTGGGCGATCTGGCTGATGGTCACTTTGATGATCCTGAACATGGCTTCAATGGCATTATCCGACTGATCTATGATCTGGAATGCCTCTTTGGTGCGTTGCTCTCTGTAATACTGGATCACCTCCAAGAGCAGCGTATCTTTATCTTTAAACCGTTCATAGATGGTTCGCTTGGAGATACCCATCTCTTCTGCCAGGGCATCCATGGTCATGCTTCTGATTCCATATTTGCCAAATAGCATGCCTGCTTCCGTGATAATTCGTTCTCTGACTTCCACTTTCTAAACTATTTCGGCAAATATTATGAAAACTATTTTAGTTTTCCCAGTTTTCAGAATAAATTTAAGTTAAAAATCGGTGAATGGTAATTAGATGCCGGTAAAACCAGTGGCACTCTATTTTTTTTTATTTTTGCACGCATAATATAATTGACTTGTGAACATCCCTTCTAAATATGATCCAGCCAGTGTTGAGGATAAGTGGTATTCCTTCTGGATGGAGCAGGGCTTTTTCAAAAGCTCACCGGACGACAGAGAACCCTATTGTATCGTGATCCCACCCCCTAATGTGACCGGGGTGCTCCACATGGGCCATATGCTGAACAATACCCTGCAGGATGTATTGATCAGGAGGGCGCGCATGCAGGGTAAAAATGCGCTATGGGTGCCAGGAACCGACCACGCTTCCATAGCCACCGAAGCCCGGGTAGTGAATATGCTGGCTGAGCAAGGGATCCAAAAGAGCGATCTTACCCGGGACCAATTCCTGGAACATGCATGGAAATGGAAGGAGAAGCACGGAGGTATAATCCTGGAACAACTGAAGAAACTGGGGGCTTCATGTGATTGGGATCGTACCTGTTTTACCATGGATGAGGCGCTATCGGAAAGTGTGGTCAGGGTTTTTGCAGACCTCTATCGAAAGGGAATGATCTACAGGGGTGTCCGTATGGTTAACTGGGATCCCCAAGCCCTCACTGCAGTGTCTGATGAAGAGGTGATCTACCGTGAAGTAGCATCAAAACTTTACTATGTACGCTACCAGGTGGAGGGTGAGAATGATTTCATCACCATTGCCACCACCAGGCCCGAAACCATATTAGGTGATACGGCAGTTTGTGTGCATCCCGAGGATGAGCGATTCACGAAATTCCACGGTAAAAGAGTATTTGTTCCTTTAGTGAACCGCTCAGTTCCTATTATTATAGATGAGTATGTGGACCGTGAATTTGGGACAGGTGCACTGAAGATCACACCTGCCCATGATATCAATGACTATGAGCTGGGCATCAAGCATAACCTGGAATCCATAGACATCTTCAATGATGATGGTACACTGAATGAATCGGCACAGGTGCTGGTGGGAGAAGAGCGATTCAGGGCGAGGGAGCTTATTGTTTCTGAACTGGAGCAGGCAGGCAACCTGGTAAAAACTGAAGATTATGTGAATAAGGTGGGGTATTCGGAGCGTACCGATGCTGTGATCGAACCCAAGCTGAGCCTGCAGTGGTTCCTGAAGATGAAGGAGCTCAGCGAACCGGCCCTGGAACATGTGATGAATGATACCATCAGGCTTCAGCCCTCTAAATTTAAGAACACCTACCGTCACTGGATGGAGAATGTGAAAGATTGGTGCATATCCAGGCAGTTGTGGTGGGGTCACCGGATCCCTGCCTATTTCTATGGAGAAGGACCCAACGATTATGTGGTGGCTGAGTCTGTGGAAGCTGCCTTGGAACTGGCCCGGGAAGCATCGGGAAACCCATCCTTGGAGCTCAATGAACTGCGACAGGATGAAGATGTGCTCGATACCTGGTTCTCTTCCTGGCTGTGGCCCATATCGGTATTTGACGGGATCCGGTATCCGGACAATGAAGATATCAACTACTATTATCCCACCAATGACCTGGTGACTGCCCCGGAGATCCTCTTTTTCTGGGTGGCACGGATGATCATTGCAGGATATGAATACAGGGATGAGAGGCCATTCGATACGGTCTACCTCACTGGTATTGTGAGGGATAATAAACGGAGAAAGATGTCCAAATCCCTGGGGAATTCACCCGATCCCATCGAGCTGATGAAAAAGTACAGCGCCGATGGTGTAAGGGTGGGTATGCTGCTCTGTTCTCCCGCTGGAAATGACCTGCTCTTTGAGGAGAGTCTTACGGAACAGGGGAGGAACTTCAGCAATAAGATCTGGAACGCTTTCCGTTTGATCAAAAGCTGGAAAGTGGATGCTGAATTGGATCAGCCAGCACATTCTGCTGAAGCTGTAGAGTGGTTTGAAGCCAAACTTAACAGGGCTATCCGAAAGGTGGACGATCAGTTCAGGAAATACAGGATTTCCGATGCTTTGATGATCATCTATAAGCTCTTCTGGGATGAGTTCAGTTCCTGGTATCTGGAGACCATCAAACCGGCTTATGAAGCTCCGATTGATGCGGTAACGCTGGAAAGAACCATCGGGTTCATTGACCAATTACTCCATCTGCTCCATCCCTTTATGCCCTTTATCACCGAAGAGATCTGGCAGCTGGTGAATCTCAGGGAAAAAGGGGAAAGCCTTATGGTCTCTTCCATGCCACGGTATAAAAAATATGATAAGAACCTCATCAATGCCTTCGAGGATGTCAAGGAAGTCGTTACCAATATTCGTAGCATCAGGAAGGATAAGGACATAGCTCCCAAGGAGGCGATGAAGCTGCTGGTTCGCTCCTCTGCAAACGGTAATTATAAAGCCGACCTGGAGCCAGTGATTATCAAACTGGCTAATCTTTCGGAAGTGGAGATGATCACTGACGATCCTGCCGAAGCGATATCGTTCATCGTGAAAAATGTTGAGTTCTTTGTTCCCATGGGAAGCATGGTGAATCGGGAAGAGGAGATCGAAAAGCTAACAACTGAACTGGAGTACACCAGGGGTTTTCTGAAAAGCGTTCAGAAAAAGCTGAGCAATGATCGTTTTGTCCGAAATGCCCCCGAGGCCGTGGTGGACAAAGAGAGGCAAAAAATGGCCGATGCCAGCGAAAAGATCAAGGTCCTGGAATCCCAGATTAAAAAGCTGAAGAGCTAAATCCCCTAATCAAAACGGCTATTTTATAACATCTTTTCAGATGTTTAAGATCATCTGTGGTTTCTGATCATGCAGGTAATTTTGGATCAAAATGATCTGACATGGAGCGGAAATTTATGATGAACACGAATGATTTGGTACGCTTTATCGGAAAATCGCCTGAGGCATTCACCAGATCTGACATCATCAACTATGTAGAGCACCTGAAAGTGAAAATGATCAATTTTCGCTATGTGGGGGAAGACGGTAAGCTGAAATCCCTCAATTTTGTGATCCAGAGCAGGGATCACCTTGAAAGCCTGTTAAGCTTTGGTGAAAGGGTAGATGGATCCAGCCTGTTTTCATTTATTGATGCGGGATCCAGTGATCTGTATGTGATTCCCAGGTACAGGACTGCCTTTCTGAATCCATTCTCTGCTACCCCTGTCCTTGAGATACTCTGTTCTTTTTTCACCCATGAAGGAGTACCTCTGGAAAACAGCCCGGAGTACATCCTGAAGAAAGCCATAGATAAATTCCGGACGGATACGGGGTATAATTTGAAAGTACTGGGCGAGCTGGAGTATTATATAAACAGCACCAAGGAAGATATATTTATTGAGAAGGATCAGCATGGTTACCATAGTGCTGCTCCCTACTCCAAATGGGAGGAACTCAGGGTCAGAGCCATTGAGTGTATTTCAAAAGCCGGGGGTGCTGTCAAATACGGTCATAGCGAGGTGGGCAGTTTCACCCGTGAAGGAGAAGCTTTTGAGCAGCATGAGATCGAATTTTTGCCGAGTGATGTGGTGGATGCTGCGGATCAGTTGGTTATTGCCAAGTGGATTCTGCGTATGCTGGCAGCGGAATATGGTGTGGAGATAAGTTTTGCCCCGAAGATTACTGTGGGAAAGGCAGGCAGTGGGTTGCATATCCATATGCTGCTGGAGAAAGAGGATGCCAATATCATGCTTGAGAAGGGCTCCCTGAGCATTCCTGCCCGAAAGATGATTTATGGAATTCTCTCTCATGCTCAAGCTTTGACAGCTTTTGGGAATACAGTACCCACCTCCTATTTGAGGCTTGTACCTGATCAGGAGGCACCCACTCGAATTTGCTGGGGGGAAAGAAACCGTTCAGTGCTGGTGAGGGTTCCACTGGGATGGGATAAAAACACGGATATGATCCGCCAGGTCAATCCAATGGAATCTGCGAACACTCCAAATTCACCCGACAGACAAACCATTGAGTACAGGGCTTCCGATGGATCTGCTGATATCTATAATCTCCTGGCCGGATTAGTGGTAGCTGCCGGTAGTGGAATGAATGATCCAGATGCATTGGAAGGATCAGAGAGATTATATGTTGAAAACAGCGAAAAAGGAAGAACGAAAAATGGAGATCAACTGGATGCTTTGCCAGGTTCATGTGTGGAATCAGCTGAATGTCTCCACAGGATGAGATATACATTCGAAAAAGGGGGTGTATTCCCATCGGGACACCTTGACAGCATTATCATTAGGCTAATCGCTTATGAGGATCGGGACCTGAGCAAGCGGATTGAGGGGGATGTGAAGAAGATCCAGGAACTGGTACTGGAGTACATTCACGTGATGTAAGTGAGTTTCTCCCTGCTGGAGGATCAGGTGTGCAGCATAGTGTGATCTATGGAGCCAGTCTCACCCGGCTCCATCGCTCCTCTCTTTTCGTATACTCCATCCGGTCATGCAGCCGGTGGACTCCTCCCTGCCAGAATTCCATACGTGTAGGTGTAATAGCATATCCGCCCCAGTAAGCGGGTCGGGGTACATGATCCGACTTAGTGTATTTCTTCACATATTTTTCGTACTCCTTTTCCAGATATTGACGGTTGGGGATCACTTCGCTCTGCGGGGAGGCCCATGCACAGATATTACTTTCAAAAGGTCTGGATTGAAAATAGAGGTCAGAATCTGTATCATCAACGGGCTTGGCTGTGCCGCCGATTTTTATCTGTCGTTCCAGTTGGGGCCAGTAGAAGTGGGCGGCTATTCTGGAGCGTGACCTGATTTCACGAGATTTCCTGCTGTGATAATTGGTATAGAAAATAAGTTTATCATCTTCCACCTTTTTAAGCAGAACGATCCTGGAAGAGGGTTGCCCGTTCCTCCCTACCGTAGAGAGGGTCATGGCTGTGGGATCCACACTCCCAGCATCGCGGGCCTCATCCAGCCAGGTGTTAAAGAGGTCCATGGGATTATCAGGAAGCTGCGACTCCTCCAGTTTCCCCAGGTCATACTCCCTGCGGATATGCTCCAGTTTGTTATACTTCCCTTTACTCATGAAACCAATATCATAGTATGAATTCTCAACTAGAACTCTGCTTTTAGGCTCAGGTCGAGACTTTCAATCTGATGTGTGAGGGCACCCACGGATATATAGTCCACTCCACATTCGGCGTAGGCACGGATCGTCTTTTTGGTAATCCCGCCGGAGGACTCAGTTTCTACCCGGCGGTTGATCAGTTGCACGGCCTTTCTCGTTTGCTCCAGGGAGAAGTTGTCCAGCATGATCCTTTGTACACCTCCTATGGCCAATACCTTTTCAATATCATCGAGGGACCGGGTCTCCACTTCAATATCCAAATCAAGTTTCTTCTCTTTCAAATAGGTGAGTGTGCCTTTCACAGCCTCTTTTATTCCACCGGCAAAATCGATATGGTTATCCTTGATCAGGATCATGTCATGCAGACCGAACCGGTGGTTAACACCACCTCCCAGCTTCACCGCTTCCTTTTCCAGCAAACGCATACCCGGTGTGGTTTTCCGGGTGTCCAGTATTTGTGTATCGGTACCCTTCAACAGCTCCACATAGGAGTGGGTGGTGGTGGCGATCCCGCTCATGCGCTGCATCACATTCAGTACCAGCCGTTCGCATTGCAGGAGGGTATGCACCTTGCCCGTCACCCTGAACACAATATCACCCACCGCTATGGTGCTCCCATCCTCTATCATGATATCCAGTTCCACCTCCCGATCAAAGCGGCATAAGATTCTCTGTGCCACATGAATACCTGCCACAATACCTGCTTCTTTCACAAGGAGTTTGGCAGATCCGGTGATATGTAATGGAATCGTACTTAAGGTAGTATGATCGCCGTCTCCGATATCTTCACGAAACCAGCGATCAATAGCTTCATCAAGGTTGTGGAATGAGTTCATAAAGGGACTCCTTTTCAATACTCAGATAGTAAATCAGACGCTTCCCTTGTTTGTTTAGGAAAAACATGTTAACCCTGAATGCACCCTCTTTGGTTTTCAGTGTCCCGATGGCATATTTGGATTGCTCTTTTACACCTTCAAATGATACCGTAAACTGGGTGGGAGTGTGTTTTTTGAAAAAGCTCTCCATGATCCGGGTGGCCTGATTTTTGCTTGCTTTATAATCATTGTCCAAAATGGTCATCTCGAGACTCTGGTGAAAAAAGGTTGACATCCGGGTGGCATCTCCCTTCCCGATGGCTTCTTCCAGCTCGGCCGGGATGGTTTGGCCTGCCATCGATAAAAGGACCGTCATGGTCAGCAGTGAAATTGTTATTAACCTGTGCATCACTATATCCAAATATCAAGTATGTTTCTTCTATATAACTTTATTTTTGTTTTATAGTATGCAAAAATAGAAGTCATAGTAAGTAACTCCCATAAAGTTTTTTATGAAGTCTATATATGGTTTTCATAATAAACTTTATGTACGTTTGTATATCACCGCAACAATTAGACCAACTCAACAGTGGTTTGCAAGATACAAAAAACCTGATGATTTATTTGAGATGCGAATTACACTGATTGAAACCGGAAAGACGAAAGATCCCTTTATCAGGGAGGGGGTAGAGCTTTACAGGAAAAGAGTGGTTAGGTATGTACCATTCAAGATTGAAACCGTACCGGACCTGAAAAATACCAGGAACAAAAGCATGAAAGAGGTGCAGGAAGAGGAAGGGGTATTACTTCATAAACGGGTTAAACCTGGAGATTTTTTAATATTGCTGGATGAAAGGGGGAAGGAGCACAGCTCGATCTCTTTTGCCGAATATCTGAACGGACTGGAAGGCAGAGTAAATCACCTTCTCTTTATGATTGGGGGTCCGTACGGATTCTCCAAATCGGTCTACCAGAGAGCCGATGCCACAATCTCCCTTTCGAAGCTTACTTTCTCTCACCAGTTGGTGAGAGTGATCTTTATGGAGCAACTATACAGGGCATATACCATACTGAAAGGGGAGCCCTATCATCATGCCTAACCCGATTTGATGGAACAAAGCAGTCCACATACACCGGTTCGTAAACACTCCAATGGGGTCCTTCTGATAGGAACCGGTCTTGTTTTTCTGGTAGTGGGCATCATTGCCGGAACGCTCTACCAGGATGACACCTATTCTCAGAAAGATGCCAGGAAATTTGAAAAGGTTCTGCACAAGAAGGAAAGCCTGTTAAAAGAGGAGTTTAAAAGGCTGGAACTACTGTTTACAAAAGATGCACCCACAGATGTCCTGGATCGAAACTCTCCCGATTATCAGAAACTGGCCACCAGGCATGGGATCTCCATATTTTACTATGAGAGGGGAACACTAACTTACTGGTCCAATCACTCCATTCCGGTCCCGGATAAATGGAGAGCACGTTTTGTCAGGCCGTATATTTCCATGAGAAATACAGATTATGTTTCAGTAGTCAGGCCATTGGATCGAGGAAGATTGGTAGGATTGATCGAGATAAAGAACCATTTTCCATTCCAGAACGACTTTCTGATCAATGGCTTTCAACGGGATTTTCATGTGGATAAAGGGGTGGAGATAGAAGTGCTGGAAGCCAATGGTTCAGAGTCCATATACAACTCAGATGGAACCTATCTTTTTGCCCTGGACTTTAGTGGAGCAACATCTGATGACAAGGGTTTGAAAGCATTGGCACTGGGAAGCCTGTTGCTTTGTGCCGTGTTGGTTTTTGCAGGTTTTTGTTTCCTGATCAAAGTGGCTGGTCCTGTTTTCCGGTGGATATGGATCGGTTTGGCTACCCTGCTCATTGCCGCGAGTTTAGTAGCTGTAACGCAATACTCATTTCCTGCACTGCTGACTGACCTGGATCTGTTTCAACCCGAATTATTTGCCAGCCGGCTTTTCCCGTCTCTCGGTGCACTGCTCGTTATAACTATCGCTGCATTAGCGGTGGTGACCTTATATTATCTTCATAGTAATCTGGAAGGGATAGGCTCCCGGCAAATAAAACGGGGAGTTGCCATTTTGCTGTTTATGGGCTCCTCACTTTTGCTGCTATTCATCGAACATGTAATCAGTATCCTGGTGCTCGATTCCAACATCTCCTTCGAGGCCCACAGAGTTACCACCTTTTCAGGGTATACCGTGACAGGACTTTTAGTGATTATCATGTGGTTCGTGATACTGGGATTATTTCTGGATAAGGCCATTCTTTTGGTTTCAGGATCGCAATTCAATCCCCTGCTGGTCGGAGTAATATCGGTTTCTTTGCCCATGCTGGTGGTTGCTTTTCTGCCTGGCCTCAACAGTTCATGGATAGGCTGGGTAGCTCTCTTGCTGTTTTTGGGAGCGCATCTTTACCTGAGGCGGCACCGGAATGGAAAAATACGTTTTTCACGGTTTATCTTTCTTTTACTTTCTGTATCTCTGTTCATGGTCGTTCGACTCCAGGAGAATAACCGTATCAATGTTGAGCAGCTGAAGGAGGTGGAATTGGTTAAACTCTCTTCCGAGCAGGATCCTGTAGCAGAAATGCTTTTCAAGGAGCTCTCCATGGCTATTCGAAACGACTCCATTTTCGCACTCTACCTGAATCAGCCTTTTATCGAAATTGATCAGGTGGTGGACCGTCTACAACGCAATTATCTGTCGGGTTACTGGACCAAATATGACCTCCAGGTAGCCGTATGCAGGCCTCATGACAGTTTGTACCTTGAGCCACCTGACGACAGGTTGGAACACTGTTATAGCTTTTTTGACCAGATGATCCTGGAAACCGGGAGAGAGATACCCGGGAGTGATTTCTATTTCCTTGATAACCTGAATGGTCGCATCTCCTATCTGGCTTCCATACCCTACTTCAGGTCTGAAAGGGAACATAGGATATTCATTGAACTCGATTCAAAGATCTTTTCGGAAGAACTTGGCTACCCGGAATTATTATTGGATGATAACTATACCACTTTCACAAGCTCTGATTTCTCTTACGCCAAATACAATGACGGGGAAATGATCACACAAAATGGCGATTTTCCCTATCGCAGGAGTGGGGATTATTATACTGCCGGCAAAGAGACCTTTGGAAAAACCACCCGGGAGAGGTACGATCACAGCATTTACAATGTGGACGAGCGGAATACCATCATCGTGGGGAGCCCCACAGTGACCTTGGTGGATAACCTGATCTCTTTCTCGTACATTTTTGCACTCAATTTCCTTTTGCTGGCGTTGATATACCTCCTTTCGACAGCCCGGATTTTCAGACCGGTCCTGCATTGGAGCTTTAAAAACAGGATCCAGTACTCCATGGTGGGGATTCTCTTCCTGACCTTCGTTCTGATCTGCTGGGGCACCATCTATTTTATTGTGCAGCAATACCGTGTAAAGCACAACGACAATCTCCGGAACACCATGCGATCTGTTTATATAGAATTGATCCATAAAGTGGAGTTTGAAGAGGATCTGAAAAACTGGTCCTCCAACAGCTACTACAACCTGGACGAATTGTTGAGGAAATTCTCCAATGTGTTCTATTCAGATATCAACCTTTACGATGAAGAAGGAAATTTATTGGCCACTTCCCGTTCTGAGGTTTTCGACCGTCAACTACTGAGCAGAAGGATGAACCGGATGGTCTATGAAAATTTGAGCGGAGGGAATGCCTCTGAGTTTATTCACAATGAGCATATCGGAGAGATGAAATACATTTCAGCCTATGTACCCTTGCTCAACAGTGAGAATAAATTCCTGGCATACCTGAACCTTCCCTACTTCACGCAATCGGGTGCGCTTACCCGGGATGTGACCAACCTGGTGGTGGCAGTCATAAATATATATATGATCCTAATGCTGGTGATTCTGTTAATGAGTGTCTTCCTGGCCGATCGAATTACACAACCATTGCGTATGATCCAGAACCGTATTGCCCAGGTGAGCCTCAGCGAAAAGAACGAGATGATTCAATACGACAGGAGCGATGAGATCAGGGGTTTGGTGGAGGAATACAATTACATGGTGCAGGAATTGGAGCGAAGCGCCGGCCTGCTGGCCCAGTCAGAACGCGAATCGGCATGGAGGGAAATGGCAAAACAGATAGCCCATGAGATCAAAAATCCACTCACTCCCATGAAACTGAATGTCCAGCATCTGCAGCGGACAGTGGAGAAAGGCAAAGGCGAACCGGAGATGGTCGACCGGATATCTGCCACCCTTATTGAGCAGATCGATTCTCTGTCTGCCATTGCCAATGAATTCTCCGATTTTGCCAAAATGCCCAAAGCGAAGAACGAAAAGATCAATCTGGTTTCAAAGCTAAAGAGCATATTGCAGCTGTTCGAGACCACCGAAAAGGCAAAAATCAATCTGGACCTGGGTCCCAATAAAAAGGTGTATGTGTTTGCCGATAAAGAGCAGCTCATGCGGGTTTTCATTAACCTGATCAAAAACGGATTACAATCCATTCCCGAAGGAAAGGAAGGGAGGATCGAAATCAAGCTGGAAGTGGTTACACAAAAGGTCCTGGTGACCATCAGGGACAACGGGAAAGGAATTCCTGAAGAGATTAAAGATAAGCTGTTCCAACCCAACTTCACTACCAAGTCGGCTGGTATGGGTATGGGACTGGCAATCAGTTATAATATTGTGAGATCTTTCGGGGGAAGTATATGGTATGAGACGGAGCTGGAGAAAGGAACAACTTTCTTTGTGGAACTGCCCCAATCGTTGGAAAAAAAGATAAGTTGAGAATCATTATTATTGTTATATTAGGATCCGGAATTACATATTGAACAGTCCTGATTTGTTCCGACGCAGAATCACATACCTGATACTATTTCTATTGAGCATTCCTTTGATGCAAGGGGTATCCCAATCCTCCATTCAGGGAGTCATCAATGTCTATACCTCTATAGATTCCATCTATTGTGATGATGAGAATGATGTAGACTCCCTGGTTGTGGCCAATATCGCCGGTTTTTACCAGGGTGACACAGTAATGTTGTACTGTGTGCAGGGAGCATTGCTTGATACTACTGGGATCTATGGTGCTGAGGAGATTGGCAGGGATGCGCAGCTTCCGAGGAATACCGGGAAATATGCTTTTTTTCTCATAGATACGATCGATATACCTGCCAGGCTCGTGGTACTGAATACCACCGTTAAACCGGAAATCTCCACGATGACCCCGGGAGATGGTCAGGTGGCCCAGTTGATCAGGGTTCCTTCCTACCGGTCGGCAGTGGTACAGCCTGCCGGATTGACAGCTCCCGCCTGGGACGGATCCACAGGAGGGGTAGTGGCCCTCTTTGTCAACGGAGTACTGGATTTGCAGGGGGATATTGATGTATCCGAAAAGGGTTTCAGAGGTGCTCAGGAGGATCAGGATTATACAGGGGACTGTGCATTTACAGCTCCTGATGATTATGATAGTGCATTTTATCACAATCACGTATTCCTGGCCGGCAGGAAAGGGGAGGGTACGACCGATACCCGTTTTAGCCGTCTTCGGGGAAGAGCCAGGAATATCAATGGCGGCGGAGGGGGCAACGCCAAGCTTTCCGGTGGAGGGGGCGGTTCCAATTATACCAGCGGAGGTATGGGAGGCAAAGAGTCCAGTGAGTGCAGCCCGGGAGAGGAAAACCGGGGAGGTATGGGAGGTTTTGATTTAAGCCGGCCGGGATCCTATTATGTGAATAACAACTGGATCCGTGGGAACCGTATCTTTTTTGGCGGAGGTGGCGGAACCGGTACACTAATTTCTGGTCATTCAACTACAGGCGGAGGAGATGGTGGCGGTTTGGTTGTTATTGTGGCCGACACCCTCAAAGGAAATGGTCATTGGATCGATGTTGATGGTGAGGATGTGACTGCTGTAGCCACTGGTGCCGCTGGTGGTGGCGGTGGTGGCGGTGGAATTATCCTGGATGTGAGTGGTTATACGAGCACATTGAATCTCTCTGCTGTGGGAGGTAACGGAGGGAACACCAATCACGTATCCGACACAACAGGTCCTGGTGGCGGCGGTGGTGGTGGCGTCTACTGGATGGCCGGTGACACTCATTCAGAGGTCAATATGATAGTAACCAATGGTGAGAGCGGGGAGTATCTCTCTGCACAACCGATCAATTACGGTGCAACCGATGGCGGAGCGGCCGCTCATGTAAAACAATTAGAGGCACCCCTGCGGGGATTTATTTTTAATGCAGTTCCCAGTGAGTTTACAGTTTGTTCCGATCAATTGCCCGATCCCATTTTGGCTTCCGAACCTAAAGGGGGAGATGGATCGGGATCATACACATACCAGTGGGTGGATAGTTCCAGCACTCAGAATTTCTGGGATGTTGCCCCTGGAATTAGTGATCAGCAGCATTATACATTTCCGGCACCTCTATCCGATACCACCTATTTCAGACGAATCGTCACATCCGGTCTCCTGGATCCCAATACCAGTTTCCGGATAGCGGTCTACGTGCATCCGGCCATCACCGGTAACACCATCTCGGCACCCGATACGGTTTGCCGGGGAGATGCCCCTCAGCTTTTCCAGCCTTCAGCTACCATAGGAGGGGGACCTACCGGAGGAAGTTACACGTACCAGTGGCAGAAAATTGAAGATGCGGTCTATTCCAATGCAGACGGAGCCAGCACAGACGAAACCTACCAGGCACCGGGCCTGGATGTAACCACAGAGTTTGTCAGGATCGCCTATTCAGGGGTATGTGTAGACACTTCTAATTCCCCGCTCGTAAAAGTATGGGAACCGCTGACAGGGAATGATATTACTCCTTACGATACCATCTGCTATAGCACCATTCCGGATCAGATGACAGGACCGGAACCCGGTCAGGGGGATCCGGCCGATAAGCGCTACCAGTGGGAAAGTGCTTCATTGGAAGCAGGGCCGTGGACGATGATCGGCGGAGCCACATCACAGAATTACCAGTCTCCGGCGCTGACACAAACTACCTGGTTCAGACGTGTGGCGTATTCAGGAGAAGATGATGCCTGTGTGGATGCCAGCTCGGCGGTCGAGGTCCTCAATATACCGTTGGTTACCGGTAATACCATTGCTGAAACCCAGACCGTATGTACGGGGGATCAGGCTGCCCAGCTTACGGGGAGCGATCCCGGAGGAGGGTATCAGGGTCAATACAGCTACCAATGGGAAGCTAAGACAAAATCCACCTCCTGGACCCCGGTTACATCGGTGAGTTTTTCGAAAATCGCCTATGATCCGGGTGTTATGAGCGGAGATACCATTTCCTTTCGCCGGGTGGTTGGATCGGGTGGAATGGCACGGAATGTTTGCCAGGACTACGGCAACCTGGTTGACATCAATATTTTACCCCCCATCAATAACAACCAGATCACTACCTTTGACGATGTGAAATGCCAGGGCGATCCAGTGGAGCTTCTCCTGGGTTCTACCCCCGGAGGTGGTGCCACCCAGGGAGGTACAGACGGCACCAGGCTCTATAAATGGGAGGTGGCCTCACATCAGGATAATCCGGTAAACTGGGTACATCCTGGTGTGGGCGGGGAGGCGATCAGTTACAGCGATCCCAGTACGCTCGATTCGGAACATGACCGCTGGTACAGGCGCATTGTGTTTAGCGGTCCCAGCCAGGTGTGTGCCGATACCTCCAATGTGCTCCGGCTGGAGGTGCATACAGCAATTACCAACAACACCATTGTGGAGTTTGATTCGGTCTGCTTTGCAGATTCAAAAGTGCTGTTGGGAGAGACTCCGGCAGGTGAGTTGGGACTGACCCCGGTATTTACCTGGCGTGATCTGGATTCGGGTACCGATATTCCCGGATCGGATCTGGAAGATTTTACTACAGGTGTCTATACCGATTTGAATCCACATACCTACGAAAGAGTGGTCACTATTGGAGAGTGTACCCATACTTCCGATTCCATGCGGATTACGGTAATGCAGCTACCTGGTGGTCACCTGACCGATGCCGCCTACCAGGCATGTGAAAAGGATACGCTTTTTGCGATCGATCTGAACATGGACCAACTAAGTACCTATGTGAATCCCTGGGAGGTCTATCTTAAGAACGGGATAACTACAGGAATCGGACCCATTATGATCAGTGGGGACGGCAATCTGGCTCATACACTGGATATCAATACAGATAGTGTACAGCTTAATTATGAAATTGAATCGATAGTCTATCGATCTGTGGGTGAACGGTTTGTATGTACTTCACCACAGGATAGTATAACGGGAGTGGTTCCGGTTCATGTTTACCGCCGGCCCGAGCCACGGATATGGATTGACCAGGTAGCCAGGGATAGCTTCAAGGTGTGTAATACCACTGTGGAACTCATTGCCGATCCCGATAACGGGAATTCGAGCTGGAGCAGTAATCCGCCCGCAACCGTATTATTTACCCCTGGGGGAGCGGCCGATTCTTACCTGGCCTCCATACCCAATATTTCGGAGGCCTTTGGAAAGTACGAACTGACCTTTACCAGTGAAGCGGGGGACTGCTATGGAGAGGATCAGATTGATATCCACTATTTCGAACAGCCGGAAAATGCCTATGCCGGAGAAGATACTATGATCTTCCTTAACAATACTATTCAGCTCAGAGCGGATCCTCCTACTGCCGGGATCGGAACCTGGGTAGTTGCAGCGGGAGATGCCACCATTGAGGATATTCATGCACACAACACCTCTGCCTACAACCTTTCGCTGGGTGCGGAGGATGAAAATAGATTCACATGGACAGTGACCAATGGGGAAGATGAGGGCACCTGTACGACCACAGACGATTTTGTGGTGGTGATCCGCAATGAGGTAAAGCGGTACAAAGGGTTTTCACCTGACCAGGATGATTATAATGAATATTACATCATGCAGGGGCTAAAGTATGCCGATAAATTTGAGATCACCTTTTTCAATTCATTGGGCGCTCTCGTTCGAACCGTCAACCAGGACAAAGTCGGGGATTTGGTTGTGGATCAGGGATTGGTAAAGGACGGATTGAAAGAGGATGAACTGGTGGTTTGGGACGGCAGGAATGATGACTTAGAGTTTGTACCCTCCGGAACCTACTATTTCGTAGTCACATTCACCATATATCACCGTGATCCCGTATCGGGTGAAAAAACAGAGACCGATCCCTACACGGATACATTCACACATTATGTGATAGTTGCCAGGTGACAGTTTATGAAACGGAGATTGCTCACATACCTATTTATTCTGATGACCGCTGCGGGGGTTTCACAGAATACATTGGTCCCTTCGGTGAGCAACTATCACCTCACCTGGACCACCATCAATCCGGCTTTTTCAGGATTCAGGGATGCCATCAGCATCAGTACCCTCTACCGAACACCTCTCTACGGGGGAAATGTGGGCCCGAAAGATCAACAGCTGAACGTACATTCACCCATAGGCAATTCCAAAGTGGCTCTGGGTGGAGTGGTAGCTTACAGAAAGACCACAGATGAGCAGATGCTCTACTCAGTGATGTCTACCTATGCCTACCGGATCTACCTGGGAAGCGGACGGCTCTCTTTCGGACTTTCCGCCGGAGTGGGTGGAGTACGGAGTGATTATACAGATATTGAGTTTAGAGATCCGGGCGATCCCAAATTCCCCGGTGAACTCTACCAGCGTTGGTTCCCCAGTTTCGGCACGGGGGTGTTGTACTACACCGATAAATTCTTTGTGAGCCTGTCAGTTCCGGAACTGCTTGCTATACCCCATGCCAATGAATCCATAGGTACCATTAAACTGGATGAGTACAGGTATATCCTGTCGGGTGCCTACCTCTTTGATATCAGCCGGGCATTTCGTTTGAAACCCTCTGTGATGATCGATTACAACAAGGCATCCACTTCGGTGAAAGCCAGTATGAACATTGGGCTTATGGATTCCAGGGTGTTTATAGGTGGGGCGTATGACCATCCCAGCTTTGCCATTGCCCTGCTCAACATCCAGGTGAATCCCCAATGGATGCTCGGTTACGCCTATACCATAAATATCGGACCCGTGCAACAATACCTGGGGGGTAGCCACGAGGTGGTGTTAAGGTGGGAACTGAGACCTGTGATTAAAACCATACCTGATGATCCGTTTTATTTCTAGATCATGAAGAAGGTGCTGCTTACCATATGGGCCCTGATGATCCTGTTACTGACAACAGTGGGACAGGACTATTATAAGGTGCGGAAACAATCCCGGATCTCCACCGGGATGAACGAGGCAGCAGCAGTTCCGTATAAGGATGGAGTGGTCTATATCACCGAGTCGACCAGTGTCGGGGCCAGTAGTCCCACCGATTCTGAAGGCCGGAGGCTCTTTACCATTTTCCATTTGGAGGGGGGACAGAAAAAACCTTTTATCGATGCGCTGGTTACCCAACGTCACGAGGGTCCCGTCTCTTTCTCGGGTGACTTTAAAACCATGGCCTTTTCTCAACAACGATCTTCTGTGGGCAACCGGGACTTCGATCCGCTAGGGATCTATTTTGCTGAAAATGTAGACGGGAACTGGGTGAATATCAGGCCCTTTGAGTACAATGACAATTTCGCATGGTTGTTTTCACCCTCCCTCTCTCAGGATGGGAGAACCCTCTATTTTTCTGCCAATCTTGAAGATGCTATAGGAGGCTTTGATATTTACAGATCGAAGTTGCGGGGCAACTCCTGGTCAAAACCGGAAAACCTGGGTCCCACAGTCAATACGGAGGCCCATGAACTCTATCCCGTTATTCATCCCTCCGGAAAGCTTTACTTTTCATCGGAGGGTCATGATAACAACATACACGGTTATGATCTCTTCGAAACGGTTTTCATTGATGGAAAATGGAGACAGGCCATAAAACTCCCACCTCGTCTGAACAGCTTGTCCGACGATTATCATATCTATCTCGAGGAGGATTTTAAAAGGGGTTATCTGACCAGCAACCGACAAAGCAGGAGCAAAGAGATCTTTGAAATTAGCGTCGATATTCCATCATTTGAATTCCCAAAACCCATTAAGAAAACGTATTATAAGTATAAGATCTACGACCGCAAGCTGGATACTGTGGATACAGATCTGTTCATCTATTCCTGGACCATTAACGATACCCTGGAGATCCCCGGGCACGAGATCATATACAAGTTTCCCAAACCCGGAAGGTATGTGTGCAAGCTGAATGTTTTCGATATTCAGATGGATACGCTGGTTGAAGGGCAGACTGTCAAAACGTTGAACATCAAATTGAACGAGCAGGCGGTCATCACCTGTCCCGATACTATTGCTGTCAACACATCTGTGGAATTTGATGGTAGCCAGACCCATCTTCCGGGATTCAATGTGGGAAGGTATATGTGGGAGTTTGGTGACGGGGGCTATGGGGAAGGTATAAAGGCGACTCATACTTTCTTATACCCCGGAAAATACAGGGTTATCCTGGGGGTAGAGCAACGGAAAGCAAGAAGAAGAGATGAATCTGTAACAATCTCTAACTTCAGGGATGTGGTGGTGGTTGATGACAACTAACTTTTTTTCTTCTTACAGTCAGTTGTTTACAAAGGAATTTAATAACTCGTGTTCAGATTTGCACGAATTTTGCATATTTTTAGGTCGTATACAAAATTGTGATAATGATCAAGCAGTTATATATATTTATCTTATTAGTAATTAGTGCCTTAGCATTCTCTCAACCGGTACCTAATGTGGATGAAAACATCCCATACCTCATGACTTTTGGCCCTACTGCAGAGACCAGCTGGGGTGACGACGATTTTTCTCAGGCCTTTTTCTTTTTCATACCTGTAGAATATGACCAGCCTTTCTATATTCGTGTCTTTGATCCGGATACCGGAGGAGAGATTGACGAGATTGCCGGTGAATTCAATACTCGTTGTACCTATGAAGTGTTTGGCGGAGAGGGTGTCCATTCAGAAGATGCTGCACGGGAAACCTCTCCAGTTGGTAACTATAAGAGCGGTACACTTCTGGCTTCAAGAGCTTTTACTCAGAATCCCAGGTACGATAACAGTTGGTATACCTTCGGACCCTTCAATCCGGCCCAGGGCGAGTTTTGGGAAGCATTCAACGGATATGTATTCAAAATCATTTGTGAAGGAGTATCTGGGGATGACGGGAATATGTACCGTTACTACCTGAGTACCGATTCAGATAATAACAGACCCATAGAAGGAGCCAATGCATTTGCCTATGAATACTCATTCAGGATGCATAACGATCATGAAGAGGTAGCTCATATTTATCCGTATGTGGACGAAGGGACTATTTGGGTGAAGATCTCCAATTTTGACTGGGATTATGACGGAAACATTATGGTGATTTCTGTGGCCAGGCAGGGCAGGGATGTCAGGACCTCTGGAGAGGACCACTGGGCGCATGATGAATTGCAGATACAGGAAGAAGAGATTGGGACCTCGTTTGATTTTCGTTTTTCGAAAGCCAATCCTTTGATTAAGAATAATAATGTGGTGGTCAATGTTCGAAACCAATACGATGAAACTTTACGTTTCTATACTATACCGCTCGGAGGTGTACCCAAATACCAGGGTGAGATAGAGTTTGTGCCTATAGAGTAATAACCATCAGCTGAGGTTATCCTTGAACATATTTTCATTATATTCGTAGGACTGACAAAAATCACAATTTGATAGTGAAAAGGTTACCCGGTCTGATCCTTCTTATTTTGATTGCCATAAATGGATCCGCACAGTCTTACCAATTTATAGATTTCGGCCTCTCTGAAGGTTTCTGTGATAATTTTGCCTACACCATAAACCAGGATCAGAAGGGATTCTTGTGGATTGGAACAGGTCAGGGTCTTTGCAGATTTGACGGTATAGAGTTCAAGCAGGATTTTGAGGGAGATTCCATTCCACTGAGTATCGCTTCCACAAGTTTTCTTGATTCCAGGGGCAGGTTGTGGTTTGGACATGACAACGGATATATCTCCATTCTTGTGGATGACCGGTTCAGGTTAATGGATCCTGGAGGTCAATCCCGTTCTGCTGTGAAGACCATTCGGGAAGATCGTAAAGGCAATATCCTGGTGCTTAGTCAGCAAAGTGGGATTACCATATTTAATCCTGAATTGCAGATTACCTACTCTGGAAACCCTGATGATTCATCAGATCCCTTTGCCGGTAAATTTCATAGTACTTTTCAGATCACAGCCGACGAAAATCTGTTGGTGGGAAGTGACATGGGATTAAGTATTTACAGGTTTGATGAAAACCTGAATACCTATATTGAGACAGGTATTATTCCTGACCTTGAATACCTTCCTGTTACAGAGATCGTTCCGGCTGTTCTTCCAGATCAATACTGGGTGGGGACCGATGATGAAGGATTGTTCCGTGTTACTGGCAAGGGTTATAATCCGCAAGACTTCAGTGTCCAGAAGATCGGTATCGATCAGGGCCTGGAATATGCCAGGATCACCTCTATTGTTTTCGATGGAGAGAGACGGGTTTGGATCACCGATTTCGGAAAGGGCCTCTATCGTCTTGAAGTGGATGAATCTGGGAATCCGGGAACTTACGTACTGTTCGACAAAGCAAAGGGAATGCCTAACAACAGTATTAATGAGGTGTTTATTGATGAGGAAGGGAACCAGTGGTTTTCGACCCAGGGAAGTGGTATTGCTGTGTTACGCGACCAGGCATTCACCTTTTTTGGCCTGTGGGAAGAGGAGCAGCTTCAGGATATAAGTGCGGTGTATATCGATGGGGAGGATCGTTGGTTTGGAGGCGTGGGAAGGATTGCTCTTATTTCCAATGATCAGCTGGAGTCAGCGATATTTCTGGATACAGATAATGGACTGCCGGAGGACCGGGTAACAGCTCTTTATGTAGATCAGGGCGGAGACCTGTATATTGGCACGGAACGAAGTGGATTATATTTGAAAAGGCGGGGCAGCTCGCAGATTGAAGCTCTGGTGGTTGCAAGAAACTCGTTGGAGAATATCGTGAATGCCATTGATGGAAATAGTGACAGCCTGTTTGTGGCCACCAACAATGGAGTCTATTCATACCATCCGGAAACGGGCAGGCGAGTTTCCCGTACCACTGCCAATGGTTTGCCACATAATAAGATTAATGATATCCTGGTGGACCACCAGGGCATTGCGTGGATTGCTACAGAGACCAGAGGTTTGTGGAGTGTCAATTCAGACAAGCAGTTCCTCATTACTAAAAAACTCCCGGTGGAGTTTAAAACACTGGTGGAAGGTGAGGACGGTATCATCTGGGCGGGAACCGATGGAAACGGAGTATTCAAATTCAACTTCAACGATGAGACACTCGATTGGTTTAGTATCGATGCAGGTTTGAAATCGGAGTATACCTATGCACTAGGGATTGATCCAAACGGGTATATCTGGGTGGGTCACAGGGAAGGATTAAGTCGCATCGATCCGATGGCAGAGTCCATTCGTACGTTTGGAAAAAAATCAGGATTTTCCTCTGATATTCTTGATAATGCCATGGCTACTTCAGAGAGTGGAAAGATGTATATGGGGTCCACCGAAGGACTTATATTCTATGACGCATATCAGGCCAAGGAAGATACTGTGGCCCCGAAACTCAGTTTCAAGTCCGTGGAAATTTCTGAACAATCTTACGATCCATCTAAAGATATCAAGTTAAAGTATGACAAATACAGGCTTCGAATAGACTTCGTAGGGATCAATCTGAGCAATCCGGAACAGGTGACCTATCAGTATAAACTGGAGGGATTCCAGGACGAGTGGACCGAATACACTAATCTTGACTGGGCATTCTTTCCCATAGCGGATGGGGATTTTACTTTCAAAGTTAGAGCTTGTGACGGAAACGGGAACTGTTCAGTGGATCCACTTTCTCTGAACATTTCGGTGAAGATCCCCATCTGGAAAGCGTGGTGGTTCATTGTCTCCTCCATCCTGCTCGTACTGGCCATCATATTTGTCATTTTTAAGATCAGAGAACGAAACCAGAAGGCCATCCAGGAGTATTTGCAGAGGCAGCTGGATGAAAGGACACGTGAAGTAGTCATGCAAAAGGAGGAGATTGAGATCAAGAACCGGGACATCACCGATTCCATCAATTACGCACAGCGGATTCAGGCCAGCATCCTGCCCCCCATCAAGAAATTGCATGATGCCTTCTCAGGCAGCTTTGTGTTTTACCAGCCCAGGGATATTGTCAGCGGGGACTTCTACTGGTACGAAAAGATAGATGAAAATAAGTTTATGGTGGTTTGTGCTGACTCAACAGGTCACGGGGTACCGGGAGCATTTATGTCCATGATCGGTACCACGTTGATCAAGGATATCTGTCTGCGGACCGGAATTCAGAAACCCTCACAGGTTCTCACTACACTTGACAATGAGGTGAGAGAGGCACTGAACCAGAATGTGGAGACCAACGGATCCAACGATGGTATGGATATTATCGTTGCCGAGGTGGATATGAGCAATTACAAATTCACGGTGAGTTCGGCCATGCGGCCCGTGATCATCTATTCAGGAGGTGAACAGATCTATGTAAAGGGCAGCAGGAGCTCCATAGGCGGGCAGCTGGATGAGGATAAGTTGGAGGAGAAAGAATTTATTGACCAGGAGTACATGCTGAACAAGGGAGATATCATATATATGTTCTCCGATGGATATCCCGATCAATTTGGAGGACCTCTGGGGCGAAAGTTCAAAATGGTAAGGCTGAAGAATCTGTTGAGAGATATCCATGACAAACCTATGGATGAGCAGTACAATTACATCAAAAGCAACTTCTTCCTCTGGAAGGAGGATCTGGAGCAGGTTGATGATGTATTGTTTATGGGAATTAAGCTCTAGATGCTTTAGAACTCTTCCAGGTTGATTCCACTCAAAACTATCACATCCGTGGTATCTGTATTGCTGCGGTTAAACTCCCTGTCCATAATATAAAAGGTGTAATAAATCGTATCGTGTACGATCACCGGATAGGAGATCTCCAGATCAAGGGTTCCACTTAATGGTTGGTTGTCCAGATAAGGGATACGATACTTCAGTACTCCGCCTTCTTCTTTAGGGACCTCTACATATTCATATCCCTGTAAATCATATAATTGAAGGAAGAAGTTATATATCATGGTGTCGGGAAGAGTCAATCCCATGGTGTCAGGCAAAGGGTGTAAACCAATGTTCCCATCTCCGTCAGTAAAGCTAAAGGAGAGCTCTCCTATCAAGGTCTTATTATTCAGCTGATCTATAGTAATAAAAAGGTTGAAACTCTGATAATCAATAACTGGTTCGTCGGGATATTCCGGCGAAATCGTATTGCAGGAGACCAGATGGATCAACAGAAGAGCTATGATGGCCGAAATGTTTCTCATACTTTACAATACTACAAAAATCTTGCCTATTTTTTTCTCATAAATACACGTATGGGAACTCCGGTTAAATTAAAGTGTTTGCGGAGCTGATTCTCCAGATAGCGCTTGTAAGGTTCTCTGACGTATTGGGGTAGATTACAATAGAATGCAAAAGCCGGGGCATGGGTAGGCAACTGAGTAACATATTTGATACGTACATATTTACCTTTGACAGCAGGGGGATGGTAATCCTGTATGGCCTGCTGCATCACCTCATTTAATCTGGATGTGGATATTCGGGCCTTTCGGTTTTCAAACACTTCAATGGTGGTTTCCAGCGCCTTGTGGATCCGTTGCTTGGTAAGGGCCGAGACAAACAGTACCGGGACATCATCAAATGGTTCGAGCCGTTTCCTGATCTTCGCCTCAAATTGCTTCATGGTTTGGGTCTCCTTCTCTACCAGGTCCCATTTGTTGACCAGGACTACAACCCCTTTCCAGTTTCGTTCGATCAGGTGGAAGATGTTCACATCCTGTCCTTCAATACCCAATGTGGCATCAATGAGAAGGATACATACATCGGCATGTTCAATGGCTCGCACCGAACGCATGACCGAGTAGAACTCCAGGTCCTCTCTCACTTTCCCTTTTTTCCTCAGACCCGCCGTGTCTACCAGGTAAAAGTCATGGTTGTATTTGGTATATCGCGTGTGAATGGAATCCCGGGTGGTGCCCGAAATGGGTGTGACAATGTTTCGGTCCTCCCCGATAAGTGCATTGATCAGAGATGATTTCCCCACATTGGGCCGGCCCACCACTGCAATTTTCGGGATCTCCTCATCCTCGTCCACCTCTACCTCCTTAAAGGTAGAAGTGAGTTGATCCAGCATATCTCCGGTTCCACTTCCATTGATGGAAGAGACTGCATGATAGTCTCCCAGTCCAAGTCCATAGAAAACCGAGGCATCATACAATCGCTCAGAATTATCCACTTTGTTTACCACAAGCAACACCGGTTTATCGATTTTGCGAAACATTCCGGCAATGGTTTCATCCAGGTCTGTGATACCTGACGTTACATCCACCAGGAATACAACTGTATCTGCCTCTTCTATGGCCAGGATCACCTGTTTACGTATCTCCTCTTCAAAAACATCATCGGAATTGGTCACATATCCGCCTGTATCGATGATGCTGAACTCGTGCCTGTTCCAAATGACCTTGCCATAGTGACGATCGCGGGTTACCCCGCTCACTTCATCCACAATAGCCTGCCTGGTTTCGGTGAGTCGGTTGAAAAAGGTGGATTTACCCACATTGGGTCTTCCTACTATGGCGACGATATTTCCCATATCCAACTCTGCTTTAATGGTACCCGAACTTTTTAATCATCCGTTCATTGTTTCTCCAATCCTTCTTCACTTTAACTCTGAGTTCCAGGAATACCTTTTTCCGGAAGAAGGCTTCCATATCCAGCCGGGATTCTCTTCCCACTTTTTTCAGCGCTTTACCTTCGTTTCCGATTAGTATTCCCTTCTGACTATCCCTTTCCACATAGATCAAGGCGCTTATGCGGATCAGTTTTTTATCCTCCTTAAACGATTCAATCTCCACTTCCACTGCATAGGGGATCTCCTGTTTGTAATGAAGCAATATCTTCTCCCTGATCATCTCACCGGCAATAAAACGTTCCGATTTATCAGTCAGAGCATCCTTGGGATAATAGGGAGGTGACTCGGGCAGATGGTGAAGTATCCGGTTGAAAACAAAATCCACATTAAAATTCTCCAAAGCACTAATGGGAATCTTTTCTGCTCCGGGTAGCACCTGGGACCACTGCTCCATCATCTCTTTCACCTTCTCCTGATTACTCAAATCGATCTTGTTTATCACCAGTAGGACGGGGACCTTGATACGGGATAGTTTCTGAATAAATGCATCTTCCGGATCGGGCTTTTCACTCATCTCCGTCAGGTAGATCAGCACATCTGCATCCACAAGGGCCGATCGAGCTGCTTTAAGCATGTTTTCCTGTAACTTATAGCTTGGATCCAGTATCCCCGGGGTATCGGAGAAAATGATCTGGTACTCAGGATTGTTCAGGATCCCATGGATCCGGTGACGTGTGGTTTGAGCCCTGGAAGTGATAATGGAGAGCTTTTCTCCCACCATGGCATTCATGAGGGTCGATTTCCCCACATTCGGTTTGCCAATAATATTCACATATCCCGATTTGTGTGCCATGACCCTACTCGTATGCGTTCATCTTTAACATGCGGACCTCCTTGTCGGTGAGAAACCTCCATTTTCCTCTGGCCACATTTTTTTTAGTGAGACCGGCAAAATAGACCCGGTCCAGTTTGCTTACCCTGTACCCCAGGGATTCGAACATACGCCTCACAATACGGTTCTTTCCCGAATGGATCTCCAATCCTACCTCTCTTTTATGTTCCGAGCTGACGTAACTGATTGCATCGGGCTGGATAAACCCATCCTCCAAAGTGATTCCATCTGTCAGCTTCTTCAGGTCTGATGCCGATATATTCTTATCCAGGAACACATGATAGATCTTTTTTTTGTTGTGACTGGGATGTGTCAGCTTCTTGGCCATCTCACCATCATTGGTAAATAGCAATACACCGGTGGTGTTCCTGTCAAGACGACCCACCGGATAGATCCGTTCACGACAGGCATTTTTAATCAGCAACATAACTGTCCTACGCTCCTTGGGATCGTCAGTGGTGGTCACAAAGTCCTTGGGTTTGTTCAGTAACAGGTATATTTTACGTTCATTCCGGAGGCGTTGGCCATTGTACTTCACATCGTCATCAGGCTTTACTTTGGTTCCCAACTCGGTGACAGTTTTTCCGTTCACTGAGATCAATCCTGCTGTGATCAGCTGATCAGCTTCGCGCCTGGAGCAGATCCCCGATGCAGCTACATATTTATTCAAGCGTATCAGCTCCTCTCCTTCCTTTTTCCTTCCTCCACTACTCTTTGTAGTACGTCTGGTTTTTTCAAACTTATCGCCGCCTCTTCTGTCAGGTTTCTCGCTGCCTCTTCGTTCAGGGAACTAGCAGCCACTTAGGTCAGGATTATACCTGCCTCTAATTTCAGGCATAACCGCTCCTCTACTTACAGCATTAACAAATCC
>CAZURA010000020.1:0-10779 GCA_964622985.1 uncultured Bacteroides sp. | reverse complement strand
TTTTATTCATCCGTCTGCGGGTTTCTGCTTGCTTATTGCGTCCTCTTCTGCTAGTTGTCTGGCTGCCGGTTGGTTCAGTCTTCTCGCCGCCTCTTCGTTCAGGTTTCTCACTGCCTCTTCGTTCAGGCAAAGTAGTGCCACTTTGTTCAGACTTTTTCCTGCCTCTCTTTTCAGGCATACCCGCTCTGGGACTTCCTGGTTTTCCTTCTCGAGAGCCTGAAAATGCTCTCTTCTTATGTGATCCCGGTCTACTCAACGTATTGATTCTTAATTTTTGTTAAAGCATACAAAGATACAGCTAAATAAGAAACATTCTTGGAATAATAGTTTTAACTTTAATACCGTTTTAAAAATCCAGTATTTCTTTCACTTTTATCCTGACAAACAATGAGTTTAGTTATTTCTATTTCAGGGATTAGGGGGACTATCGGAGGAATCCCGGGAGAGGGATTAACTCCCATAGATACGGTACAATTTACATCAGCATATGCCTCCTGGCTGAAGTCTGATTCAGGCAAGGAACAACCCAAGGTTGCACTGGGCAGGGATGCGCGCATATCAGGACCAATGGTGGAACAGTTGGTGACGGCTACCCTTTCTGCCATGGGGTTACATGTTTACCAATTGGGTTTAGCCACAACGCCAACTGTGGAGATGGCTGTCACTGACCTCGGCACAGATGGGGGTATTATCCTCACTGCCAGTCACAATCCGGTCCAGTGGAATGCACTTAAACTGTTAAATGGAAAAGGAGAGTTTCTATCTGCAGAGGACGGGAAAGCCATCCTGGAAAAGGTCAGGTCCAATGATTACAGTTATGCTGAGGTTCGAAAGCTGGGCGTGATTAAACCATTTGATGGAATGGATGTCAAACACATTCAGCAGGTACTGGAACTGGACCTGGTGGATGTGGAGAAAATAAAAAGGAAAAAATTCCGGGTGGTAGTGGATTGTGTGAATTCCGTGGGTGGGATTGTCCTGCCTCGCTTACTAGAAAAACTGGGTGTTGAGGAGGTGGTTGAATTGTATTGTGAGCCTACGGGTGAATTTCCTCATAATCCTGAGCCCCTGCCCGAGCATCTTACGGAGATCTCTGAGACCATGAAACGGGAGAAAGCAGATGTGGGATTTGTGGTGGATCCCGATGTAGACCGGCTGGCCATTGTGTGTGAAGACGGATCCATGTTTGGTGAGGAGTACACCCTGGTAGCAGTAGCGGACTATATTCTGTCACGAACGCCTGGGAATACAGCTTCAAACCTCTCCTCCACCAGGGCCCTGAGGGATGTGACCGAAGGGCACGGACAATCCTATTTCCCGTCTGCTGTGGGAGAGGTTAATGTGGTTGAAGCCATGAAAGAGAACCAATGCGTGATCGGAGGAGAGGGGAATGGAGGAATCATATATCCGGCCTTACACTATGGCAGGGATGCCTTGGTGGGTATTGCTCTATTTCTCACACATCTGGCTGAAAGTGGATTGACATGTAGCGATTTGCGGAAGTGTTATCCCGACTATTACATTTCAAAGAACAAAATCACGCTGACGGAACAGGCGGATGCGGACCAGGTGCTGGAGGCATTTAAAAAGGAGTATGCGGATTTTGACATAAACACAGTGGATGGTGTAAAAGTGGATATGCCCGGAGGTTGGGTACATCTTCGCAAATCCAACACCGAACCTATAATCAGGCTCTACGCTGAGGCGCAGGATCCTGAAAAGGCTAACCAGATTGCAGGTCAGGCTATGTCGATTATTGAGCAATTGATATCATAATTAATTTATACATAAACCCATGAAGAGAAGAACCTTATTAGCTATTATAATCCCTGTGACACTCATCGCCGCTCTGGTCGTTTATTCGGTGATGTCAGGGAAGGAGAAAGAGATTGTGCTTGAAACAGAGGTTCAGTATGGAGAATTCGAAATTGCTGTGATGGTTACTGGTGAACTCCAGGCTATCAGAGAAACTGAGATCAAGGCTCCTTCCTCATTACGAAGCAGGCATTTGAGGATTTACAGGGTTAAGATCCAGGACTTGATTCCGGAAGGCACCGTGGTTGATTCAGGCGATTGGGTAGCTACCCTTGACCGTTCAGAGGCGGACAACTCGCTGAAAGATATTCTCGATGAATTGGAGAAACAGGAATCGGAATATATGCGTACTAAACTGGATACCACCATGCAACTCCGCCAGCTAAGAGATGATCTGATTAATCTCAATTTTGCTATGGAGGAAGCCGAAATCACTCTGGAACAGTCTCAATTTGAACCTCCGGCCACAATTCGTCAAGCGCAGATTGAATTGGAAAAGGCCACCCGGGCCTATGAGCAGGCTAAGAAGAACTATGGCCTTAAGGTAAAGCAGGCAGAGGCAGAAATGCGTGAGTCCGAGATTAACCTGGCCAGACAGCGCAGGAGCAAAGTGGATATGGAAGCCGTGATGTCCCAGTTTGATATCATGGCACCTTCCGACGGAATGGTGATCTATAAAAAGGACTGGAACGGGCAGAAGCGTACAGCAGGTACGGAGATCAACACCTGGGACCTGGCGGTAGCCACATTACCGGATCTTTCTTCAATGATCTCCATGACTTATGTGAATGAAATTGATATCAGTAAACTGAACGAGGGACAGAAGGTAAACATTGGAGTGGATGCCTTCCCGGAAAAGAATTTTACCGGAGAGGTGATAGAGGTGGCCAATATCGGACAGCAACTGCCCAATACGGATGCCAAAGTATTTGAGGTTCGGATAGAACTGAATGAACATGATACGATCCTGCGTCCTTCCATGACCACCAGTAATGAAGTGATCACACAGGTGCTGGACAGCGTCCTTTTTGTACCCCTGGAAGCAGTCCATGCCAACGACAGCCTCTCTTTTGTCTTCACCCGGGCCAGGAAAAAGCAGATCGTGGTACTGGGTGAATCCAATGAGAACAACATTATCGTAGAGATGGGCCTGAAAAAAAGGGAACGGCTCTATCTCTCCATGCCTGACAATCCGGAGAGCTTTGAATATACAGGGCTGGCTTTGATCGATGAAATCAAACGCAGAAAAGCTGAAGAAGAACAGCGAAGGCTGGAGCAACAAGAGTTGATGAAACAAAAGCAGAAGATGCCAAGGAGCTTTCCTGGAATGCCTCAAGGCAGGCCATCAGGGGGTCAGGTTAAGAGAACACAGGGGTAAACATGAGCAGGTATTTACATGATATAGTCATTGCCATTGAGTCCATTTTGGCAAACCAGATGCGAAGTATACTCACCGCACTGGGCATCATATTCGGAGTAGCGGCTGTGATCACCATGCTGGCCATAGGGCGGGGAGCACAGCAGGAGATCCTTGAGCAGATCAAGATGGTGGGTGTGAATAATATCATGATCACACCCATCGTAGAACCTGCATCAGGAGAGAATTCAGAGGAGAACGGAGAGAATAAGCAAAAGAAGAGATTCTCTCCGGGATTGACCCTGGAGGATGTGGAAGCGATCAGGGAGGTACTTCCCACCGTGAGGATGGCTTCCCCTGAGATTACCCTGAACAGTTTTGTGATAAAAGGGGGAAAGAGAGCCAGTGCCAAGCTGCTGGGGATCTCCAGGGATTATTTTGACATTTTCAACCTTCCCCTTGAGCAGGGGGCATTTTTCAATGAATACCAGGAAGAAAATGGGATCCCGGTATGTATCATAGGGGCAAATATTAAGAATAAATTCTTCAGCAAGGAGAATCCGATTGGTTCGTATATCAAGTTTGACAAAGTGTGGTTGAAAGTAGTCGGAGTACTGGAAAAGAACGAAGTGGACCTGACACGCTTTGAAAACATAGGGGTCAATGTGATGAACGATAACATTTACGTGCCGGCAAAGGCCATGCTGATGAGGTATCAGAACCGAGCCCTGGTGGCTTCCCGGATCAAGGGGAGTGAAGGTGTCAGCTTTTTCGGACGTGGCATGGCATTTAGTTTTAGTCCCGATCAGAACACAAGCTCCAACTACCATCAACTGGATCGGATCATTGTACAGGTGAATGAATCGAGTGAGTTGTCCCCCTCCACGGAAATGCTCGCCAGAATGATGATGAGAAGGCACGAAGAGGTGAAGGATTTTGAGATCACGGTACCTGAGCTGCTGTTGAAGCAGGAACAGCGTACCAAAGACATTTTTAACATCGTACTGGGTGCCATTGCCAGTATTTCTCTTCTGGTGGGTGGCATCGGGATCATGAATATCATGTTTGCATCGGTGATGGAACGCATCAAAGAGATCGGGACGAGATTGGCTATCGGAGCTCAGAAAATGGATATAGTGGTTCAGTTCCTGGCAGAGGCGGTATTGATTAGCGTAATTGGTGGTGTCATAGGAGTAATCATTGGTATTGTCTCTTCTGCGCTGATTACACGGTTTGCCGATATCCTCACCATAGTCACGCCTATTAGCGTGGTCATCTCATTTGTTGTATCAGCATCGGTGGGTGTGATATTCGGATACTCCCCTGCAAAGCGGGCATCGGAAAAGGATCCCATCGAATCTTTAAGGTATGAATAACATGTTTCGCACTTCTTTACTTACTATAGCACTTTCAGCCGGTCTTTCATTAACGGGGCAACAAACAGCCAATATGGAGGAGAAGGTACTTACCCTTCCCGAAGTCATCCAAATTGCCAAGGATCAATCACTCATGGCCCTGATGTCGAGGCATCAATTTCGAAGCAGCTACTGGGAATTCAGAACCCACCTGGCCCGATTTCGACCAGGTCTGTCCCTCGAAGCAACGATCCCTTCCCTGAATAATACCATGGAGAGTGTAACCCAGCCCGATGGGTCGGAGAAATTCGTATCCAGATCAAATATGCAAACGGCACTCGACATGCAGTTGAACCAGAACATCGGATTAACCGGAGGAAGGGTATTTGTCTCATCCCAACTTCAGAGAAACGATAACTTCGGTGATGAACCACCTACCACCTACCTGGCCTATCCTGTAACCATTGGTTTCTTTCAACCCATCAACGGGTATAACTCCCTGAGGTGGGACCGAAAGATCGAACCCATGAAGTACGAGGAGGCCAAACTGAACTATATCAATGCGATGGAACGAGTGAGCCAAGTGACAGTAGAACGTTTCTTCGACCTCGCGCTGGCTCAGATCAACCTGGAAATTACCAAGAAGAACTATGCCAATAACGATACCCTGTTTCAGATTGCCAAAGGCCGGTATCAATTGGGAACTATTGCGGAGAATGAGCTGTTGCAAATGGAATTGAGCTATCTAAATGCGGGAGCAGCCTTGAATGAAGCCACCATAGATCTGGAACTGCGTAAATCAAGATTGAGGTCATTTTTAGGGTTTAACGAGCGGGTAAATCTGGAGTTGATCCTGCCTAGCCACATTCCTGACATCGAAATGGATTATGGTCGTACCCTGGATGAAGCAAAAGCCAATAATCCGGAAATTCTGAATATGGAACGACGATTGCTTGAGGCCCAGCGCCAGGTAGCAGAAGCCAGGTCACAGAAAGGTGTGCGAGCCGACCTGTTTGCACAGTTGGGGCTTACTCAGAATGCTGAGGAACTGGCTGCAGCCTATCAGAATCCCATTAATCAGCAACGGATCCAGGTTGGAGTTCAGGTACCCATACTGGATTGGGGCTTGGGAAGGGGACAATACCGTATGGCTCAGTCGGCAGAAGAGGTGGTGAAGACAGACGTTCAGCAGTCTCAGATCGAATTCAATGAGACCGTATTTCTTCAGGTAATGCAGTTCAATCTGCAGGATGACCAGGTAGCCATAGCGTCAAAAGCTGACACCATAGCTGATTTGAGTTACGAGGTGACCAAACAGCGGTTTTTAATTGGAAAGATCGATGTACTTCAATTGAAAGACGCATTGGAAGAAAAGGATGTGGCCCGTAGAGGTTTTGTGCAGGCACTGAGAAATTACTGGAATTATTATTTCGACCTGCGGGGACTCACGCTGTATGACTGGGATCGGGGTATAAAGCTCGCAGAAGACTTCGACGAACTGCTCATCAAATAGGCAATCAAACTCCCGTAGCTTTCCTGAGATCAATGGAATTGTTGAAGATATGGTTCAGGATGGCTATGTCCTCTTGTGAAAGGTTCATTTCTCTTCGTTCCATCACACAAGCAGCTGTTTCTATCATTTTATCTATTCGGTATGTAGTGAATCCGCCTGCTCCACCCCAGCTGAATGAAGGAATGAAATTATCCGGAAATCCGGGCCCAAAGATATTAGTCGAAACTCCCACCACAGTTCCCGTATTGAACATAGTATTGATCCCGCTCTTGGAATGGTCACCCATTATCAGGCCGCAATACTGGCGACCCGTTCTGATATAGCCTTTTCTGGCATAATTCCAGATCTTCACCTCACCGTAATTATTCTTCAGGTTGGAGTTATTGGTATCGGCACCCAGGTTGCACCACTCTCCAATCACCGAATTACCCAGGAATCCATCATGCGCTTTGTTGGAGTTGGCCTGAATCACTGAATTGTTGATCTCTCCACCCACTTTGCTGTAGGGGCCGATGGTGGTAGGACCATAGATCTTGGCTGCCAGTTTCACCACGGACCCTTCGCACAATGCAAAAGGCCCCCTAATGTGTGTGCCTTCCATAATCTCACTGCCTGGTCCCAGGTATATCGGGCCAAGGGATGCATTCAGGGTAATGTGCTCTCCCTGGAAACCAGGCTCCACAAAAACCTTGTCAGACTCAATCACACGCACCGTCTCACTCAGTGGTTCACTGCTCCTGCCCTGAGTAATTCTGGTAAAATCGGCTTCAATTTCCTGTCCGTTCAGGCTAAAGATCTTCCATGGAAAGTCCACCAGTGAAACCTCTCCCGGATATTCAGCAGAACTGTTTAAGTACTGTGACGGGAGGAACTGATCCATATTTAGCTTCCCGGTTCTGACTGCAAGCAATGTTCCCTCTTTCGACAGAGCGTCCCCATTCTGTAAATCCTGAATCGCACTCAGTACCGCAATGTCGGGCAGGAGGGATCCGTTGATCATGAGATTGTCATCACCTGATTGGCAGGGAAATTTTCCCCGAAGGTATTCCCGTGTAAGGGAGGTGGACTTGCTTTCAAGCTCTTTTTCCCATTTTTCTGCAATGGTTAGTATACCAACACGTAGATCGGAAATAGGCCGGGTAAAGGTAAGTGGCAACAGGTTGTCCCAGGAGTGATCGTCAAACAGGATCAGATGCATCTTTTTTATTTTAAATATACGGAAAAAGCCCTTTCGTGGTTATTATATCGCTGCTGAACCCGCTGCAAAGCAGCGGCTAAGGCAACTCACATAATAACCACTATGGGTATTCATATTTAAAAAAATGGGGGAGGGGGAGAAAAGAAAAGCCGTCCCACAGGTGAGACGGCTTCAGTAAAGGAGTGATGTTCCTTCTATTTTTTCTTCTTATCCAGATGTGTCTTATAACGATTCATGAACTTGTCCACACGTCCTGCCGTATCCACCAGTTTCATTTTTCCGGTGTAAAAAGGATGGGAAGTACTGGAAATCTCCAGTTTGATGAGTGGATATTCATTTCCATCTTCAAGTTTAACCTTCTCCTTGGAGGGTGCGGTTGACTTGGTAACGAATGTAAATCCATTGGACATGTCCCTGAAGGCAACAAGCCTGTAATTCTTTGGGTGTATCTCTTTTTTCATCGTCTAATTGTTTTCGATCTCCTCGCTTTTTTCAAAACGGACTGCAAAGATAAAAATGTTTGTCAGAAGATCAAAATATCTTACCTAAATACCACTTGATAAAGTTGTTCACCACTTTTTGTGATTCTGGGGGTATCTCCTTACATTTATTTATACTAACCTTCAGACACACAACCCAAACAAATCCAACCGATACCATGAAATCCTTCCGCCAACTTATCTCGATAGCACTTTTAACGGTGTCTCTTAGCCTTTCAGCCCAGACCTATGCCCCTGATACAATCTCTGAGAACGTTACCTGGACCAAAACAGGTTCACCCTATATTATTTCAAATTCATTAATTATACAGCCTGAAGGATATCTTACCCTGGAAGCTGGTACAGTGGTCATGTTCAGATACCATCCCGATCCGGCAAAAAAGAGCTATATAAAAGTTGATGGCGCATTGTGGTCACTGGGTGACCCAAGCGACTCCGTTGTCTTTACCAGTGAGAGGGATGACTCTATGGGAGATCTGAATGGCGATAGTACCTTTTCCATTCCCAGACCTGGTGACTGGGGGTATATTCAATTCAGCGGTCCGGAAATCGTCACGGAAACGGCTTTTTTGCAATATACCACATTCAGATATGGCGGAGGAAGGAATCCTGATACGATCACCTCACCGGAGCTATACCCCATGGTCACATTCAGGGATGAGACTGCAACCGATGACCAACTGGCTGTTATCGACTATTGTGATTTTAGCTATTCCAAAGGAGCGGCAATTCGGATGGGATGTGCAAGGATCCGTAGCTCACGAATCACGAACTCTGCCCACGGGATATTGCTTACCTCGTCCAATTGCGGACTCAGTCAAACTACAGTACAAGGACATACCGGTTACCCGATCCTTTTCAATGGTCTGAAGATGACTGTTGATTACAAGGACAGTGAAGATGAGAATTTTTTTATCGAGAAGTTTGAGGGGAACCTACTGGACAATAATGGTCATAACTATTTTGCCCTGGGTGGAGATGTGGTGGTAGTTGAGGGGGATGTTACTCCTGGTCCGATGAACTACTACCTCGATTGGCGGAAACTTTCTATTCCCTACCTTGTAACGGATCCCCTTAGAATTCATGGATTGGATGTCTATATGGAAGAGGGTACACTGGTGAAGTTCAAATATTACACGGAGAACATCAGGAAGCCATATATCTTCCTGGATTCCGTGTGCACATTTTATGTTCATAACTGGGATGATACAGAGCCAGCCGTGTTTACATCGGAGTATGACCACAGGTACGATTACGAGCCCTATTTTGGAAATGATCGGGACCCGATGGCAGGTGATTGGGGATACATTGAGGGGAGTAATTTTGACATAGATGACTGCGTGTTTAAATACGGCGGGTTATACTCAGATCCCTCGACAGGTAATGCTATCCCTGACTCTTCAGCGGTTCTTAGGATCAGAGCCGGAGTATCTGGTAGTGCTCAACTGGACAACTGCCTCTTTAACAGCCTGTACAGACATGGGATTATGTTCCTTTTTAAGCCTACTGATAGTTATCAAAGTACCATACACAACTCCTCATTCTTGCTGTCTAAAAGTCATTACGGAATAAAAAATGTGGAACCACAAAGAGCCACGGAGCTGGTTATCGATGCGACAAATAACTACTGGTATGGAAAGCAGGGACCGTTTAATCCCACTTCCAATCCGAATGGTAACGGATGTTGGATTGATGACAACATCACTTTTAATCCCTTCGAAGAGGAGTCTGATGATGTACTGGAGCTGGTGAGTTCCGTGTTGATGGATACTGTGAAAAACCTGGATGGGGAGAAGATACCAAACGCATTGGTAAAGCTGATAGGGAAGAAAGAAAGGAACGTATATAGTAAAAGCGATGGTTCTTATTATATTTCCAATGTGTATCCCGGTTATGGGTATACGCTGCATACGTTTGCACCGCTCCATCATGATACTGCCTATGAAAACATTGAAATTCAAAGAGATACTACTCGCCGAATTGATATCCATTTACGGAAGTGGACCATCGATTATTTGGTGGATACCATAACGTTTAATGTGAACCCGGATATATCTGAAATTCAGGCAAGAGGTACAGCACACAGGTATTATAAGATCGTTGACCGGATTACACGAGATCCGGTATATGGAGCCGAGGTTTTTGTGGATAAGCTAGTGGATACATTTTATACCAATTACAAAGGGATCGCGTCGATTTCTATTCCGTGGGACAAGGTGAGCACTTCTTCCTCAGGGACAAATTTCTCTATCATGCAGGTCGGAGCTGAATCCCTCCCGTATCCGCCCGATCAAAGGATGAATTTCAGGGTGAAACGTTACCCCCGTGATTACACCAAAATGTGGGGAGGAAAGCTCTGGTTGAAAGAAGGGATTTCAATTATTGAACTAAAACAGGAGGTGGGCGCATCTATCGGGGTCATGGTGGAAGACCACGGTACAGGGGAGCAACCGGTGAACTTATTGTTAGAGAGAGGATTTCAAGCGGGTGGAGGGATCAACCTGGGAGCTTCTGCCAAGGCTACATTGGGACCCATTGAAGCGGGTGCTGAAGCTGAGATCGGGGTAAACCTGAATGCATTGATGAAAGATCAGTTCATTTTCGATTATGCCAACAACGATGGCAGGATTGCACTGGCCAAATTCATAGTATTAGCCGGCTCAGCCTTCCAGTTCCTCGATTCACCACTACATCGCTACCTGGGTGTTGCACTTCTTGACAACAACCCCTATGTGCAGCTGGCTTCCTATTCTAACAGCATTGGATTGAATTATCACGGGTATGCAGGTGCTGAGGCCGGGTTAGGCCTAACCCTTAAGGAGAGTGATGGGAAGGAGTCTCCCATTGGAGCTGAGCTGAAAGGAAGTGCAGAAGCTCAGGGGGATATTGACTTCCTGTTTACCAGTTATACTCGCTCCCCTCAGCTCGATTTTGAACTCTCCTATGCGGCTGAGATCGGATTGGGTGTCTCAGCCGGGGTGGGTTTTGATTTAAATACTCCCCACCTTCAGACAACGATTCTTTAAAGTTAAGTTTGTTTT
>CAZURA010000019.1:0-52703 GCA_964622985.1 uncultured Bacteroides sp. | reverse complement strand
AATATAGGGATTTAATCATACCAAACACGATCAGAAGTAACTAAAATCGGACCCTTGGTCAAAAATATCTGCCATAAGACGGTTTGTTAGCCTGCTTGCACCGATTCTAAAACGTTCCGAATTGAGCCATTCCTCCCCTAAAATCCGCTCCACAATGGCATAATATAAGAGAGCCGTGGGTGTATCGGAAATACCTCCTGCCGGTTTGATCCCAATTCTCTTCCCTGTGCGATTATAGTAGTCACTGATGGCTTCACACATGACGATCATGGCCTGTGGGGTTGCTCCGGTTGACGCTTTTCCGGTGGAGGTTTTGATAAAGTCAGCTCCTGAACCAATGGCTAAAAATGAAGCCTTCCGGATCAGGGAGAGGTCCTGCAGGCTTCCTGTTTCCAGGATCACTTTCAAGTGAATGTGTCCAATACGCTCTTTAATGACCTGAATTTCATACTCCACATAATCCAGGTCATTCATCAGAAATTTCCCCACGGGTAATACCAGGTCGATCTCATCAGCACCCATCTGGATGGCCTGCTCAATTTCCATCACTTTGATGTTGGTAAAGGTCTGCGAAGAGGGGAATCCCCCTCCCACGGAAGCAATGCTTACCAATGGGTTCTCCAGCTTCTCCTTCACCACTGAAACCAACTCCGGAAAAACACATATGGCCGCCACAGCAGGTAAAGAGGGATAGGCTTCAACCTGAAGGTTCACCTTTTCGCACAACTGAGTGACATTCATAATATTGTCCATCTCACTGAGGGTAGTCAGATCAATCAGGCTGAAGATCTTCTTCAGTTTTTCTTTGTCTGGCGTAGCAAGCAATCCGGATTGTATCTCTTCCAATAATTGCTCAACCTTTGAAGAATCTACGGTCAGGTTATAGTCGGACAGGAACTTCATAGTCGGGATCTTGATTACCTCAATTTATCATTTTGTTGATGACGGGCAAAATCCCGGGTGGTTTTTTTCTGCAGATTCTTATGAAAAGCCGCCTCCAAATCAATCCCTGTCTGGTTAGCCAGGCAAATCAGAACGAAGAGAACATCTGACAATTCATCGGCCAACGTTTCTGAAGGAAGGATCACTGCTGGATCTGACGGCTCTTTGGACGGTTCAGTTTCTTCTGTGGGGTCGGTTCTGTAAGATTGCTCCCCGTAGGTACGGGCCAGGATGCGGGCTACTTCCCCCACCTCTTCAGTCAGGATAGCCATGTTGGTCAATTCATTGAAGTAGCGCACTCCGAACTGCCGGATCCACTGATCTACCTTCTCCTGCGCTTGCTTTAAGGTCATCATTCCTTGTTTTTGGTGTCAATCATGATGGTTACAGGACCATCATTGGTGAGGCTAACCTGCATATAGGCTCCGAAATCTCCTGTGGTGACCGGTTGTCCCAGGTCGTCTTCCATCTTCTCGATAAATGTCTCATAGAGTGGAATGGCAACCGAAGGAGAAGCGGCTTTAATATAGGAGGGGCGATTTCCCTTCTTGGTACTGGCATGAAGGGTAAACTGACTCACAATCATCACCGATCCCCCCACATCCATCACCGATAGATTCATCACCCCGTTTGCATCGTGAAACAGACGTAACCTGCTTATCTTTCCACTCAACCACTGGATATCCTGGGTCCCGTCAGACTCTTCGATCCCCAGAAGGACTACCAGTCCTCTCCCCATCTTCTTCTTTGTTGTGCGATTGATAGTGATCTGTGCCTCGGATACCTTTTGAACAACAGCCCTCATGAGAGGTTTTCGTTAACCATCCTGAATAGAGCCACCCTGTTTATAGGTTTGGCGATGAAGTCGTTGAATCCTGCTTTCAGGCATTTATGGCGATCGTTATCAAGGGTATATGCGGTTTGTGCAATAATGGGAATGGAGGGGTGCCGGGATTTGATAATCCGCATTGCTTCATATCCATCCATGACAGGCATATTGAGATCCATGAGGATCAGGTCAACTTCTCCCTGGTGCTGAGCAATGATATCCACCGCTTCTTTCCCGTTTTTTGCTCTGAGAACACGGGCATCCGCTTTTTGCAGCAAGGTTTTCAAATAGAAAAAGTTTACCTCTTCATCCTCAGTGATCAGTACCACACGATTATTCCAATGGTATTCCTGCCGCACTGCTTTTCTAAATATAGTCGCTGGATCGTCATCCATATTGCCATTTTTTAATAGATAACTCGTTAGCAACTAAATAAGGGCAAAAATCAATGGAGTATGGAGATAGTTTTTAACAATTTGGTAAAGGGAAGTTTCCGGAATATTAACCGTCAAAAACTCCACTTCAATCTGAGAAATCCAAAGGTGTTGTTTTCCCGGGTGGGATCTCCAAAGGGGTTGTCAAACTCAGCGGTAAAGTGCTGTAGGATCAGAGATAGGTCAAAATTGCTGTTGAGAGAGAAGTCCACCGAAGGCCCCAGATAGAAACCTTTCCAGTCGGGATACCAGATGGCAGCAAAGCCTCCGCTGAAGAGCGGAGTAAAAGGATAGGAGAGGCTGGTGAAGAATGACCATTCTGTGAAGCCCAGGTTTTTCACATCAAGATTTCCGGAAAAGATTTGAAACAAACCATAAATATCCAGGTCTTTGGCGAAGGAGGAATACAATCCTTCCACCTGGATCCAGAGTGAGTTGGAGAAGGTGTAGTCGAATCCTGCGGAAGCCATGAGATAACCGGTGGTGTCCTGGAACCGGTTCAGGTCCCTGAAATAGCTTGCTTCTCCACGGAATGCGGAGGAACCCAGATTACCGCTCCAACCGGTACCCAGCACAAGATCTTCCTCCTGATAGACACCTCCCAGCAGCTGAACATCAAATCCCAGGGTATTGAACCTGAAATAACCAGCTGCTGTGAAGCGGTCGGCACTATCAACCTTAGCTGCCAATTCAATGGCGGAAGCATTCCCTGTATAGTACTGGAGCCTAAGGGCATCACTTCCAGGCCTTTCCGGGTAATCCACTTCGAAGTAGGAGTAACTGTTGAAGATATCATTGGGGTTCCAGACAAAAGTTTGTCCCCAGTTGATGCGTTGCCGGCCGGCCTTGATCTCCAGGTTTCCGAATGTAAATTGAAGCCATAACCGGTCCACCATCGATGTGAGCACATATCCTGCGCTATCCCCAAGATCTCCATCGGCTACAAAAGCCATATCGATCCAGCCCTGGTCCCCATCCAACCCCTCTGTATAACCAGGAAACTTCACTATGGTGTTTCCTGTAATGGCTCTGTTGCGCAGCTGGACAGTACCTGAAAGCCAATCAGTAGCGTAGAGATTCAGGTTGAGGCGGTTATGGAGGCTGTTTTCCCAGAACCAGTGATCGGGAGTGCGATACAACGTGGCCATGTCGGAGATATAGCCATTCAGGGTAACCTTTTCCTGTGCAAAGGACAGGATGGGTACCAGAACCATCAGAGGAGTTAAAAGCCAAAACCGACTTTGCATGATCAGGTCAGTTTTTCTGCTCGTCGGAAATGATCTTTCCATCTTCAATGGTGATCACCCGCCTCGCTTTCTTGACCACCCGGGCATCGTGGGTGGAAAAGATAAAAGTGATACCCTCCTCCCGGTTGAGTTGCTCCATAATATCCAGCAGAGTTTCTGTGGATTTGGAATCAAGGTTGGCAGTGGGCTCATCGGCCAGTACAAACTTGGGTTTGGAAGCAAGGGCACGGGCTACCGCCACCCGTTGCTGTTGTCCCCCGGATAACTTGGAAGGTCTGCTGTGCACACGGTCTTCCAGTCCCACTGCCCTCAACAGTTCCAGCGTACGCTGATCTCTCTCCTTCTTATTCCATTTCTGCAGACTCATAATGAACTCCACGTTCTCCTTGGCTGTAAGCACGGGGATCAGGTTGTAGGACTGGAATACAAATCCGATGTTGCGCATGCGAAAATCGATCAGACTGGAAGATTTGAGTTGGGCCAGGTTGGTCTGGTCTACCAGGATCTCACCGTCAGTAGGCTTATCCAGTCCCCCGATCATATTCAACAGGGTGGTTTTGCCCGAACCGGAAGGACCCACAATGGCTGCGAATTCACCCTTTTCAAAATCGATGGTTACCCCGTTTACAGCGTGGACCTTCACTTCTGAGCTGTTGTATATCTTGTGTACGTTTTTGATTTCTAATACTTTCATGGCACTCTGTTTATATGGTTCGATCTTATTCTGTTCTTAATGCGTCGGCCGGATCAAGCTTCAACGCTTTCAGTGCCGGGTATATGGAAGAGAGAATACCTGTGATGATGATCAATACGGTTACCGTAATGAAAAAGGTGGGTGTGATGACGGGATAAATGTGCGCCGAATAACCCATCGCTTCGAATCCCTCTTCATACCCCTGAAAGTTAATACCGTTGGTAGCTGTAAAGGCAATCAGTACCCGGCTCACTGTCATTCCCACAACACCTCCAACCAGGGAGAGGAAGACCGATTCCAGCATGATCATATTAAACACCCTTTTCTTATTCATCCCGATGGCGGTCAGCATCCCCAGCTCCTTGGTGCGCTCCAGCACCACCATCAACATAGTATTTACAATACCAAAGGCTAATGCGGCCAGGATAATTCCCATAAACACCCCGTAAAATTTCTGCACCATCCCGGTCATCATGGCCAGATCGGGTTGGATCTTTTTCCAGGACAATACCTCCAGGTCAGGTAACGCATTGGCAAGCGATTCGCTGATCTCTCCGGTACTATCCAGCTCGTCTACCCTCAGGATCAACTGGTGGAACTGGTTTTCAGCCAGACCGGTCAGTTTGGAGAGGTCTGATTGCCGGACAAACACCTGACCCATCTCAAACATATTATTCTTCACATCGAAGATCCCGGCAATTCGGAATACGGCCCCCGTTTGCATCTGGTCCTTATCCAGAAAGGTCAGGGTCATTTTGGATCGGGCTCTGAAAGACCACGCCATATTCTTGATCAAGGCTGCATAGGCGTGTTGCTCCTTCAGGGTAAGCACCTGCTTCATCTCTTTTTTAAACTCCTTCTCTCTTTTGAACCTGTATCCTATATAGGGAGCGAGTTTATCCAGCACTTCACTTGGCACCTCCATCCGGGCCAGTGAATCCAGGATCGACTCATCGATGCGATATCGGATGATATTCAATTCTTTGGCCAGGTCCTGCCCGATGTAGGCCAGATTTCGCCGACTCTCTGTTTCAAAGAAATCTCCGGTACCGGGCAGAGTAGATTCCCATAGAGTAAAGACCTTCTTTTCCGAGGCGGGATCAATTCCCACAATTTGAACACCTGTACTTTTAGTGGCCGTATTGGCCATCCCGGTCAGCACGACACGCTGTGTGACCGCTTCAATTCCAGGGGTCTTGTTTATAGCTTCCATCACTCCCTCAATATCGGGCAGGATTAGCTGCATGTCGTAATTGTCGCGAAATTCAAGATCGTTGATGTGTATATGGGCTATTTCCTGATTCAGGGCCGCATCTACCCGCTGTTGAATGGCACCGTTCATCACGGCCACTGCAAAGACACCTCCAAAGATCCCAATGGTTACCGATATGATCACCACCAGGCTGCGGATCTTGTTTCGCCACACGTTTTTCCAGGCTGTTTTCCAGATCATGTCACTATGTTGTTATGCTCTCAGAGCGTTTACTACTTTTAATCCTAATATCTTTCTCACCGGGTAGCCTATAGCAATGAATACCATAAGGGCCACGATGAACATCTGCCAAAGAAAATAGAGGTCGATACCCTGAAAAACCAGCATGGGTTCAAACCCATAATCATCCCACATCTTGGCAAACTCCCCTTTGAATATGATGGGATGTCCCACAAAATACAAGATGACCGGTATGGCCACCGCACACCCGCCCAGAATTCCCAGGAATCCCACATAGAGCATCTCGAGTGTAATGATGGAGGCCAGTTTTCGTTTCTGCATGCCAATGGCCACCAGTACTCCGAATTCCCGTCTTCGTTCAGCGGTCATCATCAGCACCGTTCCAAATACGCCGAAAGCGATCACCAGGTACAGGATCGCTATCATGATTATTCCACTCTTGTTGTCGGCATCCATTTGGGAGACGAGCAGTTCGTTCATCTCTTTCCACTCCATGACCTGCTGGTTTTCAGGAAGGAACTGACCGATCCGGTCCACTGTTTCCACGATCACCTTATCTTCATTATCATGAACATGTACTGCCAGAGAGGTGAGGTTCCCTTCTGCATTGAAAAGGGTCTGGCAGATATCGAGAGGCAGGTATACGATCTTGTTATCAATGTCAGGTAAAGGAAGTTTGATAATACCTTTGATTTCGTATTTTCCTGCAGCTGTGGTGGCATGGTAACCCTGACTGATCAGTACCAGGGTATCACCGATCCCCAGCTCCAGATACTTGGAGAGGCGATCACCCACCCATACTCCCGGTTCACCGGATTGGATCAAACCGTTATTGAATTGAGTATGTTGTTCAATGGCGGGCATACACTCAAGGGCCTCCTTGTCAGTGATGTCCAGATCCAACTGGAGCCTGGATGCCGAAGAGTACGAATTATTCTCAAACAGTTCGGTCAGCTCTTTTATCTTTTCGGGGAGATCGGGATCCTCCTTAATCCGCTGTATAGCGTCGGGGGTCAATCTGAATTTGACCATTTTGTCAGAGATTTTGGAGAGGTACTGCTCTTTCACAGGATCCACCCCCATCACCAGCACCCCTTTAGTTTGGGGACCACTGGAAGCCAGCGCGAAAGATTCAAAGCGAGGAATGGTGGCGATCACGTTTTCATCATCGATGATCTGCTGGTCCACCCGGGCATCATAGGCAAAGGTGTTGTCCACGATCTTTTCATCCCAGAAGTCCTTGTGTTGTACCTGCACATATCCCGTATAGGATTCAATGGCATTTCTGAACATATGTCCATAAGAACCCAACTGAAGGGATCTGAAGAAAAGCGCGAACACCACAGCAAAGAAGACCGAAGCTGAGGTAATCATCGTACGCCTTCGGTTTCGCCAGAGGTTTCGCCAGGCAATTGTCAGGTTTTTCATCAGTAATAATCTATTTACATTATTCCGTTTTAACGAACCCTTTTCATGTTTTGCTGTGAAAAGAAGCTCTCCTTAATGGGTGTATTGAATTCAATATCTTTGATCTCCACGATGGTTTTGTGCCCCTCCTCCTCGGCAGGTATCAGCTCCAGACGGGTGGGAATCAGGCGGCCATCCATAAGCTTCACATCAAGTCCCAGTTCTGTACGAACCAGGTAGTTATCCTCGTCATACAACTCCGATTTCAGGAATATAAAGTCTTTTTTATCAATCCAGCGCATCTGCGATCCCCAGATGACAGCGGCCTCTTCTTTGGCCACCATCCTGATCTTATAGCAAAGACGATCTTCTACCACCTCTTCACCTGCGATCTCGTGTTCATAATCGTTGACAACGGATGACTCTTTCAGGATATCATCGTTGGTATAATCGGATCCCATCCACCCTTGCGACATCATGGAGGGTGGAAGTTTGATCAGCCGGCTGATGGTGGGATTCCAGTTCCACATTTCAGTATTTCTCTTGAGGAATGACTGTCCTTTATCCCTGGCCGGGGCAGTGATGAGCGTGAGGGCATGATCTCTGCCACTGGTCCAGTTCTTAAACTCCATGATCCGTTCCCAGGTGGGTCGCACTATGGTCATAGACATCACACTGATGCTAGTTTTTTCCCCGTTGAACCTTTCATCTGCTTTCCTGATGATCTCTTTGGGAGAGAGATCCTGACCCCTTAACGGCACCAGCATTCCGGTGACCAGGAGGATCAAGAAGAGGGAGGTTTTTGTTTTCATAAAGAGAGATTTCTGTACGTTATAGGAAACTATTATTGATACATTTCTATGATGCGGTTTTCAAACTTATCCATCAGGTCCGACGGAAATTTCACAGCAGGGTATGCGTAGATCAGCAACACACCGAACCCTTCGATAAGTGCAGAGAGGGTGATTACTTCCAGGTAGGGGTCTTTGAAACCTTTGCGTTCGAAATAGGCCAGTAGCATGGAAATGAATTGTTGAATGTGCTGGATAATCGGTTTATCCTTCATGTGCTCTTTGACCTTGGGCTGAAGGATCACACTGATGAAGAGGATCCAGAACTCCTGCTGTTCACGCATGGCAGTGAACACTTTTCTGATGAATTCCACCAGTTCTTCAGATTCCAGGACTCCGTCATGGTCGGGATCAAAAAGATCCATAATCTCATTCAAACCATGTTCGATGATGGCGGCCAGCAACGCTTCCTTACTTTCAAAATAGTTATACATCAGGCCCTTTGAAATTCCGGCATGACTGGCCAGGTTGGATATGGTGCAATGTCCATATCCGTCTGTGGCGAATAACTCCAATCCCACCTTCATGATCTGTATTCGGCGCGATTCACGCATCTCTTCGAATTGCTCTGGTGTTCGTGGTGACATAACTTTATGACTGAACGTTTAGTCAAAGATAAATAGATTTATATTTAATTGTCAAGTTTATTCCTGTTTTTTTTGAGTTTCCCTGTAACTTTACACATTAGACCTCGTCTTATAGGCAACAACCAAGCTGGTTACATGACGGTAGAGGAGTACAACAAGGCAGTAGATCGGTATGCTGATAGTCTTTACAGGTTTATATTAAAGAACCTGAAGGATCAACAGATGTCTCAGGATGTCATTCAGGATACTTTTGAAAAATTGTGGTTGAAGCTGGAAGTTGTTTCAGGGATGAAGGTGAAAACATATCTTTTTACCTCGGCTTATCACACGATGATTGATTACATACGAAAGGAGAAGCGGTATGCCGATGCGGATCTGACTCAAATGGGCGAACTTTCACACTCGGGGCACTATTCGGATTTGGGGGAGATCATCGAAAGAGCGGTGGAAAACTTACCAGAGGATCAGAAAGCGGTGGTGATGTTAAGGGATTATGAAGGCTATTCCTACAAAGAGATTGCCGACATCACCGGATTATCTGAGTCGCAGGTGAAAGTGTACATTTACCGTGCCAGGGTCTACTTGAAGAATTACATTGGGAAAATGGAACAGGTGATATAATCATGGAGATTAACAGGAATAATTACGAAGCGTATCTGCTTGACCTTCTGGAAGGAAGGTTGACTGCCGAAGAGGAGCAGAAGGTGCGTGATTTCCTGTCTATGCATCCTGACCTTTCAGCCGGAGTAGAGGAGCAGGATCTGTGGTTCCTTGAAAAAAGAGATATTCCATTCCCCGGCCGGGAGCAACTTAAAAAAGAGTTTCCGGATGACTCATCGGTATTGGATGATAACAATTTCGATCTATTCTCCATTGCCAGACTGGAAGGGGACCTCACCCCGGCCCAGGAACAAGAGCACGCCTCTCTGGTAGCCAGAGATGAGGAGAAGAGCAGACAGTGGGAGTTGTGGCAACAGACCCATCTGCCTGTCCCCACTGTGTTGTATGAGCATAAAAAGCGATTAAAGAAAAGGGAGGGATGGAACAGCCGGGTGATCTGGCTGAGTGTGATCTCTTCAGCTGCGGTAATTGCCCTGTTGATCACTCTGCTGAAGATGGACACAGGTAACCTGGAACAACAGCTGATTGTTGAGCAGGCAGTTACAGAACAGGGAGTCACAGAACAGGGAGCTACAGAACAGGCAGTTACAGATCAGGCAGTTACAGATCAGTCTATCACGGAACAGGAAATCGCCGTTCTGAGCCCTTCTGAAAGTCCTCAGGCTTATTCCCTAACAGAGGAAAAAGAAGATCAGAAGGAGAATAAGAAGAATGAGGAGAATGAGGGGAAGGTAATGCTCCCGGATACAACGGATCGATCCAACCAGATTATTAAAGAGAGACTTGAAATAGGACCCATTCATATGGCCACCCTGGCCAGGAACCATGTGCATCCCGAGGATGAGGGGATCTACGACCGGATAAAACCACTGGATTTACCTCCAGGATCCATTCACTTAACCAGTCTTTCTCTGGCTCAACTGGCTGAGCTGGATCTGCAGGAGATGTTTGATGAATATACCCAGGAGAATGAGATTTCACTTTGGACCCTTGCCAATGCCGGGATCAAAGGCATCAACAAAATCACCGGGAGTGAGATCTCCCTGCTAGCTGCCAGGGATGAAGAGGGGGATGTGTCGGGATTCCATTTGAAGGGCAGGAGATTTTCCATCGAAACACCTCTTGACCGCTCCGAATAGTTCACCCTTTATGCAACTTCTTCATCCGGAGGTTGTCTATTGAGGTGAAACCATTCTCCAAATGATGAAAAGAGTTATATTATCGGGAATTATCCTAGTTTTCACAACTGCAGCATTTTCCCAGGAAAGAGAGTATCAAACGGTCTTTAATAACCAGGAGCTAACACTCTCCGGAATGGGTGGTCCCTTTATGCAATTCACCTCCGTGGCAGGAGAATTCGGACATATGATGGGTGGCGGAGGTGCCATCATAGTGAATGATTTTTTCTTTGGCGGATATGGACTAGGACTCACCAATCCCATTCCCGACCATGTGAATATGTTCAATCCCGAGGATCGCCTGAGCCTGGCGCATGGTGGATTCTGGCTGGGGTATGTGTTGTTTGGAGAGCGCCCTGTCCACCTCGCTGTTTCATCCCTTATCGGATGGGGTGAATTTGGAATTATGCAACGCGGCGAGTTCTATCCTTATATCCGGGATAACATCTTTGTATTTACTCCCATTGTGGAGGCAGAGCTGAACATAACCCGTTTTTTCAGGATCGGGGTAGGAGCCACCTACAGTTTGTATGGCATGGTAGATCTGGAGGGTTACCGAAGCTCAGACCTCTCCAGTCCGGGCGGATTCCTCAGCTTCAAATTCGGGTGGTTTTAGGAGTGCTTTGTACTTAGTGTCGAGAGCTAAAATCTATCAGGGTGTCATTTCACAAAAAATGGATGTCACTGTTTGGTTACTTTTTCGCAATGTTGCGACATTCCAGCGCTTTCCACATTTTCCTTTTCTCAAGCATAAATCCCTTATATTTAATGATATAGAAGCCTCACAATAAAAGGACGAATAGATTTCTAAAGTCACAGTATTGTAACAATGTCACTGGTTGGTTATATCATGAAATCGAAAAATGACCTCCCCCACATAATTCACAAAATGTCTGAAAGAACGATAAGCGGAACAAGAATACTCTGGTTTCATCCTATTTATGATGATGGTATAATGAAAGCCGCTTCTTCAAGGGGTGTAGGTTAACTATTCGTCCACAGAGTGCAAACCAAATTCTAATCCCAGGGAAATCAACAGGGATATTAAGAGGATCTCATCTTACAACGCTGAATGGATTTCACTTGATATAACGGAAATACCTCTCAGCAGAAAGCACAAGCGCAACCTCTTTGATACACTGACTAACTAACACTTTTAGTCAGTGCCGAGTGCTTAGTGCTCAACGCACAGTTCAGGCAGAAATGTGTATTTTTAGGAATATTTCTGGAGAGTGGAAAAAGGAATCGTCATAAAATCCACCGGCAAGAACTACTCGGTCAGGTTGGAAGATAAGCGCATTGTACGATGTAGCATCAAGGGCAAATTCAGGATGAAAGGGATCCGGGCCACCAATCCTGTGGCTGTGGGCGATCGTGTGACTTTTGAGTGGTCGGAAGATCAGACTACAGGTATTATCACCGCCATAGAGGAGCGCTCCAACTACATCATTCGTAAATCCTCCAAACTATCGAAAGAGTATCAATTGCTGGCCTGCAATGTGGATGTGGCATGGATGATGGTGAGCATGGTCTTTCCCAGGACACTTACTCCCTTTATCGACCGTTTTCTGGTATCGGCCGAAGCTTACCGGATCCCGGTAATAATCCTGTTCAATAAAACCGATCTCTACGGGGAATCTGAGCAGGCAGAGATGGACTATCTGTGGTCGGTCTACTCAGATATTGGTTACCCGTGCATGAAAATGTCCCTGCAAACCAAAGAGGGAGTTGAAGAGGTGAGGAATGAAATGACCGGTAAAGTAAATGTGATAGCCGGTAACTCCGGAGTAGGAAAATCGACCCTGATCCAGGTCCTGGACCCGGCCATCCGGTTGAAAATCGGGTCCATGTCCGATTATCACCAGACTGGGAAACATACCACCACCTTTTCAGAGATGTTTGAACTGAAGTCCGGCATACAAATCATCGATACCCCGGGTATCAGGGGATTCGGAACCATTGATATTGTTCGCGACGAACTTTTTCACTTCTTTCCTGAGATTTTCAGGGCCAGTAAAGCGTGCAGGTATCACAACTGCATGCATCTGAACGAACCTGACTGCCATGTCAAATCAGAAGTTAATCGTGGAAATATCAGTGAGTTCAGGTACATCAACTATCTGATGATGCTGGAGGAGGATCCGGCCAAGTATCGATAAACCGGTATTCTGTTTGTTGGTAATTATACTCTCATTTCCTCATTCAAGTGGAAAATAGTTTTTAAGTTTAAAACTTGATATTTTAACTTGTTGATGATCAGAAGCAATTTCATATCAGGGCTGATCCTTTTTGTGATCCTGGCACTCAATGGGATCACCATATATAGCATTTCCAAAAGATATGTCAACTTTCTGAATGAGTCCCTCTTAAGCCAGACTCAACTGTGCGGTGAATACATGGAGACCACCCTGTTGCAATTCTCCAGCGATATCAATTTCGAACTGAATCAGCATCCCTACTCTGAGATCTTCGGTGATCCTGCCATTTTTGATGAAGCCTCCCAGAGCCTTCGTCTCTTCTACACCAAATACCGCGACCTGGTCACCAAAATATCGGTCTATGATAATAAAAAGAACTTCTACGCCCTTTACCTGGATTCGGAAGATGCATTCAGAAAATCGGACCGTTTCGTGGTAGACAGTTTCGCCACACGTACCCAGAAACGACTATATCCGCGGGATCGGGTGGAGCAGGAGGGCAGTATCCTGAAGTATTATTATCCCTATTTCGGCGAGGATGTGGTGAACGGGAATGTGGTAGTTGAGGTAGATATACAACGGTTTGCCCAAGAGATTTTTCTCCTCTACCCCCGGGGAAAAATAATAAACTGGCAGTGGGTCCTGGATGCTGAAGGGAATATCATCCTGGATAATTTTCCCACCGATTCATTCCGGGTTGAGGAGTTGAGCGTATTGACTGATAGTGTGGTTGCAGAGGCCTCGGGAATTACCCAACATGCAGTATTCATTGATAAGGAGGATAAGGAAAAGGTCTATACCGCCTATTATCCATTGAGCATTTATTCCAGGAAAATGGGGATCATGTTCAGTGTCAGCAGCAAACAGTTTTTCAGTTTCTTCATTAACCGCAGCCTGCAGGTGGCTGTATTTTTGCAGCTGTTGGTAACGGGACTGGTAATCTATTTGCTGATCTCCATGAGCCGGCAGAGAGATAGAGAGAAGAGGCTGAAATTATCTGAGATAGTTCTCCGGCAGATCATTGAACATTTCCCCATGGGGATCATGATCATCGATGAGGAGAACATTATCCGGAACATTAACAGTGCGGCACAAAAGATGCTTTTCCTCGGGAAAGCCGATAACCTGGTGGGAAAAGATTTCAGTAAGCAGTTTCTCATTTCCAACAAATACCTGCTCAGTGATGAGCCCAGTCCATTTATGGACGATTCCCATTACCTCTACTATGAGAGAGATGGGATAGAGACGGTGATCTATCGGACGGAGAAAAACACCAATATCGGAGGAGAAGAACTGAAGTTGATTGCCCTGATTGACGTCTCTCCACTGGAGAAATCACGTAAAGGTGAGGTAGCTGCCAACAAGGCAAAATCCGATTTCCTGGCAGCCATGAGTCACGAGATCCGTACTCCCATGAACGGAATACTGGGCATGGTCAATAGTCTGCTGGAACAGAAGTCCAGTCAGGAAATGAACGGTAAGATCGAGGTGATAAAACGGTCGGCCGACCTGCTCATGAATATCATTAACGATATTCTGGACTTCTCTAAAATCGAAGCGGGCCGGATGATGCTTGAGGAGATCCCATTAAACCTGTCCGATGAGATGGAGCTGGTGGGGGAACTGTTCAGGCCGCTGGCAGAGGAGAAGGGCCTTGAAATATCTATTGATCTAAAACCTGATGTTCCCAATAAGCTGATCGGTGATCCCTTCAGGCTTCGCCAGGTAATTTCTAACCTGGTAAGCAATGCTGTGAAGTTTACCGAGCAGGGAAAGATCGTGATCAGTACGACCCTGATGGAAGCCTATAAAAGCCATGTCAACCTTCTATTTGCTGTAGAGGATACGGGAATAGGTATTCCCAGGGACCGGATCAAAGAGATCTTTGGAAGTTACAGTCAAGCCAGAGGTTCCGTGTCACGGAAATTTGGGGGAACTGGACTGGGTACCACCATTGCCAAGCAGCTGGTTGAGCTCATGCATGGGGAGATCTGGGTGGAGAGTCCTTCCGGCATCTTTACGGATGAGGAGTTTCCGGGATCTAAGTTCAGCTTTACCATTGATGCGTACTCCAATGAGCGGATTCCTAAAGGTTTCAACTACGATTACATTAGCAAACTCAGCGAAATCAATGCACTGATACTCACCAAAGAGTCCGATCCCTCCCGAAATACCATGGCGAAAATGCTGGAGAATTTCGGAATAAATGTGGTAACCAAGATCTATCAGGACAGTACGCTGGACAGTGTCATATATCACCTGCAGGTAAAAAAGGAGAACTATCAGCTGATTGTGCTGGTGGACAAAAACCAGCTGGATGGCTTTGCACTGGCACAGGAGATGCAGAATCAGGACCTCACCGATCAATATCCCATTGTGCTGGTAAGCTCCAATGATAAATCCGGCAACTACAAAACTTGCCGGAAACTGGGAATTGATTACTACCTCATTGAACCCTTTGAAACCAAAGAAGTATTTGATATCGTTGCCGAGAATTACGCGGGTATAGAGGATCGGAAGAGCCTGGAGCCTATGATTAATGCATTGCCCTCGGAGCTCTCCATCCTGCTAGCAGAAGATAACCTGATCAACCAAAAGGTGGCACAATCTATTTTCAAGAACATTGGATATGAGATCGATATTGCCAAGAACGGTAAGGAGGCTGTGGAGAAGATGGAGGTTGGCAGATATGACGTGATCTTTATGGATCTGTTAATGCCTGAAACCGACGGTTACGAAGCTTCTGAGCTCATCAGGAAGGCCGGCCACACCCTCCCCATTATTGCCATGTCGGCCGATGAGACTATTGAAACCAGGAATGCGGCTTTAACTGCGGGAATGACCGAATATGTGATGAAGCCGGCCAAAGTGGAGAGCATTAAGCAGCTGCTGATCAAACTATTTTCAACAACCATTTAACACTATGCAGTCACATGATTTGGACTACAAGATCCTGGGAGATGATATCCAGCTTGTAGAGATAGAACTTGACCCGCGGGAGACCGTTGTAGCTGAAGCGGGATCGATGATGTATATGGATAACGAGATCCGGTTTGAAACAAAAATGGGAGATGGTTCAGATCCCAATCAGAGCCTCATGGGAAAGATCCTTTCTGCCGGAACACGGGTGCTTACAGGAGAATCTCTGTTTGTCACCCATTTTACCAACCACGGAATAGGACAACAAAGAGTCGCCTTTGCAGCTCCCTACCCGGGTAAGATCATACCTGTGGATCTGGGACGAATGGGCAGATCTTTGATTGTTCAGAAGGATGGTTTCCTCTGTGCGGCCAAAGGGACCAGGATATCGATCACTCTCAACAGGAGGATCGGGAGCGGACTGGTGGGTGGAGAAGGATTTATTTTACAAAAGCTGGAAGGTGACGGAAAGGCATTTATGCATGCCGGGGGAACGGTCATTGAGCGTGAGTTGAACAATGAGACACTCAAGATTGATACAGGTTGTGTGGTGGCTTATACTCCGGGAATTGACTTCAATATTGAAACTTCTGGCAACCTCAGATCGATGATCTTCGGTGGGGAGGGAATATTCCTGGCCACCCTTCGTGGAACCGGAACCGTTTGGTTACAGTCCATGCCCATCAGGAAGCTGATTCAGGCTATTTCGCCCTATGGAAAGAATGTCAGGAAGGAGAGTCGCTCTATCATTGGCAACTTCCTTGAACGGTAGGTGAACTCACGTGACTGCCATGGCTGATTTGATTCAAATAGAGCAGTTCATATCGCTGTCAGCCAACTATCCCGTTATTGATGTACGTGCACCCTCGGAGTATCGTCAGGGCCATATTCCGGGAGCCATCAACATTCCTCTGTTTAACGACCGGGAAAGAAAAGTGGTGGGTACCGCCTACAAGCAGGTGAATAAAGAGGCAGCTATGTATGCAGGATTGGAGTTCGCCGGGAAAAAACTGGTGCAGATGGCCAAAGAGGGGGAGAAGCAGGCTGGAAGGAAAAAAACCCTGCTGGTACATTGCTGGAGGGGTGGAATGCGCAGCAAAAGCATGGTGTGGCTTTTTGAAACAGTGGGAATTACCTGTTACCTGCTGGAGGGTGGGTATAAATCATACAGGAGGTATTTGAGGGAAATGATGACCCGATCCCTACACCTCCGGGTGATCGGAGGAAGAACAGGAAGCGGAAAAACGGATATCCTCGTTCACATGCAGAAGAGGGGTGAGCAGGTGATCGACCTGGAAGGCCTGGCCCATCATAAAGGTTCTGCATTTGGAGCGCTGGGTGAACAGGAGCAGCCCACCACGGAGCAATATGAAAATAACCTTTGTCAGCTGATCTCCGGATTGGACAGGGAGAGGCCTGTGTGGATCGAAGATGAGAGCCGGAATGTGGGCAAATGTGTGATCCCGGGCGAACTGTACAGCCAGATGCGGAAAAGCGAGATTCTATTCCTGGATATCCCCAGGGAAAAGCGTGCAAAGCACCTGGTAATGCATTACGCCGAGTATAGTGGTGAGGAATTGAAAGCCTGTGTGGAAAAGATCCGGAAGAAACTGGGAGGGGACCGGACAAAAGAGGCCCTGGAGTCCATTGAACAAAAGGATTTTTATCAAACAGCCATGATCACCCTCCATTACTACGATAAGGCTTACATGCACTCTCTGGAAAAAAATCATGAGAGTTATCGTATCATTATGGCCGAAGATGTGGATCCGGAGGCCAATGCTGAACTTCTGCTGAGATCAGTTGTTTAGTTACACTGAACCATATGGATTGAAAAGGACAACGGTTATAATATGTGCTGATGAGAGAGAGGAAAGATTTTGAGTTACTGGCCCCTGCAGGTAGTTATGAATCGTTGACTGCCGCACATCAGGGGGGAGCAGATGCCATCTACTTTGGGATAGCACAACTGAATATGCGTGCCCGTTCTTCAGCAAATTTCACCGAAGAGGATCTGCCCCGGATCGTTGAAATGGCCCAAAATTGGGGCATGAAGAGCTATCTGACCGTAAATACAGTGGTCTACAACCACGAATTGATCCAGATGAGAAAGATCATCGACCTTGCCGTGAGCAAGGGAGTTACAGCCATCATCGCTTCGGACCAGTCGGTGCTCCAATACTGCAATGCGGTAGGAGCCAGGGTACATCTTTCCACGCAGCTAAACATCAGCAATATTGAGACATTAAAATTCTATTCCAGGTTTGCTGACGTGGCCGTGTTGGCCAGGGAGCTGGATATGGATCAGGTCAAAGAGATGTCTGAGGCCATTGCCCTGGAAGAGATCAAAGGACCTTCGGGAGAGCCTTTCAAAATTGAAATGTTTGTACATGGAGCGCTGTGCATGGCCATTTCCGGTAAGTGCTATCTGAGCCTGCATCAGCACAATCATTCAGCTAACCGGGGCGATTGTTTTCAGGTGTGTCGAAGGGGATACACGGTGAAGGATAAGGAGGAGGAAGTGGAGCTGGACATAGAAAATGAATATATCATGTCGCCCAAGGATTTGAAAACCATTCATTTCCTCAATAAACTCCTGGATGCGGGTGTCTCCGTGTTAAAAATAGAAGGAAGGGCCAGGTCGGCAGAGTATGTAAAAACAGTCACCTCATGCTACAACGAAGCCATACACGCATATATGGAAGGCTCCTTTACCGAAGAGAAGATCCGCCAGTGGGACGCCCGATTGGCCACGGTGTTTAACAGGGGATTCTGGGACGGTTACTACCTGGGACAGCGATTAGGAGAATGGAGTTCAATTTATGGATCCAAAGCCACGAAAAAGAAACAGTACATAGGTAAAGGGACTAACTATTTTGACAAGATCGGAGTGGTGGAAGTCACTATCGAAACCGGAAACCTGCAGTTGGGGGATGAAATTATTATCATCGGTCCCACCACCGGTGTTATTGAGACCTCCATCAAAGAGTTGAGGGTAGATGAGGTTAATTGCGATCGTGCCGGCAAAGGGGATAAATGCTCTTTTCCGTTAGATCAGGTAGTAAGAAGATCGGATAAGGTGTATAAGCTGACAGACCGGTAGATTACACCCTCAGCATAATGCGTAACACTGTTGTATCGTAAGGTTCGGAGGAGAGCACAAATATCTTCCCGTGGTGATAATCCTCGATAATCCTTTTGGAAAGTGACAGTCCCAATCCCCATCCTCTCTTTTTCGTCGTATATCCGGGTTTGAATATGGTCCTGAACTTCGATTTGGCAATCCCCTTACCAGAATCCTCCACATCAACGATCACATGGTTATCTGTCTCCACGGCATGAAGGATCACCCTTCCCCCTCCCTCGATAGCATCGGTGGCATTGTTACAGAGGTTTTCCACCACCCATTCGAATAGAGTTTCATTCAGGTTGACCTTGATGGGTTTTTCGGGGATATCCAACAGATACTCAATATTATCAGGACTACGGTCACGCATATATTCCAGACTGCTGCTCAGTATACCGGTCAGATCCGATTTTTTCAGTGTCGGTTTGGATCCGATTTTGGAGAACCGGTCGGTGATTTTCTCCAGCCTTTTGGCGTCTTTCTGCATCTCCTTCACGTTGGATGGATCTAAATTCGATTGTTTGAGCAGTTCCATCCAGCCCATGAGAGATGAAATGGGCGTACCCAGCTGATGCGCGGTCTCTTTGGACATGCCGGTCCATACCTCATTCTGTTCTGCCTTTCTGGAGATACTAAAGGCGATGTAGGAGACCAGAATGAATAACATGATCACTCCCAGTTGAACGAAGGGGAAATAGATCAGCTTACGCAGCAAATCGGAGTCGCGGTAAAAAAGATTATGATATTCATCAGGCCCCAGGTTAATCACCAGCGAATCATTTTCTTCGCGTGCGTGCCTTAGCTGTCGTGCAAGATATTTAGGATTGTCTGTTTTTGTGGTATCCAGATTCCTATTGTTCAGAATGTTCCCTTCCGAATCGGTAAGTATTAAGGGAATATGGGTATTACTTTCGATTACGGAGAAGGGAAAAGCAAGATCGGTGTTCAGATCGGCAGAATTCACAATACGGACCGCCTCGGCCCAGAGCTCCATCTTTTGCCGTTCAGTGACCTCGATATGATTCACCAACCGGTTGGTGTACCATAGTGATCCTGCGCCGATCAGGACGGCTGTCATAAACAGGATCTGCTTCCAACGCTGTTTTTTCCTGTAAATGTCCACTTTAACTAGGTTTTATTGTGGCTCATCATCAATAACGAATTGATGAACCGGTTTATTCTGAACGGTATCCTTTTTTGTTCTTTTCTTCCACCATTTCCCCTTTGCACGTGGTTGTTTCTGCAGGGAATCACCCTCCGGTTCATCGGTGAACTCAAATTGGAACTTTACTTCACTCTCCTCTGTCTGCTCCGCATTAATTGTATCGCTCTTCTGTCGTTTAAAGAGGCCCAGCTCTCTGTTGAGGATCTTCTTCAGTTCAGCTTTCTCTTCTCGCATATCTTCGCGGATCTTCTGGGCAGTTCTCTCCCGGTCCATCTCCACCGAAACACCGGACCCTTCGTTGAAAACCTTAAGAAAGAGTGTGCGTGTATCCTCCTCATCGGTTGCTATTTCGAACTCACTGCTTCTGGATTTACGGGCTTTACTATAGAGAAGTTCAGATAATTTCAGCTTTAAACGGTAATCGTAGCGGTTATCGAATCCATGTGTGCCTGATGCCGAAAGGTTTAGTGCATTGGATTGAATATCCATCACCGGAATGTTGATCTGGTTCTCTCTGATCACTATGGTGTTTTCCAATGTTTCAAAGCTAATGTTCTGTAACTCTTCCACCTCGATAAAGCTGGAAAGCGCCATAATGGGCGAATATCCATTGAGCTCACCATCCAGAATGGTGATATTACTCTCGCTCAGGATCGAAGGTGTCTGGATTGTAAAGGTAGAATCAAAATCGGAAGAAAAAACAGATGTTCCTGTGATGGAGCCTTTCAGGTGCTCATGAGTAAGCTGAGTCTGGCCAAAACTGTTGAAGGCATAGAAGAGCTGTTGAATATCGAGGTTGTAGAGGCTGGCATCCACGTTGGTGAAAATGGCTCCTTCCATGTTCTGTGCCATACCCAGCCTGCCTCTGAGGGTACCCTCCATGGTCTGCATGATCAATGAATCGATATAGAGAAGAGGTGATTCATACTGAATTGTACCTCGCACATTTTGTGCCTCAAACCGGTTTTTACTGAATTCATTGATAATAAATCCCAACCTCAGATTGAGCCTGTCAGGGAAGGAGATGGAACTTTTCTTCTCCGGATCGTCGTCAGGTAAGTGCTTTGCATCGGAACCTGGAATCTGATCCAGGATCTCCTGCAGGTCCATCCGGTTGGATCGAAAAGTGGCTGAAGCCACCAAAGATTCCTCACGGTCAATGAGAAAAGACAACAAGTTTAGACCTGAACCGGAGATGGAAAAGTCGCTCTCTCCAAATGCTCCGGAAAAGGAGGGTTCCCAGAAATCATTGTCAATAACGACGGTTCCGTTGAGTCCTGTAAATGGCACCGTGTTTTCAGTAATTCTCACCATCACATCCTCCAGTGCGATACCTCCGGAAATATCAAAAGAGAGAAATCGCTGACCCCGGGGTTGTAACCGGTCGTAAGATCCGGAAACTTTAATATCACTCGCTACAGCACCTGTAGCCTGGTGAACGGGGATCGACTCATACCATTGGATCCATTGTTCAGGGTGGATATCTCCCTTCAATTCAAAGGAGAAATCGGGATCATAGAAATTGTGGATCCGGCCGCGTCCAGACAGGTGGTCAGCACCGATGTTTGCACTGAGCGATTCAATCTGCAGGGATGTGGTAACCGGATTAAATTCACCTCCATTGGAATAGGTGCCTGAAAGATTGAGGTTTTTCAAGGTAAATGGAAATCTCTCTTTCCAAAGCAGGTTGGCATTGGTGGTCTGAAAATCCGCTTCGATCTGTGGAGTGAGGATTGAACTGGCCATTCCGGTCACTCTCACATAGAGCTGAAGGTTCCCGTTGCCCCGGATCTGCTGCAGCTGATTGCTCATTTCACTGGGCAAAAGGTCAAGCACCTCATGGATCTCCAGATCCCTGGCCGCGGCATAGAGGTTTAATTCAATCCCGGTTCCTGATCTGGAACGGAATTGCCCATCCACATCGGCCAACACCCGGTCCACCTCCACCTGTCCCGATTTGATCGTAAAGAGTGAATCCTTCACATCCAGGTTTGTCCTGATGCTCACTTCCCGGTCCGATGCATAGAGAATGCCTTTGTTGGATATCTTCTCCAGGGATCCTTTCAGCGATCCTTTAATATGAGGATTGTGTGTGGAAAGCTTGCCATTTATGTCGAGCTGTTCCACCCACCCCATGGTCAACATCTGCTTGACCTGGTTATTCAACAGAAACCGGAAATCGCTGACTCTCAATTGCGAAATGTTGATTTGTTGTTCCTCTCCTTCCCCCGCATCCTTATTCGCTACCATCTTGTAATTTCCCTCCCCGGACTGGTCGGTAAATAGGTGGAGCTGACCCTGTTTGATCTCCAGCTGACGAATGTTGTATTTTTTTCGTATCAATCCGAACAGATTGAAACTCACACTTACGGTTTCGGCGTGAAGCAGGGTATCGGCACCCATACCATCAAACTCCCTGGTGTTGAAATTATGACTGGACCAGATGGTCACTTCTTTAAGCAGGATGGAAGTATTGGGAAACTTATGAAAAACGTTGACCGAGGCCTCTTCCACGTAAACCTTGCTGTCTAACCGTAGGTTGACCTGGTCCACCACATAATCCTGCAGATCCTCTCCGTAAAACTTGACCACAATCACCCCGGTGATCGAAAGCAACAGCAATGCAATCACCAAAAAACCCAACAGGTATTCAAGTATGATGCGGATCCGGTGCCACATGGTTATGTAAGAAAATCACTAAAATCAAACGTGTTGTCCAGCTCCCGGGGAGATTCATTGTAACGGAACAGCCGAACCGGTTTTTCACCGATCAACACCATTTGGTCGGCTTCTACCCTAAACATGCATCCCTCCCTGAGACCAAGCACGGTATCGCCGGGATTGGCTGTCAAATACTCCATAATGCGGTCTTCCCTGGTTTCTCCGGCATGACCGGGAGGATTCAGATCGGTATAGTGCGGATTGATCTGGAAAGGGATCAGATTGAAGGCATGGAATCCTTGTGGTTCCAGGATAGGCATATCGTTGGTGGTGCGAATGGTGGGACACGTTAAATTGCTCCCTGCACTCCATCCCACATAAGGAGTTCCTGCCATCACCTTCTCCCTAACCGGTTCGATGAGTCCGTTGTCCTGGATCATCTTGATCAGCTGAAAGGTGTTGCCCCCTCCAACCACGATGGCCTCGGCGTTTTTAATAGCTCCGGCAGGATCGGAAGCATGATGAATGGAGGTTATCTGGTGGCCCACCTCGGCAAACCGTTCTTTTACCCGTTTCTCATAATCTTCAAAGCTGATGGTCACTCCCGCATAGGGAATGAAGAGGCAATTCAGGGATTGATTACCCAGAAACTCTTTGATGTGGTATTTGGGGTAGTCCAGATAAGCTTCACCTGCATTGGTAGAATTACTGATCAGCAGCAGTCTCATGACATGGCTTTTTGGTTCAGCCACAAACCTACACAATGTTTCATTTGATAACAATACAAAGAATTCACAAAAACAGGATAGGAGAGACAAAAAAAACCGGTCAGCCCGGGATCATCCCGAAACCGACCGGTCCGACGGTAGTGGGTAAATCTTTTAGAAGTTGATCAGTGTAAGTCCAATACTGAAAGGATACAATTCCGGTCCACCGTTCTCTCCAAACAGCGACATGAAATAGTAGTTGGCGTAGAGGTTGATCGCTCTGTATCCCAGACGTACGGTGGCTCCATATCTCAGCGGCGCCAGATTGAAATCCTCTTTGCTCTTTTCCTTGGATTTCTGACCGCTTATCTCGTATTTGACTTTGGTGTTGGAACCCAGCTTGACACCACCGATGAGTCCGCCCGAAATATGGATCCTCTTCTTTCCTGCGGGGATCTGAAATTCCAGCAGTAACGGAGCAGTCAAATAGGTCATGCTGAACTTGGATTTCACAATGTTCCCGGCGTCTTGAGGAGTATACTCCACAATCACTCCATTGTCATCTTTGGTGATGCTGTTCTGATTGTCAAACACATAATCGGTCATCTCCAGGCCAAGCCCGGTTACCAGTCCCACCTTATCGGTGCCCAGCCCAAAGCCATATTCAAGAAAATTGATATTGAAATTCCATGATCTTCCGGTATTGAGGTCCATGAAAATCTGATCCTGAGGAAGATTCATGCTGTAACCGGAGGTAACATAATTGTTCAGACCCAATTCGAACCCTGACCAGTGGGGTTTGAACTTCTTCTTTTTCTTAACAGAGGTGGACTCCTCTGCCTCGGGAGCGTGTGCTTTTTCCTCCATCTCCATCACATTGATCTCTGTGCCATCCTCTCCCTCGATAATACTTATTCCGCGTGAGCCCAGCTTCACCCTCATGGTATCTCCGTTCTCCTCAATGATAAGGACCTCATTTTCGCCCAGAGTCACTTTTGTTTTATCGGGACTATCGATAACCTCCACCTTATCCATGACCTTCACGGTATCTGCGATAGCAGGTTCCACATCGGGAACCTCTGGAGCCTCAGGCACTTCAAGCTCTTCCGGAGCTGCCAGTTCTGGGGCTTCGGGTACTTCAAGCTCTTCCGGAGCTGCCAATTCGGGTACTTCGGGTACTTCGGGTACTTCGGGAGTGACTTCTTCCGGTTCCTGCGCGTAGATGGGAAACGCAATGATGCAGGCTATTAATAAAGTAAACAGGTGTTTCATGGTAATCAATTTTAGTTGTTTTCGGTGGTAGGACGGAGGGAGCAGAGGAAAAGTTACAGGAGAGAGATTAAAACTTCAAACCGATAACCACCACATCGTCGATCTGGTCCAGATCTCCTTTCCACTCTTCGAAAGAGTGGTCCAGTTTTACCCCCTGGTCGGGCATGACCATCTTAGCATTGGCAATCAGCATCTCTTTGAAGGTGCGGTACTTGAGCTTCTTACCTTCGGGACCTCCGAACTGGTCGGCATAACCGTCCGAGAAGATATAAACGGCATCGTCCGGATGTATCTGAATCTCCTGTATATTGAAAGGGTCCATCACTTCGTGAATGGATACGGGCATTTTGTCTGTTTTGTATTCGGTAAGTTCCCCGGCCCTTACCAGGTACAGCGAATTGTTTGCTCCTCCGAAGAACAGCTTCTGATCCTTACGGTTGTACTTGCATACTACCATATCCATTCCGTCTTTGGCTGCTCCCGGATCCCCTTTCTGGTGAAGGGTTTCTATAATCTGTCTGCGAAGTTCGTTGAGCAGCTCATCCGGTTCAATCTCCGGATGCTTATTGACGATCTCATTCATTAGTGTAATACCAAGCATACTCATGAAAGCCCCGGGAACCCCATGCCCGGTACAATCGGCTGCCGCCAGGTAGAAGTGGTACATTTGATCGCTAACCCAGTAAAAATCACCACTTACTATATCCCGGGGTTTAAACAGAATAAAATGCTCGGGCAGTAGGTCGTTCATATGGCTTTCCGAGGGCAACATGGAATTCTGAATCGTCTGGGCGTAGCTGATACTTGACATGATCGCTTTTTGCTGCTGTCCTATCTGATCCCGCTGGTATCGGGCAAAATCCCTTTGTGCTTCGATCTCCGTGTTGGCCACTTCCAGTTCATGAGTCCGCTCTCTCACCTGTTGCTCCAGCTTGTTTCGCTGGACCTTGATGGCGTTGATCCTGATGATGTAGAAGAGGTAGGTGAAAAACAGGAAAATCATGAAAATGGAGATCCGGAAGATCCACGTGTTATACCACGCTTTGCGAATCTGAAAATCGTACTTCTCGGCGTACCCCCATATGTTATTCTTGCCTTTGGCCTTATAGATAAATTCATACTTCCCGGAAGGAAGATTGCTGTAGTAGGCTTTGTATTCACTGCCACGGTGGTAGGAGAGATATTTGTTTCCGGTACCCCGTAAATAATACTCATATTCGACCGACGCTTCGTCGGAGAAGGAGAGGGCACTGATCTCAAAGATGAAATTGTTTTCATTATGAGCAAATGACTGTCCCGCCTCCGCCTCCACCTGGTCGCCGTTCAGATACATCCTCTCGATGTAACATACCGGTGTATAGTTTATGGAAGATTTGGCCCTGATGTTGAAGTTGGAGATCCCATGATAGGTACCCACCCAAAGCAAATCGTTGTGATCTAAAAAGAGGCCTTCCGGTGTGATCTCATCACCACTCAAGCCATCTTTGGTGTTGATAGTAAATTCAAAATCATAGTTATTGATATTGAAGTAGCTGAATCCTTTATTGGTCCCGAGCCAGAGGTAATTCCTGTTTTTGGCAGGGAGAATCGATTTGATCACCATATCCCTGTTGAAAGAGGAGAGCTCCATCTGATCAAAACGGCCTTCGTTCACCCATCCAATCCCGCAATCGGTCCCCACCCATATGGTGTTTCCATCCTTTCGGAGCGACCACACGTTGCAGTCGGTATTCTGCAGCAATTCAAATTCGCTTCCGTTGAACGTCACAAATCCTGTACTGTTACCCCCAATCACCTGTCCGTCCAGTTCAATCAGCTGGAAAATATTAGCAGTATACTTGTTTTTCAGCTGAGTGGGCTGGGCATAGAAGTTGGGAAAATAGTAAATGACCCCATTGATTCCTGTCAGGAGAAAAATCTCTCCCTGGGTGGTGACAAAAATATTCTCCAGGCTCATGGCAATCTGATGGAAAGGGGTATGCCTGACGATCTCCAGGGTCCGGCTGCTAACCTCATAGAGCCCTTCATTGTTGGCCAGTAAGATATTGTCATTTGGCAGCATCGTACCTGAGAATTTGGTGTTACTGGTTCCTGTCTGAGGAGTGAAATTGACCGGTTGATCATCCTGAAAATAGAAGATCCCGTTATCTGATGTAATCCACATGCGGTTCCTGCTATCCTCAAATACCGAATAGATATAGCTGTCGATGGTTCCCGGATAGAAGTTACGAAGGCCCCTGCGGTTAGTAAGTCGTTGCAATCCCCCCGAAAAGCCGATCCAGATGTTGTCCTCCTGGTCGATAAGGAACGAGAGGATCTTATTGTTCTTGATCCCGATCTCCTGTTCATATATGATGGGCTCCTGGTCGGTGGAGACGACCTGGAGGATCCTGGAGTCTGACACCAACCAGACCGAACCAAACTTGTTGGTGGTGATATCGGAGATGATGTTTACCGGGAATTGAAGTCTTTTGTTGAGGTTTCGGAAGTCCGCTTTTCCCCGTTGCTCCAACAGGTCAGACAGGTCGGTAATATATACCCCGTCGCTGGTGGAGATCCAGATACTGTCGGAGGCATCGATAAAAAGGGAGTAACTATCGGTGTTGCTCAGCTGAATGATCTGTTCATGCTCCGGATCATACATGAAAACTCCCAGAACAGTTGCCAGGATCAGATGTCCGGTATCCTGGTCTTCAGTAATTTCATGAATGGTATTTGGAAGGACGGAGAATTCTGCGTTGAGAAACCGGATCTCGCCGCTTCCGTTCTCCATATAGATCCCCTCGTCGCCCACAAACCAGCGATTGTCCCTGGAGTCAATAAAGATCTTATTAAAAGAAATCCCATCCAGCAGAATATGGGAGGTAGTATCTTCGGCAAATTTGGCAATACCACTGGTGGTTGCAAAATACATAGTTCCGCTGCTGTCCTGTTTAATATCCCTCACCGAGTTATTTGGAAGACCCTGTTCGTGATTGAACACTACCATTTCGCGTCCGTTGTAGCGAACTGCACCCGAGTTGGTGCCGAACCAGATGTATCCTTTCTGATCCTGGAAGATGGAGAAGATATCTTCCTGTGGGAGCCCGTCGTCTGCGCCATAGTTCACATAGGGGAGTTGTCCTGTCTGAAAACTTTCATAGTAGCTATGAATAAAGGCCTCCGGAGCCTGGAGGGTGTTCCCCCGGAGTGCTTTCAGCAGGATCCGGATCAGCCCCTGCTGCTGTGAACGGGAGATAAACTTTTCTACCTCTTTCTGAAGCTCAGGCTGATCAGTTCGTAGCGCCCAGCTCACATCGAGTTTGCCCAGCTCCATCTTCACTTCCAGTTCGGGATAGTCAGATAGTTCATAAAACGCATTGTAGATGATGGTGTAATCCGCTTTACCAGCTGCCACATCGGGAATAAAATTATTGACCCGCTCATAATAATAGTCAGTGATGCCTTCCTCTCGCAAAATGTCTTCATACACCGTCTCTCTACCTGTCACTCCACTAAGCGTTTTGAGGTCCTCCAGCGAGTGGATCTCCACATCCTTTCTGGCTACCACCGTGTAGGCAGAGGGATAGACGGGTACCATGTTCACTTTGTTGGTCCGCCATTCCAGGGGGGCCATGATCTCGCAGGCCAGGTCAAAATGGTTAAACCAATCGGGAGTATAGGAAGAGTCCCTGTAGACGGCTCCCTCCCTGGTCTCCCAATATTTCCTGAAATTGGGGGTGATCACAAACTCCAACGATACACCCAGGTAGTCGGCGAACTCTTCAGCCAGGGCATGCATAAACTGCTTTTGTCCCCCGTCGAGATAGATGAAATTGCGTTCCCTCAGAGCCACTACAAGCTTTTTCGAAGCCAGGATCTCATCCAGGTCCCGGTGATAACGGTCCAGCTTCAGATTTTTACTGAGCTGTTCCCTGTAGGAAGAGTAGGTGATACCAAACCTGCGATAGAAGATCTCATCCAATACCCCGTTACTGGCAATGGTTTCAAAGAAATTCTCCACCTCCTGGATTAGTGGATTGTTTTTATCCACAGCCCAGGCAGTGCGGGTGATGTCACTGATGGGAAATGCAATTTTGTATTTCTGTCCGCTGTTGGCAATGAAATTGAGCGCTTCGTCTGCATCCAGAATGATGCCATAGACTTTGTTGTCTTCCAGCAATTGTTTGGTTTCCGCACTGCTTCTGGTAGGCACCAGGCGGATCCCTTCCGAAAGAGTGGAATCGATTTCCAGCAGGTGCTGTTCAAACGTGGTGGATTCCATGAAGGCAATACGTTTTCCCGACAACTCTTCAAAATCGCCCGGCATGGTCTCGGTTTTCTTGATGATCAACAGCTCGGCAGATTCCAGTGTTTCTGCAAATCCGAACAGCTTTTTTCTCCAGTCGATGATAGTGAAGGTGGAGCAGATGATATCGGATTTCTTCAAGGCGTCGGGGGTAAAAACCAGATCCGGATCTGTCTTAAGGCCGGCAGGTTTGGAGCCATTCCTCATAAAGGCTTCATCCCAATCAATCTCCACCTCGATCAGTTCCACGTTCAGATACCTGGCAAACTGCAGCGCCAGGTCGTAATTGATGTTTTTCAGATCGTCGCTGGTAAAAGCCACCCATATCTTTCCGCTTCGTTTGATCTCTTCAAGGGTTCTCCCCCACACCCCTGTACACAGAAGGGAGAGCAGTAAGATCCATACGACTTTTCGGGAAAACATAGCTTTACTTTTCAAAAAACTCCTTCAATCCTCCGAAATAATAGGAGTCCCACCCGTGGACCATATCTTCATAAGCTTCCTCAGGGATGTTGGTGTGATGGAGTTCAATCTTGGTATAGTGCCTGTCGGGTCGCAGGGTGATAGTCACCATTGATTTTTCTTCCTGATCGCCGAAGTACCACTCCTGGACAATTTTGTTATCCTTTTCAAACTCCAGGTTCATCCCCTCAATATCCCCATCGAACAAAGAAAACTCGGTTCCTGCCTCCTCTTTCATCTTTGCCTCACCGCCTGACCACAACGCAATGGAAAATGGATTGGTGAGTGCGGCATAGATCTCATCAGGTGTACCTTTAATGCGATAATATTTGCGAAGTTCCTTCATTTGGGTTCAGTTCTTCTCAAAAATAAGGCTTTTTGTGAAATATCTGCCCTGCGCAACCCTTTCCTTCAGGATTGCATCTTGTGAATGATAATTATCTTATTTTAAGTATCTTGTCATTTAGAACCCCTCGCAATGAAAACAGCATTCAAATATTATCTTGTTTTATCACTGGCATGGATATGCACCCTCTCCGTGGGCGCACAATCCACCTTCTCCGCCGATGCTTACATGCAATTCCTGAGTCAGCTCGAGAACTTCAGCACGCAGCAATTACTGGACGACCACCCTCCCTCGACCACCTATTATGCTGACAGGCAGGTTCCGGCCGATCTCTCTCAGATTCCCTGGTACGATTCACTGAACCACCGGTTCCAGTTTACAAATGATGAACAAGAGATGCTGAGCCGTAATTTCTTCATGGTCTCTGAAAGACTGGAATTCCATGAATGGGCTGGCGCCTTTATCCAGCTCTACAGCAGTGATCTGCCTCTCTTTCTCAGTTCGGATTTCATTCTGAACACCTTGCATAGTTCATACGATGCGATCCTTCAAACCCTCGAGTGGCAATTTTTGGAGCCCAATCTGAAGGAGTTGCTGCATGCCATGTACAACTATTTTCCTGAGATGGTCACAACCTATTCAGAAGATTCCCGCTTCATGGAGGTGCTGAAGGATGTGGACCTTTACCTGGCTGTAGCTCTCTCCCTGGCTGAGGGGAAGGAGTTTCTTCCTCAATACGATACCCCCGCAACATACCAGACTGTGAAAACCGCTGTGGAATCGGAACAGATGACCTACATGCCTCTTTTTACAGAGAGCAGAGATCGTAAGCTCGATTTCAGCCAGTTTAAACCGAGGGGTCATTATAACAAAGAGATATACACCAGAGACGGTGTGATCACCCTGGAGAACTATTTCAGGGCAATGATGTGGCTGGGACGAATAGATTTTTTGCTGACCGCTCCACCGGGAAACCCCTGGGAGACGGAATGGAGTGATGAGGAATTAAGGAGGATGCAGTTGGGTGCTCTCATGATGAACGAGGTGTTGCATGGGTGTGGAAAATGGTCCAACCTGACTAAACACGAGGAGATCATCTCGTTTATGGTGGGCCCGGATGATAACCTGACACCGGCAGAATTGAAATCGTTGTCGGACCAGGAATTGACCCACAGTGCAGAGCTGTTTGAGCAGACCGCCTTCGATGACTTTATGGAGGAGCTGAATAGTTCGGATGATTACGGGCAGAAGATAATGTCCAATTTCTTTTTTGTAGATCCTTTCTCCTCTGATCCCGGGAATCTGCCGGTCTCCTATAAATTACTGGGCCAGAAATTTCTGATCGACTCCTACGTTTTCAGTGAGGTGGTGTTCGACAGGATCGTGTATAATGGTGAGAAGATTTGGAGGCCGTTACCCGATCCGCTGGATGCCATGGCGGCATTGGGAAATGAAGACGCACTGGCCCTGCTGGAAGGTGAGCTGGAACAGTATAAGTATGCAGGGAACATGGCCGGACTGCAGTACCTGATCGATGCTTATGATGAAGATTTCTGGTCACAGTCGCTTTACAATACATGGCTAAGCGCCGTTCGGAGCCTCAATCCATTGTCTTCAGCCAACGGGCTGCCTTACTTTATGCAGACCACGGCATGGCATCATGAGAAACTGAACACGCAACTTACTTCGTGGGCTCAGTTGCGCCATGACAATTTACTCTACGGCAAACAATCCTACACGGGGGGTACCGGATGTTCCTATCCCTACACCTATGTGGAGCCCTATCCGGAACTCTATGGCAAACTGAAACTCTTTGCCGAAAACGCAGAGGCGTTTTTCAGCGAGGTGCTGACGGGTGAGCTGGTGGAAAGCAAAGATCAGATCACTGCCTACTACAGGGGATATGCCGGGATTATGGGAAAGTTAGAAACCATTGCCCAAAAGGAGTTGGAGGGAAATTCACTTTCCGAGCAGGAGGTGACCTTCCTGAAAACCATGATCAACCACGTCATGGCTTCCGGACCCTCCATTACGGGCTGGTATACTGATCTCTATTTTGATATTCAGAAAGGTCTCACTTCCGATTTCACGGTAGCTGATGTACATACCCAGCCCACTGACCAGTTCGGTGCTGTGGTGGGCCATGTCCTACATGTGGGTAACGGGAAGATCAATATGGGTGTCTTCCTGGCTGATAATCCCTGTAATCCGGGTCAGTATATGGCATTTGCCGGACCTGTCTCCTCTTTCCACCAGCAGGTAACCGCTAATTTCAACCGGTTAACCGATCAGGATTGGGAAACCTATTTCTGGGGTGGCATGGAGGGTCGTCCCGGCCGGCCCGATTGGGTGGCTTCCTACCTGCTCGACCATGAAGGAAAAGCGTATCCGGATGGAAGGGCTCTTAAAGGAGTGATGTATCAGGGATCGGCGATGGATCCTGGCATCGGACCTCAGTTAATGGACTACCTCTTGCTCTTTCCCAATCCCTCTACTCACGAGGCTCATATCCGTTTCGTACTCAATAGCAGATCCTCTTTTTCAGTGGAAGTATTTGATGCTTCGGGGAGGATGATGCACAGGGAAGAGGAGCGGACGCTGTCTCCGGCAGAGCACAATATCCCATTGCCTGTCCACCTCTGGGAACAGGGGCTCTACCTGGTGAAAATAGGAATTGGGAATCAACGTGTAGTACAGGAGCTGGTGGTGCAGTGAGCGGTTTTACAATTCAGGAATTTGTAAGAGTTTCAGAGGGAAGGCTAGTCCACCGCCTTGTGTACTTCGGAGATCTCGATCTTCACGATGCGGTAGCCTTTCCACACCTCAATGGCTGCAAAAATGATCCCCACAAAAACAGCCAACATCCCTGCATAGAAGAAAGCCACAATCAACCAGTCGAAGGCAGGTGTGCGGGTAGCAATTATAATGCCTATCAGTACCGAGCTGACAATAAAAAGAGCCACTCCCAGGGAGTAACTGAATACCGCATTTCTGACCAGTCCTATACGGCCGATAAGATGACTGATTTGAAGCTCGATGTTACTTAGCCTGTTGCTGTCCTCTTCATCAATTTTCTCCTGGTGAAAGATCTTTCTCTTCTCTTCGGTGAGCAACCGGATGCGATTCACCACCAGGCTGTATTTATTGTTCATGCCCAGTAATAGTAAAGCACAGGCAGAGATCATCAATCCGGGTGCCAGCATTCCCTGTATAAGCTGTACAATGGGCGTTTCCATACCGCAAAGATTTGTCTCTACAAATGTTGTGAATTAAAATCGATAAATCAAAATGACTGACTGTAGTTGAAAAATTGTCTTACTGTTCGTCCAGGAAGAAGAGCTCTTCCTTGAGTAGTTCGATCCGGTCCTCTACAATGTTCCTGATGGTTGGAATCTGACCGTTTTTCATTTCGGATTCAGGATGTAGATTCAGCTGATCAATGAACCTCTGATAATCCACCAGGGCTTCACTGGACCGATGCATGCTGTTATCCAGGATCGATGCCATGTAATATAAAGACAGGGGATTGGAGCCGTCGGCCTCCCAGGCTTTTTCAAAGAAGCTGTAAGCGATCTCATACTCTGCCTCCAGCCGCATGATATTTCCCTGCTCGGTATAGATCCTGGAAATTACCGAAGGATCAGGCTTCATCAATTCCAGCGAGCGATCCAGGTGGTACATGGCTCTTTTCTTCTGAGTGGTTGTACCCAGGCTGGCTCCCAGGAAAAAATGAACCTCTGCATCCATGCTGTCTTTTTCAACCCCTTTTTGCAGTGATATGATGGCATCTTCTAGTGCTACTACCATATAATGACTGATCCCTAAGAATTTATAGGTAAATGCGGAAGAATCACCCAGGGCCAGTGCCTTTTCAAAATGCAAAATGGCTATTCGGGGTTCGCCCATCTTGTAATGTGCAAATCCCAGGAGCTTTTCGAATTTGAACTGGGTGGAATCGATGAATAACACTTTTTCACAGAGGGGAACTGTTTCCCCGGGCCTGTTAGCCTGAATATACCAGTTGCCCAGGGTATAAGCCACTTTCTGATTACCCGGGTAGAGCCTCCAGGCTTTTTCATAATAGATCACTGCCCCTGTATTGTTCTGTCTGTTCAACAGGTCCCCCAGCATGATCAATGCCGCCAGGTTAGCTGTATCAAGCTCTATCACACGGATCAAACTGGCGTCAGCCTCTTCATAGTGCTGACCGAATAAAGCTATTTCGGCCAGTTTCATCCAGGCAGCCAGATCTGTACTATCCCGCTCAACAAAAACAGTGTAATAGGAATGTGCCTCTGTATACAAACCCGCGTCGTACAGTTGACTGGCCAGCAAGCGCTCTATCCTTGGCTCCTGTGGATGAATCCCCTGGGCCTGCCGAAGGGTAGAGATGGCATCCTGGGTCCTGCCCAATTGCACTTCCGATAGCGCTTTCAGGTAGTAACTATTGAAGGCAGTATCACCGTTGGCAATGGATTCTGCACTTTGGGTGATCACCTGATCATACCTGCCCGAATAGTAAAGCTCCAGGTTTACCTCCTGTGCGTGGGAGCTGGAGAGGACCATCCATCCCAACAATCCGGATAATATAAGTAAGGATCTGGATCTCATGAAGAAAAGCGACTGACGTTGTTTCGCGGCAGTCACCTGTTTTCATTGATTACTGAAGGACGAAGTTAACCGGAAAAGTAAAGAGTACATTCACCTTGATCCCTCTTTGTTTACCAGGGGTCCACTCAGGGCTTTCTGATACTACCCGGATCACTTCCTCTCTGAGCATTTTAATGTGTTTTTCTTCAGGTTTCTTCGCCTCCTCATCCATGGGCCTGTAAGTCACCACGACTACCTCATCCAGGTTTTCGTTTTTAATGGAAGCCAGGTCTTCCTCACTGGGGATCACCACTTTTCCACTGCTGGTCACCACGAAAGTGATGATGATTCTTCCTGATACTCCGGCCTCAGCTGCTTCAGTAGGATACCTGAGGTTTTGCGCGATGTACTTTCTAAATTCTATGGCTGCATCTCCTCCGTTGAATTGGGGCATCTCTTCCACAATATAGAATACTTCGGATCTGGCTTCCGGATCTTTTTCCAGGATAGAGGTTAACTTCTGTTTGGCAATGATCTCATTTTCCACGGCTTCATCAACAGGTTCTTTTTCGGCGCAAGAGACCAGGAAGAAAGCAATAGCTACTAGGGGAAGGGTTAGGATCAGTTTCCATCCACTTCCCAATTTATAATCTTTGTTTAGCATGTTGATTCGTTTTTTAATTTGACTACTGAATTGATTGGTAATTGAAGCGCTTCCTATATATTGATTCAATATGGACCATTGATATTTCATGCTATCGGTTCCCCTGTTTATAACAGCTGAGTCGGCCAGGTATTCCAGGTTTTCGATCACCGATTTGCGATACATCCATGCCACCGGGTTGAACCAGTTGACTAGCAAAAAAAGCTCGGTCAGCATCCGGTCTATGGAGTGCCACTCTCTTCTATGGATGCATTCGTGCTCCACGATGTGATGGAGGGAATCCTCCTTTAAGGCGGAGGGATCGATGAAAATATATCCAAAGAAGGAACTTGCGTGCAACCTGGTATTAAGCAGAAGAGTAATGCCATGTCTCTCAATCCGTTCAGATCGCCAAATGGCTATCAGAATAGTGATAAGCTGAACCAGTAATTTCAATACCCCAAGGGAAAGGATGAAAAGGTAAAAGAAGGTCAATAACTGACCAAAGGAAATACCCCTTTCAACTACCCCTTCACTCCCTGTAGCCAGCACGGTGATCTCCTCCAGATTGAAAGAGAGAGGGGCAAAGTGACTCACCGATACCCTGGCTGTTTCAGGCATGAGTAACATCAACGAAGGCAGGATAATCACACCCAGCAGGTAGACCCGTCGCACCATAAAATTCCTATCCTTTTCAAAGAAGAGCTTGTAGGCTGCAAACAGAATCAGCAGGTACAGATTGAACTCGAAAAGATATGTATACAGGTTACTCATCGTTTTCCTTTAGTTGTTTAATCTCCTCCATCATCTTAATGATCTCATCGGCCTCCTTTAAATTCAGGGAGCCGCTTTTCCCGAAGTGGGATAAAACCTGTTGCATGGAGTTATTGAAATAGTCCTTCATGAGAGAGGAGAATCTTTCGTTCCGGTATTGCTCTCTGCTGATCAGGGGATAGTAGAGGTGTGATTTACCATAACTGCGGTGATCGACAAATCCCTTCTTCTCCAGGATCCTGATAATGGTCGATACGGTATTGTAAGCCGGTTTAGGCTCGGGGAAATGCTGCAGCAGGTCTTTTACGAATCCTTCTTTTTCTTTCCAGAGAATCTGCATCACCTGCTCTTCTGCTTTAGTCAGAGTTGTCATGTGTCTTGACTTGTTTCTATTGTCTCTACAAACATATAACTAAATATTTAGTTAATCAACTAAACCATTAGTTATTTTTCATTTCTTTCTTGTTTTCTTATTTATAACGGAGGTGTGTAAAACATTATTTATGAACAAAAAACATGCTATTCTTATTTAGAACGAATATGTATTCAAGGAGGAGTGAGAAAAACTGATATTTGTTGTTATAGTAATCACAACAAAATTCTATTTTTGCCGTACAATACTGTGAATACTATAACAGAAATAACATAACACACTTTAAAACAGTTAAATAACATTAATTGTGAATCCATGGAGACGCTTATTGAAAATGAACTTGTGAGGGATCTAGCCAATAAGCATGGCAGAACCCGTGAAAGCCTGCTTCCCATCCTGCAGGATCTGGTGGTACAGAATCGCTTTCTGTCCAAACAGGATATGGTGGATGTGGCCAGAGAATTGGATATATCAGCTGCAGACGTTTTTGGAACAGCTACCTTCTACACATTTCTGGATACAGAGGTGAGGGGAAAATATATCATCAGGGTATGTAAAACCATCTCATGCGCCATGAAGGGTAAGCATGATATCCTTGGCACCATCGAAGATACCCTAAAGATAAAACTGGGGGAAACCTCGTCAAACAGGAAGTTCAGCCTGCTGGAGACCAACTGCATTGGCTGGTGTCATAAAGCACCCGCCATGTTGATCAATGACACTCCCTATACCGAGCTGACTCCGGAGAAGGTGACAGAGATTCTGCGTGAATACATAAAGAAATAACAACAGAAAAGATTACTGGCATGAAGGAAAAGCATGTAAAAAGGGTTGATCTTATTTTCGAAAAAGTCGAATGCAGGGAGATTATCGAGAAGATCATGAATATGGATCCCGATGACATTTGTCAGGAGGTACTAGAATCGGATCTTAAAGGCAGGGGCGGAGCCGGATTTCCTACTGGAATGAAATGGCGGTTCGCTGCAAAAGAGAAAGAATCTGTAAAATATATTGTCTGTAATGCGGACGAAGGAGAACCAGGAACCTTCAAAGACCGTGAGATCCTGGATCAGGTACCCGGGAAAGTATTCTGCGGGATGGCTGTTGCAGCCAGAGCTGTGGGAGCTAAAAACGGATATGTATACCTGAGGGGTGAGTATAAATTCCTGATACCGAAGCTCAATGAATACCTGAATACATTCCATAAGATGATGGATGAATTCAATCTCAATTTCAGGATCCATATCCGTCTGGGAAGTGGAGCTTACATCTGTGGGGAAGAGAGCGCCCTCTTTGAATCGATTGAAGGCAAGCGTGGAGAGCCCCGTAACAAGCCTCCATATCCTACCACCTCGGGATTATTTGGGAAACCCACTACCATCAACAATGTGGAAACACTGGTGCATACCGTGATGATCATCAAATACGGAGCAGCGCACTTCAAGGAGCTGGGTACCAAAGACTCGAGAGGATCCAAGGTATTCTCTGTTTCCGGCGATACTCCCAAGTCTGGGATCTACGAACTGGAACTGGGGATGTCGGTCAATGAGTTTGTGGAAGAATTTGGAGATGGCGATACCAAATCAGTTCAGGTGGGAGGCGCTTCCGGTTTCTGCGTCCCGAGAAAGAAGTTCGAGGAGACCATCATCGGATTTGAAGGAGTTCCCACCGGAGGGTCCATGAAGCTGTTTAACTCCACCCGTTCCATGTACAATGTACTGCATAATTACCTGGATTTCTTTACTGAGGAATCGTGCGGACAGTGTACTCCTTGCCGGGTGGGATGCCAGCAATTACTGAAAGGGGTTGAGGCCGTGAAACGTGGTGATAAAAATTCCAGGTACCTGGATGAGCTGGTGAAACTGGCCAAAACCATGAAAAGAGCTTCTAAGTGTGGATTGGGACAATCGGTTGGAAATGCCTTTGGTTCCATCGTTGAGAATTTCAAAGAAGAGATCATTTACTAACTGGAAATCAGATAATACAAGATATCATGGTAAATCTATCTATAAACGGCAACCTGGTGAAAGTTCCTGAGGGAACCACCATTTTGGAGGCCGCTAAACAACAGAACTTCAGGATCCCGACGCTTTGTCACCACGACGACCTGTGTGTGGCAGGGAACTGCCGTGTATGTGTGGTTGAACAGCTGGGAGCAAGAAACCTGCTGGCCGCCTGTGCTACACCTGTTAGCGAGGGCATGCAGATCCTGACCAATTCCCTGAAGGTACGTGCCGCCAGGAAACACGTGATCGAGCTGCTTTTATCTGAACACAATGCCGACTGTACCAAATGTTATAAGAACGGAAAGTGCGAATTGCAAAACCTCTCTAATGAGTTTAGCGTGGGCGACCACCTATTACTGGACCTGATCGATCTGAAGAATTATACCATCGATAAATTCTCACCCTCCATACAGAAGGATGACAGCAAATGCATCCGCTGTCAGCGCTGCGTAAGGACCTGCGAACAATTGCAGGGGGTGAATGCTCTTACAGTAGCCTATAAAGGGGAACAGCAGAAGATCTCCACTTTTGAAGATCTCTCTATGGCAGAGGTGATCTGTACCAATTGCGGACAGTGTATTAACCGTTGTCCTACCGGTGCCTTGGTGGAACGTACTTACCTGGATGAAGTATGGGATGCCATCCTCGATCCGGAAAAACATGTGGTGGTTCAGACCGCACCCGCAGTGAGGGTTGGACTGGGTGAAGAGCTGGGCTTTGATCCCGGAAGTCGTGTCACCGGAAAAATGGTGGCCGCACTAAAAAGACTTGGATTTGACTCGGTGCTGGATACGGACTTCACCGCCGATTTGACTATCATAGAAGAGGGTACAGAGTTGCTTACCAGATTGAAAAAAGCGCTGGTAGAAAAGGATCCTTCTGTGGCCCTGCCAATGACTACATCCTGTTCACCAGGTTGGGTTAAATTCATAGAGCATACCTTCCCTGAATACCTGCCTAATGTGTCCACCTGTAAATCACCGCAACAGATGTTCGGAGCCCTGGCAAAAACCTATTTTGCCAAGGTAAGGAACCTCGAGCCTAAAAATGTGGTTAGTGTCTCCATTATGCCTTGCACCGCCAAAAAGTATGAAGCCAATCGTCCGGAGATGCGTTCCAGTGGATATAAAGATGTGGATTATGTGTTGACCACCAGGGAGCTTGCAAGAATGATCAAGCAGGCAGGGGTGGACTTCAATAAGGTGAAAGAGGATAACTATGACAGCATCATGGGTAAATCCACTGGTGCAGGTGTCATATTTGGTGCCACAGGTGGTGTGATGGAAGCTGCCTTGAGAACTGCTTATGAGATCATCACAGGAAGGGAAGTGCCGTTCAAGGACCTGAATATTACCGCAGTTCGTGGAATGGAGGGAGTAAGGATGGCCTCTGTGATGATCGAGGACTGTAAAGAGGAGTGGAGCTTCCTGAACGGAGTTGAGCTGAAATGTGCCGTGGCACACGGACTGGTCAATGCCCGTGAACTGATGAACGGGGTGAAGAGCGGAGAGCTGGATGTACACTTTATCGAGGTAATGGCCTGTCCGGGCGGCTGCCTGGGCGGAGGGGGACAACCCATTCCCACCAACGAAAAGATCAGGAAGAAGCGGACCGAGGCCATCTATGCGGAGGATATGTCCATGGAGCTCAGGAAATCCCACGAGAATCCCGAAGTGATCGGTGTCTACAAGGATTTCCTCGGTGAGCCGTTAGGCCATAAGTCACATGAGCTTCTCCATACACACTACTCTGAGAGGATTCGTTACTAGCCAAACGTATCCAGACTGAATTGAAAACGGCGCTGAACTTTGTGGTTTGCACAAACTAAGGCGCCGTTTTTTTATAGCATTCTCTCTGATAGTTTATTTCAGTAATAAAATCATCTATCTCTTGCTCGGAGGTATTATAATTTGTGATGCAGACTCTGAGTGTGGGGGTTTGGTTTACTGGATAAACAGAGATCCATGACTTCCCAGAGTCAATGATATTTTGTACGACCGTTTTTATGAAGATCGCATCCTCTTGCAAGGAATCCTCAGTAAAACATATCACCGGAAGAGGGGTATTGTTTTTTATGGTCCATTCATTCTCAATTAACTTCTCTCTTAGCAGATCTCCAACTCTAGTTTGATGTCCAATCACTTCTGCAAAACCGTCCCAGCCAAAAAACAGAAGCGACAGGTAGACTTTCAGACCCATGAATCTTCGTGACCATTGAATTGAATGAGCGAATGGATCGACCACATCCAGTTCACATGCTTCTTTTGGCATATATTCAGTCTTAATCCTGAATGTTTTACCAAGGATTTCTTTATGTGACGCTAAAAAGAGGCTTGTTCCCATGGGAACAGACATCCATTTATGTGCATCAAATGTAATTGAATCTGATTCCTCAATTCCTTTGAGGTAGGATTTCAGGTCGTTGTGTAATATAGCTCCTCCTCCATAAGCTGCATCCACATGGTACCATAGGTTGAACTCATCTGCGATTTTTCGTAAAGCAGGTAAGTTGTCAATGGCTCCATATCCTGTTGTCCCCGCCGTTCCAATTAGCATAAAGGGTTGTTTACCCGATGTAATATCTTGCTGTATTAAAGATCTTACCTTTTCAGCATCCATTTTTAGTTCGTTATCCATGGGAACACTCTGGACGGAAGAATAGCCTAACCCAACAGCTTGGGCAGCTTTGTCGATAGAATGATGTGCCTCTTCGGAACAATAGATTACGGGACGTTTGGAAAGTCCCAATAATCCATTTTTTGCATAATCTGGAAAGGAGTGGTTTAAAGCGCAAAGTACTGCTGTGAGGTTTGCCTCAGCACCACCAGAAGCAAACACCCCATCTACAGCATCAGCTTCATATCCAAATTTTTGTCCGAACTCCTGAATGAGCCTGGTTTCAACTTCATTGGCAAAAGGGGCATGACTCCAAGCTGCCAGTTGCGGATTAAAAGCTGCTGTTATTAGATCTGCGAGTATTCCAGGGAAACTTGCCCTTGGATTAAACAAACCGAAATATTTGGGATGCGGGGTATGTACAGAGAACTCCTCCAGTCCATTGATCACATGATCAATGGCTTGTTTAAAACTATCAAAGGTTTGAAAATCAGACTGGTCAATAAAACTTCTGATTTCCTTGATTTCCAAATTTGGTGAAGTGGAGTAATCCTGAGTGTTAGTATAATAGTCCTCTATCTTTTCGATTACATGCCTGTAAAGTAGATCTCTTCGCTGGCTGTCTAAATCAAAGTTCATCCTTAGTCTGCTTTTATGTAAAAATATAGAGTAGTAGCTTCCAAAGCAACCCGATTCTTGCTATATGTGGGTAGGTAATGCTACGGAATTACAGACAGGTTTATAAACCCAGATTAACGGGTTGTTCGTAGAGCCAGATATCCAGGTCGGAGTGTGGGAGGTGTGTTGAGGGTGCAATCACATTCAAATAGATGCTGTTGGGTTTCACCAGGTCGTTGTATTCGTAATAGATCAGCTCATTCTCTTCCCGATATACTGAATCGTGCAGTGTAACTGCCACCAGGGTTCTCGCATCAGATTCCAATACCGTTGAATAATCTGTAAGATCCTGATAGGCTATGCCCGATAAAACCTGTTTGTCAGGAGTTGTACCACCCATATAGATATCCAGCGTGTCGTAACCCTGGGCGGCATGAAGAAACCATTGCTTAATATATCCGGATTCGGGAGGATCAGTTTCCAGCTCCTCGAATATGATGTGAGGATCATCTCCTGCTCCATACAAAATGATCATGTAAAACTTCTCACCAGTCAGATCGTAAAGAAGGTCTGCCAACACTTCATTGGTGGACCTGTTCCGAACCACGAACGAGATCTCGTTCGTATCTTCTGTCAGAATTACAGATCCGGATACAATGGTTCCATACATGTGATCATCTGGAACCGTCACATGATCCACATCCCATGATAAAGAATAGGATTCATTCAGAAAATTATAGAGGATCACGTGTGCACGTATATTTTCACGAGGAGGATCTGGCACCTCCAGGCAAGAGGGGACACTGATGACTAAAAGGAGCAAAAAGTAGAGGGATCGTTTCATACAGGGATTAAAGATTTGATTCGAACAGGTCAATGGTTTCAGGCTGCATGAGTACCCAGATCGAGTATACCCCTTTGGCGGTTCCAATAGGCACGTTGAGGCAATTGATGGCCGATACAATCATAACCAGGATCCTGGACCAGGGCTTGAAGGAAAACAATCCGGCACCCCCTATGATTCCCAGACAACTGAAAAACAGAATGATAAGGGATAGTGTATTGCCCACAAAAGAGAGAACTTGTTGAGCAATGGGTTCATGCTCCACAAAACTGAAGACGAAATGGAAGGTGAGATAGATGGCCAATGCTCCGATTAATCCGAGTATCCCAAATCCAATATGCAGTGCTCCCACGAAGGTGACATGCTGCTTCATGTTTCTTTGTTTTTCCATCAGGATATGTTTAAGGTTTACATATGTGAATACGGGTTTGCCCCATTATGGCTGGCAAGTTAGAAAAATTGAAATAAAAAAATCATGACTTATTCTGTCTGCCTGTATCCCAAATTTAATATTAATTAACTTTTTTATTTCATGAGCTTGCCATACTTTTAATAAGTTACGGAAAACCAGCTAAAACCAACCTTATGTTTAGCAGTCTAGTGAAAAATGCGTTCCGAAACATCACCAATAAATTTGGTTACAGTTTTCTGAATATTCTGGGGATGACCCTGGGTATTACAAGTGCCCTGTTCCTGATCCTCTACGTGTCCGATGAACTGAGCTTTGATAAATATCATTCCAAAAGCGACCGGATCTACCGCGTACAGTCGCATATTACCGAGACAGATGATGAGTTTACCTGGATAGTGGCCCAAATCCCTTTTGGGCCGCAGGTAAAGGAGGACTATCCCGAGGTCGAGAGTGTTTCCAGGCTATTTAATTTCCAAAGAGCCCTTTTTAAGCACGGCGAGATCGAGTTTACCGAGGAGAACATCTATTACGCCGACTCCACCTTTTTTGACATTTTTACCTATAAGGTCCTGGAAGGAAGTACGGTTGAGGCCCTGGACAAACCCAATTCGATTGTGTTGACCGAAACCATGGCGGAAAGGTATTTCAGTGGGGATCAAGCGGTGGGAAAGATCCTGAAAGTAGGAGAAGAATTATACACCATCACTGCTGTGATCGAGGACGTCCCCCGGAATTCGCATGTATTGTTTGACGGGCTTATATCCCGGAACAGCCTGCCGGCGGAGCTGGGAAGCTGGGGCAATTTCGGTGTATTTACCTACCTGCTGCTTCAGGAAGGGGAGGATGCTGCAGCTTTCCAGGAAAAGCTGACGGAGATGTACGACCGTTACATGGCCACCATTTTCGAAAGCATCGGGATCACCATTGAATATGAGCTAATGAAGATTACTGATATTCACCTGCATTCAGACAACGCAAGTGAGCCCCAGCCCACCGGGAGCATCCAATATGTAATAATTTTCAGCATCGTTGCTTTCTTTCTGTTACTGATTGCTACCCTGAATTACATCAGTCTGGCCACAGCCCGCTCAGCCAAAAGGGCCAAGGAAATCAGCCTGCGAAAAGTGATCGGATCCAACCGGCGGCTGCTGATCACGCAGTTCCTGGCAGAATCGTCCCTGCTCACCTTGTTTTCCCTGGTGCTGAGCATCGGTCTTATTATGATCCTGCTGCCCCAACTCAATATGCTTTCAGGAAAGGATTTTTCGCTGGATGTACTGGCCAGACCAATAGCCATTCTGAGCCTTATCGGGATCATGTTACTGGTGGGTATTTTGGGAGGCATCTATCCGGCCATCTATCTTTCCAGGTTTTCTCCGGTCATGGTGATGAAGGGGATTACCCAGTCAGGCTCATCCCGTGGAATCTTTCGCAAGGTGTTAACGGTTATCCAGTTTACCATCTCAGGGGTGATGATTGCCAGTACGCTGGTGGTAATTAATCAACTGGATTACCTGCAGAACAAAGATCAGGGGTGGGAGATGGAAGGTGTGATTAGCATGCAGCTTCCCGATAATGAACCTATTAGCAATATGCGCTTACTCAAAGAGAAGCTCCTTGAAAATCCACAAATCGTACATGCGGGGATGACCAACACCAGAGTCGGAAGTGGTTCCGGAAAGGTTATTTTCCAGATGGAAACCTCTAACGGAATGGAGACACGGGGGATCAATTTTGCAGTCGTAGATCACGATTTTGTGGAGACCCTGGGCGTACAGATGGTGGAGGGACGTGACTTTTCCAGGGATTTTATCGGTGATACACTGACCGGTGTGGTAGTGAATGAAACGCTGGCCCGTCGCCTGAACTGGGAGGAGCCCCTTGGAAAAAGGGTTCAACTGGGCGATGGGGAACAGATCATGGCGAGGGTCATCGGTGTGATGAAGGATTACCACCAGACAGGTATGTACAACGAAGTAGAATCTCTGATGCTGGTATATCGCCTGGATAGTCCCATTTTGTATGTGAAAATGGCCGGGGAGGATACAGAGGCCACCCTGGCTTTCATAAGTGAGAATTGGGAGGAGATATTTCCCGGGAAACCCTTTGATTATTCCTTCCTGGATGATGATTTCAAGGAACAGTTCAGCAATGATAAGAACCGGCGGACTGTGTTTACAGGATTTACCATTCTGATTATCATCATTGCCTGCCTTGGATTGTTTGGACTGGCCTCTTATACCACCGAGCGCCGAACCAGTGAGGTGGGTATCCGAAAGGTTTTCGGGGCAAGTGTTTCCAGGATTCTCCGGATGATATCCTGGGAGTTTCTGATGCTGATCCTGATCTCTTTTGCCCTTACCATTCCGGCGGTGTGGTTCCTGATGACCGATTGGCTTCAGGACTTTGTGTATCGCTATGAGATAGGACCGATTGTTTTCCTGTGGACCATTCTGTTGATCCTTTTACCCACCGCCATTACGGTCAGTTATCAGTCCTATAAAGCGGCAACTGCCAATCCGGCTGATTCCATACATGAAGAGTAAAAGGTCTGCCGATGCAGTTGTTCATGTTTGCTCGGGAGTCTTTCGCCTTGGAATATTTAGGGAATCTGTATGATTTAACCATCGACATCATACAGGGTGATGAATTCGTATGAATTCCCGCTCCAATCAAGGAACTTGATGAACGATTCAAAGGAGATCACTACGGTGGCCGTATTTTCGTTGGGATGAAAAGTGATGCGTTCAGCTTTCTGCAGCTCTGCATCCAGAAACAGATGAACATGATTTTCTGAGTCGTTGATCAACCCGAACACCGAAACCGAACCACCGCTCAAACCCATGTACTTTTCCATTCTTTTTGGAGAAGCAAAAGAGATCTTACCCTGCTTCAACCGCTGCTCCAGATCCCGTATTTGCAGCTGCTGTTCGTGTTTCAGAATGACCAGGTAGTGCCGGTTTCCTTTATGGTTCCGGAAAAAGAGATTCTTGCAATGGTTTGCATCTATCTTATTCCAGTAGGGCAACGCATCCTCTACGGTGGGGACCGGCGGATGCTCATGGATCTCGTAAGGGACCTTCAGCTCTTCCAATACTTGCAGCACCTGCTCTCGTTTTGTCATTGGGTTAATATTTGGACCAAAAATAGCAGAATAATCCATTCACATTATTCCTTTTCCGACCGGATCAGGTTGGTCAGCTGTATTCGGTTCTTTACACCGGTCTTCAGAAAAATCCTGTGGATGTGATCTTTCACGGTCTGCAGGGAAATATAGAGTGTATCGCCAATCTCCTGGTTGGTCTGCCCTTTGCAGATCAACCGGATCACCTCCCGCTCCCGTTTTGAGATCTCAAATCTATCTGCAAAAACGTTGAGTCTCGATTCAAAATCATCCTGCAGTACCGAAGCTTTCCCATGATATTTTTCCAGGTATAGACTTAAAAACAGTATAGGGATCAGGTGCCATGAAAGAAATATGAAGAAGAATATATGTGAAATCACATCATGCAGATTATCTAAAAGGAATGCACTACAGGTAATCACCACAAACAAGAGATACCAATACCCGAAGCCGCGGATATATTTCTTTTGATTATGATCGGACATCTTTCTGGATGAGAGGAAGGCGATGAGGAAGACGATCAGGTACATGAGCATCATGAATCCCATGAATCCCCATCGTTGAATGGTGATCAACAGCTTATACTCTCCCAGCTCAAATCGAGTGAGCCTCACCATAAGTACTCCATAGAGGACAAATGCTCCGATGGAAGCGACGAAGTAGATTACAGTAAGTGGTAGGGGCACATTTTTCCCGAAGAACTCATTTACACTTCGTATCAGCATGAATTTTGCCAGTGCAACAAAGGGAATTCCCAGGAATATTGCGTATAAACTGGCAGACTGTATCACTTCCTCTTGAGCCTCCATTTGTGATAGCAGGTGCTTCAGAATACCCGATCCGGCCAGGCTATAGGCTCCGAACACATAAAGAAAGACCAGGTAATAGAAATAGCTTCCTGCAAAAGATACTCTATAATGCTTCATCAGCTGAAAGGAAAAGAATATAGCTATGGCGCCGGCGATCAGCGGAATGAATAGCAGAATGGTGCGCAACGATTCTTCCATAATATTCAGAAGGAGAAGTTAAGATACAATAAAAGGTCATCCAAAAAAGATGCTAATTGAAAATCCTACTTAAGTTTAGGAAGGATATTATTCCTACTTAAGTTGGAAATGTAAATACACTACTTAAGTCTATAGGACCAGAGGGCTATTGGTTCTAGTTTTGAAATAAATCAAAGCTTATCGAATCATGGTAACTATATTAAATGATCAACAATACGACTTTCACCCCGATGCAGGTAGTAGCTACTCTATCGGATGGAAAGTGATCTGGATCTATTTTGTGGAACTGCTTGTGGTTTCCATTATCTATGCAGTGTTGAGCGGACCTTTCAGTGTGTTTCAATGGCATGCGGATCGGTGGGAATGGTATATAGCTCCCCTGATCATGTTTGGCATCATCTACGGTATCTTTATAGCCGGTCCCATTGGGTATGGAGTGAATTGGGTGTTTCTAAAGGCAGTCAGGGGGGAACGGATCGAGATCAAGGATGCCTTTGTGGTATTTCAGAGGAACTACTGGAACGCAGTAGTGGCCAATATAGTGGTTGGTGTCATCGTAGTTTTGGGCATTTTCATGCTTATCGTTCCAGGGATCATATTTGCCTGTCGCCTGGCCTTTGTACCATACCTGGTGGTGGATCGGGAAATGGATGTCATGGAAGCCCTTCGAGTAAGCTGGGATATGACCCGTGGGTATGGTTGGCAAATCTTCTTTATGGGATTTCTGGCCTTCTTCATAGTGATTCTGGGCCTGATCTGCCTGTTCGTAGGGGTCTTTATCTCTGCCATGTGGATCTCAGCCGCCTTCGCTGCCATTTATCATGCTGTTGAACTGAAAGATGGTATCCCGGAAATCAATTATGCAGGACCACCCAGCAGGAAATAACAAAATCCGGACATTATGCATCATCGGATTCACTGCTCCCAGTGACTCGCTTCTGCTTCTCCTTAACCGCATACAGCATGTATAGGAGTCCGAGTGCAAGTACTGGAAAAGTCAAAATCCCGTAAGGAGCCATGCCCTCGAAGACATTCATCTGAAGTAGAAAGATAATAGCAAGGTAATAGGCAGTCAGCAATATCCCTGTGACCAATTCATGTCTCTCTGAGAGGATAAAACCAACTACATACACGATAAACAACAAGTGAAGAGAGAGGTAAGGTCCGTGTATCCATTCAGCAGGATGAAGAGTAAACAGATTGTCGGCAACTGTGATTATGTGGATGACCAATCCGGAAAAAATAGATATCCGAAGGAATAACCTCCATTGTTCTTTCAGGGAGGGTTGTGGATCCCGGTTTTCACGGTTTGAATACAGCAGGAAAAAGATCCCCAAAAGAAGTACCGGGAATGTCAGAGTCATTGCCATCTCATCATCATTCCAGAAGAAATTACCCACAAATACTTGAAACAGGTACCATGAAATAAATAGGTAACCGGCCGTCCTTTCCCTGAACCATGAGAATACATAACATATAATAAAGAATACAAACAGCAAGATCTCACTAAGGTGGGCTATATCTTTTACCTGTAGCGGGAAAGCCTCACTGATAAATGCTATTAAATATAAGACAGCGTATATTAAGGTGAATACACGAAGTACCCAAGGCCTTTTGATGGGCATATCACTGGCTGAAGAGGCTTGCTGTTCCATCTGGATTGGATTTTAGGTTAAATCACATGAGATCGCCAGTAATAAATGTACTAAATAGTGGGTGAATAGAAGGCGGATTTGATTCATATTCAACAAGATTGTAAATTGCATATAACCAACTATCAATTCTCAATGCCCCCTGGCCACAACAAACTATCCCAATTCTGGCAGGAGCTGAAAAGGCGGAGAGTAGTTCATGTTATTGTTGTATATGCGACTGCTGCGTTTGTCATCCTGGAGTTAGTCAACAATATCTTTGAGCCCCTGCACTTACCGGAATGGACCCCTACGCTGGTAATCATTATTCTTCTTATAGGATTTCCGTTGGCGATAATCTTCTCATGGATTTTTGATGTTACACCAGAAGGAGTTCAGAAAACGAAGCCAGCAAGAGATTTAAAGAAGGGTGAAAAAACTCCTTCACAAAATACTTGGAGGATTGCCACCTATATATGCATTGTGATTATTCTGGGATTAATAACATTTAACATATTCGGAAACCGTAATGAGACCAGAATTGAAGAATCCCAATATACGTCTATTGCAGTACTGCCATTTGCAGATATGAGTCCCAATAAGGATCAAGAATACTTTTGTGATGGAATCACCGATGAAATTATCAATTCCCTGGCACAGATTGATGCATTGAAAGTGATCGCACGTACTTCATCTTTCGCATTCAAAGGCAAGAATGAAGACATCCGTGAGATTGGTAAAAAGCTTAATGTGGAAACCCTGGTGGAGGGAAGTATCCAAAAATCTGGGAACAGGTTACGAATAATAGCGCAACTCATAAATGTGAAAGATGGAGCGCATCTCTGGTCTCATCGTTTTGATCGTGATTTGGAGGATATATTTGCCATACAGGATGAGATATCAGCTGCCATTGTTGAAAACCTGAAAATCGAGTTACTGGACGATAAGAAAGCAAAATCTGAGCCTCCTCAGAGTGAGAATGTGAATGCATACAATCTGTATTTGCAGGGCCGTTACTTCTGGATGCAAGGAGATAAAGAAAAGAGTATAGAGTACTACAACAAAGCTCTGGAAGCAGATCCTGATTACGCACTTACATATTCAGGGATAGCAGCTACTTACATATCCTATGCATGGCATGGTTTAGCTCCTCGTCGAGATGTACTGCCTCAGGCAAAAGCAGCTGCTTTAAAGGCACTCAATTTGGATAACACACTTGGTGAGGCACATGCTGAATTGGCGTTTGCACGATTAATCTATGATTGGGACTGGACTGAAAGTGAAAGAGAATTTAAACGTGCGATTGAACTTAGTCCAAGCTATGCATACGCTCATTGGGGGTATGCCTGGCTTCTAACCTATATTGGACGTTATGAGGAGGCCATACAGGAAGCTAAGCGTGCTCATGAATTGGATCCACTTGATGTTGATTTATGGGGATTATATGGACGCATATATTACTACGCTCGTGAATATGAAAAGTCAATAAAAGTGTATCGTAACATCCTGGAAATCTATCCAGACCATCCGTATACAAGAATTCTGCTCGCTTTGGCTTTAGTACATAATGGTAATTACCAGGAAGCGGTTAACGAATGTCAGAAGTTTGAATCACAACAGGTAGTAAGGTATGAAATGGGTTATGTGTATGGGATTGTAGGTGAAAATGAAAAAGCAATAGAAATCTTAGACTATTATCTTGATAAATCGGAAAAAGGATTTATTCATAATGCAAAGCTCTTCTTCATTTATGCTGCATTAAATAACAAAGATGCGGCTTTCGAGTGGCTTGAAAGAACCTATGACGAGAAGGAAGCCTATATTGGTTTACTGAAAGTAGAGCCGATGTTTGACAACCTTCGCTCAGATCCTCGATTCCAGGATCTGGTTGACCGGATGAATTTCCCTGACAACTGAATTTTAATAAAGAGATGTCCCAACCCTCAAATAAAATATCCGGTTTCTGGCAAGAACTAAAACGCAGAAAGGTAGTTCGTGTAATTACTGTGTATGCCGCTGCTGCTTTTGTGATCCTTGAGCTGCTGTCAATAATCATTGAGCCATTAAGACTACCTGAATGGACTCTGCAATTTGCCATTGTGTTCTTATGTATCGGCTTCATCATAGCCATCATCCTCTCATGGATATATGACATACATCCTGAAGGAGGTATAGTAAAGACAGAACCCTTTCATAAGATAAAGGAGGAAGATATACCGAAATCTTCTAATAGTTGGAGGATTGCCAGCTATATCAGTTTCGTTTTGATCGTTGCGCTAGTTATATTGAACATTATACCCAGAAGTAACAGATCAGAAGAGAGTACAGATCTCGTAAAGTCAATTGCAATCCTACCTTTTAAGAATATCAGCCCTGATTCTTCTAACCAATATTTACTGGATGGCATTATGGAGGCAGTCTTGAACTACCTGACAAAAGTTGAGAATGTATTAGTAATTGCAAGCACTTCTGTTGAACAGTACAGAGGTACAAATAAACCAATATCTGAGATAGGAAATGAATTGAATGTCAATTATATATTAGAGGGGAGTGGTCAAAAATATGAAGAAAACTTCAGGCTGACCACAAAATTATCTGATGTGAAAAGTAGTGCCCTTATCTGGTCCAATCCTTATGATAGAGAGGTTAAAGATATCCTAAAGGTTCAGAGTGAGATTGCTCAGAAAATTGTTACTGAACTTTCTGCAGAACTATCAAAAGAGGATTTGGAAAGCCTTCATTCAAAACCAACCTTTAGTGAAAAGGCGTATCAGAATTATCTTATAGCGCACGAGTTAAGAAGTGTTAACTTCCCACGAGCGATAGAGTTGTTGGAGGAAGCCATTGCGATTGATCCTCGTTTCGTAGATGCATATGTGAAATTAAGTCGCTTATATGTTATGGCTACAGGAAATCCTCTGAATATATTTTCTTCTGAAGAGGCATCTAGCTTAGCTTTACCTCCACTTGAGAAAGCCTTGGAGATCGATCCCAACCATGCTGGAGTGCATAACCAATTGGCGAATATTAAATATTCTCTTGAGTGGGATTTTAAAGGCGCTGAAGATGAATTTTTATTAGCGGCGGAAATTAGCGGTATGCCGATTGGACAATATGGATCATTATTGATTCAAAATAGAAGATATCGGGAAGCATTGGAGCTTGCTTCAGAAATAAGGGATGTTAATCCAGCAGGGAATGTATACATAAGCAAGTTGTCCTATCTGTTGCTAGGTGAATATGAAAAAGCCTTAAATGCTTCTATAGAAGCAAATTATGGCACTGGTAAGAATGCATGGGTGGGAAGAATATATATGGCGATGGATGATTTTGATCAGGCTATCGCAAATATGGAATATACGATTGAAAGATCAAGAACTCCATTTTGGTTATCTGACTTAGCTATTTGTTTTTATATTACCGGAGAGACGGAAAAGACCAATGAAATTATAAATGAACTGGTAGATGGCTATGATCAGGGAGAACATGGGAGTATTGCTTTCGCCTTAGGAAAGATATACTCAGGTCTTGGAGAGGTTGAATTATCACTGGAGTGGCTTGAGAGGTCATACGAGGATCATGAATTGGAGATGATCTGGTTATATGCTGATCCTGCATTTGAGATATTGCAAGATAATGAGCAGTATATTGATCTATTAAGAAGAGTTGGTTTTGCTGTTTAGTTATCGCCAAACACCAGGCTGTGCATGAACAGGTGAAGAAATGGCTGGAGGAGAATGATATGCTTTAAAGATCGTCTATTGAATATTCGCACTAGTGAATTTTCTAAGGACAATACCCTTCATGGATTCGAGCCAATCAGGGATACCCTCATCGTTGATAATTACCGTATAGCCTTGCTCAATCAGGCCTTCAATTTGTTCCTTAGTAGGAATGCCGGAATAGGCAGTTAGGTTTGTATAAAACATGGCTTCAATGGGATGGTCATAGTTGAGCAGGACGCCATCCTCGATATTCTCCTCATTAAGCTTTTTTAAGGCAGCTACCCACTCCGGATTCCGATCCCGGTTTTCAAAGGGTTTGATTCTTTCTATGTTATATCTGACAGGCAGGGCAATAAGAAGGAATAAGGCAAGAGTGATTAGCCATTTGTGTCTGAATCCTTTTCTGTACTCGATCAGCATAAAGAAAAATTCTCCAGTCATAATAAACAGTGCAGGGGCCGTAAATAGAAGGTAACCCTGCATCTTGGTTTTGGCGAACGAAAAGAACAGGAAAGGAATCAGGAACCATAGAGAAACCGCAAGTCGCTTATTGTCCTTCGGGTTTTTAAAAGTTTTCCATAAGAACCAGGCCAGGGGTAAATAGATCAACTCCCCATAATTGATCCTGATTTTGGTGAGGTGATAATAAAGCGGACCACCCTTCCCTTCTATCGCCTCTGTGAAGTGCCTGGTATTGTAACTGAACTCCCATGCCGCCGCCTCGGGGAATTCTCTGAGAATATAGAGCTGCCAGGGAAGCGCGATCGCAACAATCGTTGCCATCAGAATTACACCCTGAACAATGACCTGCTTCCATTTGAAGCGGCCCGCATCCCATACTAACAAAAGCCATACTGGAAGGACAATAAGCGCAGGCAACCATTTGGATAATATGGCAGCCCCGGTACTCACACCCACCAGCATAGTATAAATGGTTTTTCGACTCCCGATG
>CAZURA010000018.1:0-52723 GCA_964622985.1 uncultured Bacteroides sp. | reverse complement strand
AATATGGTTCCTCAGACGGATAAAAAAAGCTGTGGAAAGAGGAATTATAGTTTTGGATGTTACCCAATGCAACAGAGGCAGTGTGGAAATGGGCAGGTATGAAACAAGTCGTCATCTCCTAAATGCCGGTGTAGTAAGTGGTTATGACATTACAACTGAAGCAGCCACCACAAAACTCATGGTCCTTCTGGCTCAAAATCTCGAAAATGAAGAGGTTAAAATGCTTCTGAATAAATCTCTTAAAGGAGAAATCACATTGCCATGATTACCAGTATTAATATTTTTTTTTGTATTTTTCGCCGCGAATTTCTCCTCAAAGTTTCAAAGATAACGGCGAGATGGAGTTGTTCTTTTAAAAAACTGGATATAAGCGGGTTTGAATGACTGAGGGAACTCGGGAAAATCTTGGATTTACCGGAGAGGTGCAGGAGTGGTTGAACTGGCACGCCTGGAAAGCGTGTGTACCCCTAAAGGGTACCGAGGGTTCGAATCCCTCTCTCTCCGCAAAGTTCTTAATTAACACTGTATTGAATTAAGATAGTTGGAGTTGAGGGTTCGAACCGAGCCGAAGGCGAGCTCACGATGACACGAAGTGTCTGAGTAATCCCTCTCTCCGCAATGTTTTTTCATTAATTAGAATATATTTGTACTTTACAACTGAAGGAAAGAGTAACGTTAAATCATAAAGTAAAACAAACATCACCATGAAAAAATTATTTGCATTGATAGCCGTATTCGGGATGCTTTTTATGGGAGCATCGATCTTTGCGCAGGATGAAACAACAGAAGCTCCTGCAGAAGATACCACACAGGTTGCTGAAGAGGTTACTGAAGAAGTAGCTCCAGTAGCAGAAGAGCCAGTGGAAGATGAAGGTGGACTTGCTGTATTGCACACCACCCTGAAGACCAAATTCATTGAAGGGGGTGCCGGATTTATGGGCGCTGTACTTCTCACATTAATCTTCGGTCTAGCCCTGGCATTTGAAAGGGTCATTTACCTGAACCTGGCCGCAACAAACACAGAAAAGCTTCTTTCAGCTGTCGAAGACGCACTGAATGAAGGAGGGGTGGAATCTGCAAAAGAGGTTTGCAGGAACACTCGTGGTCCGGTCGCCAGCATTTTCTATCAGGGACTTGATCGTGTTGAGGAAGGAATTGATGTGGTTGAAAAGTCAGTTGTATCTTACGGAAGTGTACAAATGGGTCTTTTGGAGAAGAATCTCTCCTGGATCTCACTGTTTATCGCCATTGCACCCATGCTTGGATTTATGGGTACGGTAATCGGTATGATCGAAGCCTTCGATAAGATTCAGCAGCAGGGAGATATCTCCCCGACCGTTGTAGCTGGTGGTATTAAGATCGCTCTGATCACCACAGTAACCGGTCTGATGGTGGCTATCATCCTCCAGATTTTCTACAATTACCTCGTGTCTCAGATTGACAACATTGTCAATAAAATGGAAGATGCTTCCATTTCACTTGTAGACCTGCTGGTAAAACACAATCTTAAAAAATAAGAAGCTATGGCTTTTTCAAAAATAACAAGAATCATATTATATGTGGTAGCAGGTATCTCTCTACTGGTGATTCTGTTCTTCTACATCGGGCCCAAGACCGTCGATGATTACGACGCACTTGTTGACCGGGTAGACGAGGCATTGAATCCTGTAGATTTAGCACCTTTGGCTCCATTACCTGTCATAGATACAACATTGACAGACTCTGCAGCCATTGCTGAAAATGCCGCAGCTGTGCAAAAAGCAACTGAAGAAAGAGCTGCCGCAACTGTTGTTACAGAAACCTCAGGGAAAAGCATCAAAGATGTGACTTCTGGCTGGGAATACCTGCTCTATTTCCGTACAGATATTGCACTGGTATGGGCTTATATCCTTGTCGTTCTCACACTGATAGCATCCATAGTGTTCCCGCTTATTTCAGTATTCTCAAATCCAAAGGCATTGATCAGATTGGTTGCCGTTTTAGCCGGAGCAGCTGTACTGCTCCTGGTCTCCTATCTGCTGTCGAAGGATACTCCCATCGATATTATTGGATATACGGGAACTGATAACACCGATCCGAGTACGTTGAAAATGATAGATACTGTGTTGTTTGTAACGTACATGCTATTTGGATTGGCGCTTGCGTCAATTCTCTATGCCATAATATCAAAGGCGTTTAAGTAAGAAATCTCAGAAAAACAAAAACCGATGGCAAGAGAAACACCGGAAGTAAATGGAGGATCACTGGCGGATATCGCCTTTCTCCTATTGATATTCTTCCTGGTTACCACCACCATGGATATTGATACGGGTATTACCAGGCTGTTGCCACCTGAACCTGAAAAGGACCAGGAGACAGAAGTGAAGGTAAATAAACGTAATGTGCTGGTGGTTCTTCTCAATCGAAGTGATAACCTGATGGTGGGTGGAGAATTGATGGACCGTCTTGATCTTAAGGCAAAAACCATTGAATTCTTTACCAATCCCTCGAACAATGAGAACCTTCCTGAAATGGAAGAGACTGAAGTTCAGTTTCCTCCAGGAAGCTCATCTCTTCTGCCCCCTGATGGGGTGTGGACAGGGAGAGTCTCCAAAGGGGTGATTTCGCTTCAGAATGACCGTTCTACCACATATGGGAAATACCTGCAGGTGCAGAACGAACTGGTGGCTGCTGTAAATGAGTTAAGAAACAACTTCTGTAAGCTCTATTTCGATAAAGATTACGATGAGCTTAATACGGCCATTACCAGTGAAGAGGAGATCCACGATGGAATCAGGAAGATCTACAAGATGAATATTTCTGAGTCGGAACCCAAAAGCATAGGAGGGCTCAACTAATGTCGAAATTCAAGAGAAAAAAAGGGAAAGGTGCCGTGAGGATCAATACAGCTTCTCTGCCTGATATTGTTTTCATGCTTTTGTTCTTTTTCATGGTGTCAACAACAATGCGGGAAACAGAAGTACAGGTCAGGGTCTCAGTACCAGAAGCCACAGAGGTAAAGAAGCTGGAGAAAAAATCCCTGGTTAGCTATATATATATCGGACGCCCCGTTGCTCACGTGGCAAGGATGTATGGAACCGAGCCGCTGATACAGCTCAACGACAAGCTGGTGAGTGAAGAGGGGATCCCTTATGAATCGATCCAAGATTTTGTCCTCTTTGAACGGGAGAAACTTCCCGAATCGGATAAGAACAGGATGACCATGTCGTTGCGGATTGACCAGGGCATTGCCATGGGTAAGGTGGATGATGTGAAGAAGGCGCTCAGGCGTGCTAAAGCTTTGATCATCAACTATTCTGCCCGAAAGGAACACAGGGTACAGGGAAGACAGAGGTAACCGGATAAGATTTCCAAATATACAGAGGGCTCCAGTATGGTGGCCCTCTTTTTTTTACTCATACAAGGAGGAATAGATCTGGTCGACCATATCCTGAAAGGTTTCCGGCTGTTTGAATATGGAGCGTTTCTTTAAAAATCGTTCTGAGTGATAGAAAAGTTTGTTCTTGTCAAAACCTGTGAAGTCTTCGATCCGGCTGTCAAAATAGAGCTCACTAATGTCTTTATCGTAGATCTTTTTTACAGAATTTCCCAATCCAAACAGAAGGTAGTACTTTGAGATGGGGGTTGCAGGGTTTTCGTAATCACAATATATTTTGTTGATGTAGGTACCGTTCTCATAAATGACCACCTCCCTTACAAATCCCTCATAGGTATAAAATAGCCATTCTCCGTGACGTTGCCGGGTCTTTTTGAATCCCTGGTATTTTATGGTTCCATCATTATAAAGCTCCATGTCAGGGACATAGAATTTTCCGCTGGGCGCTTTCACCTTGCCGGTTACCAAGGTACGATCTTCAATCCCAAAATAGGTCAGATAGGGCATATCTCTAATAATCTCATGGGGATCAGATGTATCTTCGTGCTTTTCATAATGGGTACCGGCAAATACCTCCTCTGCCTGTTCAACAAGAAGTTCCTGTTCATAAATCCCGTCTTCAAATGCCTTCCTGTCTCTCAACTTTGTGATCAATATCCCCATATCCGAAAACGAACTCGAGGTAAGATCCTGTAATCCCATAGAAGTGATGATCAGCTCCTTCTCATTCCGGTAAATAGTTGAATTTAGTTTATCGTGATAAAGGATCCGAAGGTTTTTAAACTCTTTAAACCATCGCTGACCCCTGATTTGATTACGCTCCTTACCGTAAAGCAGGGTAATCCTCACATTGCGCTGGTCGGCCTGATTAAATTTCAAAATAATGCTCTCCTGTAGTTTGAATACCGGGCACATGAAGACAATTTCATTGGTGGCCTCGGATATAAGGCGATCTATCTGGTAGGAGGTTCCGACAGAGGATAAAAATTCAGCAGCCATAAGAGGTTCTACATATTGCACGTTAAAAACACTCTGAAAATATGCAAAAAAGTAGCTGCTTCTGAAATGAAATATTAACAGTGTTGAAGCTTTTTAAAACTACAAGGATTGTAGCCACCGCAAAAGAAGAACATCATGAATAAAATATGACCCTTCATCTTCAAACACCAGCTCACTCACCTGGAGTTTATTAAGAGCATTACTTACAGAACTTGCGGCACCCAGTTGGTACTTTTGAATAAACTCCTTTGAAAGCGGATTAGAAAGTGGTTCTTCATTGGCGACAGCAACTAAGACCTTCCACTGCATGTGAGTCAATAACCGGGTGTAGTTTGAAAACAGCACGCTTTCCTGATCAATGATCTCGTCTAATACTTCTTGAATATCCTCAGGTTGAACCTGACTGCATTTAGCATACAATTTATTGCAAATCAATTGTATACAATATGTCTGCATCCTACTCCAGGAGAAAATAGCATCAGTGATGGAGTCCTCAATGGATTTTCCGCCACTTCTAAAATGATTTGAAATAAAACTTCTGTACTGATCTTTGTCGATGGGGCCCAGTTGCATCAGTTGGGTACTCCTGTAAAATGGACGGTTCTTTTCAGTAAACATGGATACCATCATGTGGCGATGACTGCCAGAATATATAAATCGCAATGCGGGGAAAGACTGCATCCATGATCGAAAGAGTGATTCACCATTAGATTCAGAATAATTTGCGATCTGCTGAAATTCATCAAGGGTAATGACTACTTGATTTTTTCGTTTATCCAGGAAATCACCTATGGCCTGTAATGAGTCGATTGCTGATCTATTATTTCTCATTCCAATGGTAAAAGTGGGTGATCCTGAATAAGAATCGAAGCTAAATTCCACCCCTATTCTCCCAATTAGCTGCAAAAATGAAGATGAGAAACCTGATGAAATTTTTCCGAATCGATCGTAAACTGCCTGAATGATACGCTTAATAGCTGCATCTGTATCCCTGGTTCCCAGCAGGTCCACATAAACAGTTTCCGTTCGTTTTCCGGTTTCCAAAGTTGTGTGCAGGTACTTTAGAAGTGCTGTCTTTCCCATTCTCCTCCACGAATAGAGCACTACATTTCTCTCATTATCAATATGATATTTCAGCTCCTCTATCTCTTTATTCCGGTCACAGAAGTATCTTTTATGATAAAAGCCAGTAAGTAGAAACGGATTCTTCAGATCTTTCATCGTCTCATCTATTACATATAATACGTTACATAAAACATGTAACGCAAGTTATGTAATAATGCATTGAATAACAAACTTCTTGATTTCTATCCTATTAAAGCAAAAAAGGAGCCCCTGACTCCCTTTTTACTCTAGATTTTTAACTTTCAACAAGCCTGTGACCTCAGGAGGACTCGAACCCCCACCATGGGAACCGGAATCCCACGTTCTATCCTGTTAAACTATGAGGCCGGTAATGGACGGCAAAGTTAATACTTTTTCCTAAAGCTGAGATCGTATGGAATCCCAATCGAGCCCAATAGGAATGGGGTGAAAATCTACTCCAGGTTCATAAGATAGAACTTCACGAATACGGGATTTGAAATTTGGATGAGTGGATATAATCTCAAAGTGTTCTAGAAACTCATTACCTTCCTCCTGCACCAGCCGTCGAAAAACCGAGGCCAGCGTTCTTGGTTCCATGTGCGAGCGTTCGAGTAATTCACAGGCAAAAAGGTCAGCCTCCTCTTCCTGTTTCCTGTCAAACCGTGTAGAGGTAAGCATTCCGGTCACTTCACCCAATACATAAGGATCACCAGAAGACAGAAGCTCTATTCCAAGTTCTTTTACCAACCTGCTGATCACATGCCTTTTCTCCACATGCCCCATTTCATGCGCCATCACAGCAGCCAGCTCTTCGGCCGAATCACAAAATCTGATCAATCCTGTGGATATCAATATGTTTCCGCCAGGAAGGGTAAAGGCATTGATCATATCACTCTGAAACACGACAAAATGATAAGTATACTCCGACCCTCCCAAACCCTCTTCAAGTCTCCTGCCTATTGACTGAATGGATGAATCGACACGTTCATTCTCAAACTCCTTGAACATGGGATTCAACAGGACCAGCTCCAGATAGGTCTCTCCCAGTCTGGTCTCCTTTTCCACACTGAGGAACTTTGGATCCTCAGGATAGAATGAGAAGAGGGAGGCAATCAGCCATATAAGGCCGAAAAAGCCCAGTAAAATGCCCAGGTCGCCAAGGATAGATCGTTGCATAACTGCTCATTTATACTCTGGGTGGCCTGTTTACTAGATATGCTGGATCCCTTTCCGGCCCGATTCGGTATACCTGGTGGTAGGCGATCTTTCCAAAGAAAAGGAAATAGTAAAACAAGCCCTTTCTGGCCCTAACTGCTCCCACGATACTGAAAATGAAATAGATTAGGTCTGCCACCCCGGTCATGATCAGGTAACCCCAAAATAGGCTGGAGAAGTCAAAATCCTTCACCAGGTTGACTATGACCCAGGCCACCAGCCCCGAGTTGAGCAGGGTGACCGGGATCTGGGAATAGAGCGACTGCAGGGTATGGAATTGTACAAACTTCCCTTTGTCCCGGTTTACAAAATAATAGACCATAGCAGCCACCAGGTTCAGAATAGGCAGGGGCAATCCCAATGCTGCCGTGGCGAACATCATCAGGTAGGCCCCCATTGCATCCTCCTTCACCCTGACCTCTATCTCATCAGGTTGTGGTAAGGGATGGTATTCCATATGTGCCGATAATTATTATTCTGGCTATGTTATAAACCTAATCGGGCAATTCATCACCGGTAAACGGCGGGTACTTATCTGTCATATACATCATGTAAAGATTCACCCTGTACTGCCAGCGAATCTGTCCCACGACCCACTCGTGCCACGATGCGGGATACTTTGCGGTAAACAGAACAGCCCACCAAGCCAGGAATACAAGTATTCCCACGAAGATAGCCCTGAACATCAGGATAAAGCCATGTGGTATCATGACATAAATGACCCCGAATAATAGTCTGATCAGTGTAAGGACTCTGCTCACCTTTTCAGGATAGGCCACAGTTACATCGGTATGATCATCTGACGCACTGATCCCGAATGCCGGATATCCATCGGAAATATTGTACAGCCTGGCGCTGAGTCGAACGGACCATTTGATGAGTCCCACCTGATATTCGAACATGCTCTGGGGATATTTACCTGTAAAGAGGATGACCCAGAATGCCACAAACTGAAGAATTGCTCCCCATAAGCCCATGAACATTAAAATGAAGGCATGAGGAATCATAATGTAGATCCATCCAAAAAAGGTACGGAGCAGCAACTCTCCGCGCGAATACCTCTCCTGGTGCGTAACTGTTAATTTCATCATAGTTGGTTTAAAGGGTTAATGATTTCCCAAATTCCGAAAAATCTACTTAGCAGTCAACTTTTTATTGTTAACTAAATGCCAAAAAAAATCCTAATTTCGCATTTTGAATATGAAAGCGACAGCATGGAGTATAAGTTCACAGCGATAGAAAAACGGTGGCAAGAGTTTTGGGAGCAACACCAAACCTTCAGAACAGAGGATGATTATTCAAAACCCAAGTTCTACATATTGGATATGTTCCCTTACCCTTCAGGATCGGGATTGCATGTGGGTCACCCCGAAGGGTATACCGCTACTGATATCGTGGCACGCTATAAAAGAATGAAAGGATTTAATGTACTCCACCCCATGGGTTGGGATGCATTTGGATTACCTGCAGAACAATACGCTATTGAAACCGGAACACACCCTGCTGTCACCACACAGAAAAATTGTGATACATTTCGAAGGCAGATCAAGTCTCTCGGGTTAGGATATGACTGGGAACGGGAGGTTAATACCACTGATCCTGGGTATTTCAAATGGACCCAGTGGATCTTTATTCAGCTTTACAATACCTGGTTTGACGCCGAACAACAGAAGGGAAAAGCCATCTCAGAGCTTGATATCCCCGATCATGTCCGGTCAGAGGGCCCTGAATCCATTCGACAATATACAGATAGTCATAGACTTGCCTATTATGATGATGCCCAGGTATGGTGGTGCCCCCAATGCAGGATTGTCTGCGCTAATGAGGAAGTGCTAAATGATGGCTCCCATGAGAAGTGTGGCAACCAGGTTGAGAAGAAAAACCTGAAACAATGGATGTTGAGAATTCCTCATTACGCAGAGAGACTGTTAGAGGGTTTGGAGGATGTGGACTGGCCTGAAGGCGTAAAGGATATGCAAAGGAATTGGATCGGCCGATCTACCGGGGCTGAGGTGGACTTCCGGGTGGATCAGTCAGACCATTCGCTGAGGGTATTTACTACCCGTCCGGATACCTTGTTTGGTGCCACTTACATGGTGGTTGCGCCCGAGCATCCACTGCTGGAAGATTTGATCACGGGGGACCAAAAAGAGCAGGTCTCCACCTACGTTGAACAGGCAGGTTTGAAGTCTGAACTGGACCGGTCGGATCTATCACGGGAAAAATCCGGAGTATTCACCGGTAGTTATGCCATAAACCCTGTGAATAATCAACGCATTCCCATCTGGGTAGCTGATTATGTACTGATGGGTTATGGGACTGGAGCCATTATGGCTGTCCCGGGTCACGACAACAGAGATTTCGAGTTTGCCAGCACGTTCTCGCTGCCTATTATTTGTATCATGGATCCTGCAGTGGAGGATGAAGAGCTTCGTCATCAGGTGAAAGAAGGGAAAGCGTGTTGGACCGAGGATGGCTCCTATATCAATTCCCGGGATATGGAGACTGGCTTGGACATTAACGGATTGTCCAAAGAACAGGGCATTGCGAAAACCATTGAGTGGCTTGAAAAAAAGGAGCTTGGGATATCAGCTATAAATTATAAGATCAGGGACTGGCTTTTCAGTCGTCAGCGTTACTGGGGTGAACCCTTTCCGGTGATACACTGGGAGGATGGCGAAATTTCCTTGTTGGAGGAGGAGCAATTACCCCTGAAGCTTCCCTAACTTGAGAAATATGAGCCAAGCAGTGAGGGTGAGTCTCCACTGGCAAATGCCACCGACTGGCTCCAAGTCACTGATGCCCGGGGTCGAAAAGGCCGTCGGGAAACCAATACCATGCCGCAATGGGCTGGATCGTGCTGGTATTATCTCCGATATATTGATCCGAAGTGCGAAAAGGCTCCATTCTCCAGTGAGAAAGAGAACTATTGGATGCCGGTGGACCTGTACATTGGAGGTGCTGAGCATGCTGTTCTCCACCTGTTGTACAGCCGGTTCTGGCATAAAGTATTGTTTGACCTTGGATTGGTCTCTACCGATGAGCCGTACAAGAAACTTTACAACCAGGGTATGATCCTGGCATTCGCCTATGAGACTGCATCCGGAGCCAAGGTGCCTTCCGACCAGGTGAAAGAGAAGGATGGGGAGTACTTTCATGCCGATAGCGGTGAGCCGCTCAAGCAGATCGTGGCAAAAATGTCCAAATCATTGAAAAATGTGGTGAATCCTGATGATGTGGTTTCCAGCTATGGAGCCGACTCATTGCGCCTTTATGAGATGTTTCTGGGTCCGTTAGATGCCGTTAAACCCTGGGTTGAGAACGGTGTGAAGGGTGTATACAACTTTCTCAACAGGGCTTACAAATTCTTCGCAGATCCAGGTCATTATCATCAGCAGGAGGAGGACAAGGAGGTATTGAAATCGTTGCACCAAACCATCAAAAAGGTGGGAGAAGATATCGAGGCCCTGCATTTTAATACGGCCATATCACAGATGATGATCTTCACCAACCTCTGTATTAAGAAAGGAAAGGTACACAAACACTCTGCGGAAGCATTCATCAGGTTGCTGGGTCCCTTTGCTCCACATCTGGCTGAAGAGATCTGGAACCATCTGGAAAACAGAACCTCTATTGCTGAAGCTCAATGGCCTGAGTATGACAACTCATACCTGCAGGAAGAGAGTCATGAATACCCGGTAATGATCAACGGAAAGCTACGGTTTAAGATCCATCTTCCATTGGATATGCCTTCAGATGAGATAGAGAACCAGGTATTGGGTCACGAAACGGCTAAAAAATGGACCGGAGGAAACGATCCTAAGCGATTTATTCATGTGCCTAAGAAGATCATCAATATTGTAGTATGATGAAGAGCCGGAAAGACTTGCTCGTCATGTTATTTCTTGCTGCGGGAATCACCCTGTTGCTCTATTTTCTTCCTATGGATATACCCTCGGCTGCCATCGATCTGCCTCAGGATATCAAAGAGAGGGTAACGACTGAGGAACCTGCTTCTGAGAAGTTATACGGGATTCCTGTTTCATCCTATCAAATCGCCTCAGACAGAGTACGCCGCGGGGAATCCCTGGCTGATCTGCTTCTGCCTTTCGGGGCATCTATGCAGCAGATTTTCAGGATCTCCGAACTACCGGACACTTTGATCGATGAAAGGAAAATAAAGCCTGGAAACAGCTTCAGTGTGTTCAGTACTTCTGACACTACCCCTGCCTTTTTTGTCTATGAAAAGGATCCCCTGAATTATGTGTTGGTCCGGATTGCACATGATACCATATGGGCTCAGAATGGACAAAAACCTATTGAGATCCGCCTTCAGTTTGCCTCGGGGACCATAGAATCTTCCCTCTGGGAATCCATTCTTAATACCCAGACAAATCCCATGCTGGCCATTGATCTGAGTGAGATCTTCGCCTGGTCCATCGACTTTTTCGGATTGCAACAGGGGGACCAATTCAGGGTGATCTACGAAGAATCCTATGTGGATAACGAGTCCATCGGAATTCACAAGATCCTGGGGGCCTGGATATACCATAACGAAACTGATTTTTGGGGTATCCCTTTCGAGCAGAACGGAGTTCGGAGCTTTTTTGACGAAGAGGGAAACAGCCTTCGAAAGGCGTTTCTGAAGGCTCCCCTCAGGTTTTCCAGGATTAGTTCCAGGTTTTCTCATTCCCGGCTTCATCCCGTGCTGAAAATTCGCCGGCCGCATCATGGAGTGGATTATGTGGCTCCTACCGGTACTCCTGTTCATTCGGTAGGTGATGGTGTGGTGACCCAGGTTGGATACCAGAAACGGGGAGGAGGAAATTATATCAAGATCAAGCACAACAGCGTCTATTCCACTACCTACATGCACCTGAGCCGTTTTGGCAAAGGAATGAAACAGGGTATTTATGTGAAACAGGGGGATGTGATCGGGTATGTGGGGTCCACAGGACTCTCCACAGGATCTCATCTGGATTTCCGGTTCTTTAAAAACGGAAGTGCTGTCAACCCGCTTACCGTAGAGGCACCTCCTGTGGAACCCGTAGAGGATGAAAACATGGAATCTTTTGAGATTACGCGGGATATTGCCTTACACTCCCTGAAACTACTGTAATAACTTCTCTACCTCCCTGGGAAAGTGTTCATATTCCAGGGCATGTACTTTCGCTGCCAGGGATTCGGGAGTGTCTCTCATCTCCACTTTACAGGTCGTCTGGAAAATAATATCACCTTGGTCGTATTTCTGATTCACATGATGTATGGTAATTCCCGACACGGCATCGCCACTGGCTATTACCGCCTCATGCACATGCTTGCCATACATTCCTTTACCTCCATACTTGGGTAATAGTGCGGGGTGTATGTTAACGACCTTACCCTCATATTGTTGTAGTAATTTTTCCGGGACCAGCCAAAGAAATCCAGCAAGTACGATAAAATCAATCTCTCTGGCTTGTAACAGGGATATCACTTCACCAGAATGATAGAATTGGTCCCTGGTGAATACAACTGCTTCAACATCATGAGATTGAGCACGCTTAATTACATAGGCATCGCTCTTGTTGGTTAACACCAGTTTTACCTGCCCGAAAGGGTTCGTTCGAAAAAATCGAATTAAATTTTCCGCGTTTGTTCCTGATCCGGAGGCTAATATGGCGATGTTCTTCATTTTTTTTTGAAAATATTCGAATTTTGCATTTCTTTGCACCGTTAAAAATAACCATAATTATTAATTAAAAATTTTAGTCATGTCTGACATTGCCTCTAGAGTAAAAGCAATCATCGTGGACAAATTAGGTGTTGATGAGAATGAAGTAACTGCAGAAGCCAGCTTCACAAATGATCTGGGAGCTGATTCTCTTGACACAGTTGAGCTTATCATGGAATTTGAAAAGGAATTCAATATGGGTATTCCTGATGATCAAGCTGAAAACATTTCCACCGTTGGTGAAGCTATCAAATATATAGAAGACAACGCAGAATAAGCTTTAGTCTTTCGTTTAAAAACTTATTGGTATGAAACGGGTTGTTGTCACAGGATTGGGGGCATTGACTCCCCTTGGAAATAATTTGGATGAGTACTGGACTGCCTTGGTTAAAGGGGTAAGCGGTGCTAATCTGATTACCAGATTCGATACCGAAAAGTTTAAGACCAAGTTCGCCTGCGAGGTTAAAGATTACAACCCGCAGGATCACTTTGACAGGAAAGAGGCCCGAAAACTGGATCCATATGCCCAGTATGCATTGATTGCCGCCCATGAAGCATTTCTCGATGCCGGGCTTGAGGATGCAGAGCATGATAAGGATCGCGCAGGAGTGATCTGGGCATCAGGGATTGGTGGTTTGCTGACTTTTCAGAACGAGATGATCAGCTATGTTGAGGGGGGGAGGATCCCAAGGTTCAACCCCTTCTTTATTCCCAAGATGATCTCCGACATTGCAGCCGGTCATCTATCCATGAAATACGGATTCAGGGGACCCAATTATGCCACTGTTTCTGCCTGTGCATCTTCAACCAATGCCATTATTGATGCGTTTAATCTGATCCGTCTCGATATGGCCGACCTCATTATTACCGGAGGCTCTGAAGCTCCGGTGAATGAAGTAGGGGTTGGTGGTTTTAACTCCATGCAGGCGCTTTCCACCAATAATGAGGATTATGAAAAAGCATCCCGTCCGTTCGATGTGAACAGGGATGGTTTTGTCATGGGTGAAGGAGCAGGAGCATTGATCCTTGAAGAGTATGAACATGCAAAAAAACGCGGTGCATATGTGTATGCCGAGCTTATAGGTGGAGGGCTGGCAGCTGACGCACATCATCTTACCGCACCGCATCCTGAAGGAGAAGGAGCACGGTTAGTAATGAATAATGCCTTAAGGGATGCAAAAATTGATCCTTCTGAGGTGGATTATATCAATGTTCACGGCACTTCCACTCCTTTAGGGGATATATCTGAGATCAAGGCTATTAAGAAAGTATTCGGGGAGCACGCCTACGACCTCAATGTCAGTGCTACAAAATCAATGACTGGGCACCTGTTGGGGGCTGCTGGTGCCGTCGAATCCATTGCAGTGATCATGGCCATTCGGGACGGGATCATACCCCCCACCATCAATCTGGAAAACCTGGATCCTGATATCGATCCTAAACTGAACCTTACACTGAATAAGGCCCAGGAACGCGAAGTCAATGTGGGTCTGAGCAACACATTCGGGTTTGGTGGGCATAATACCTCCGCTGTATTCAGGAAATTAAATAATTAACCGCTTGACGAGCCGCAGGTTCTATCTTGAACTGGTACGCATGCTGGGTTTTCTACCTAGGAAACTCTCCTTTTACCAACTGGCATTTCTGCCAAAATCAGCAAATCATAGTCAAAATTCCGGATCGGGCATCAATAATGAACGGCTCGAGTACCTGGGAGATGCTGTCCTGGATACGATTGTAGCAGACTACCTTTACTCCAAGTTTCCAGATGGAGATGAAGGGTTTATGACCAAATTACGAGCCAGGATCGTAAAACGTAAGAATCTGGATTATCTGGCCACCAAGATGGAGATTCCCGATATGATCACCACAAATATCACTTCCAGAAACAAATCCAAACACCTCTATGGAAACATACTTGAAGCGCTTATCGGTGCCATTTATCTGGACAGGGGTTACGGGGCTGCCAGAAAGTTCTTTGTGAGGAAGATCATGAACAAGCATATTGACCTGGCACAATTGGTAAAGAAAGATCCTGACTATAAAAGCAGGATCATTGAATGGGCTCAGAAAAACCGTATTGAAGTGGTTTTTGAAAGTAAGGAAGAACACCGTTCAGGTGAAAAATCGCCCTCATTTCTTGCTACCATTCTGTTAAAGGGAGAGAGGAAAGGGACCGGGAGAGGTAGTTCGAAAAAGGAAGCTGAGCAACACGCTGCCAAAAAAGCTATCTCCACGCTCCATACCCTATAAACCTTACTGTTATGGCAGTAAAAAAACATAAACTGGAAGTAGCCATTGAGGAGGATTTTTGCCTGCTTGGAGTAGTGTCCGATGAACCTGACTACAAGTTGTGCTGGATGATCAATCAATCGCTCCATATGGAGCTGGAGAAGCAGGATGACCTGAAGCTCTTTCATAAGAAATTCAAGCAGGAACAGCACTTCTCACTTTTTGCCTACCAGGATGAAGATGCCTGGGTTACCTACCGGATCATTAAAAACAGATCTGATCAGGGGTATTACCTGGATGAATTGAAGAATCTGGACTACCTGGTTCATATCCAGGGCGAACTTATCACTCAGAAACTTAACCTCTTTATCACAGCTGTCGGCGCTTTGGATACGGTAAGAATGTGTGTACCGGTGAACCTGAAGACGCTAAGGAGCATGGAACGCCTGCTGCTCTGGTAGTTCAATCAGAACAGCCACCTGTACATGGGATACAGGACAGAGTATATGGGAAGTTCCATATAATTCTGGTACCCTTTCTTATAGAGAGAACTAAGGATAGTGCCCTGTGTAATCAGAGGATGAAATAGTCTGCGGTAGAACGGAAAAAAACCGAATACCAGATCAAATATCATATCCAGCAGAAAGAAGAGTCCAGCCACCACAATCTTTATATATCCTGTGGTTTCAATATTAAGTCCCGGACCCACCTCACTCACGCTATAGATAGCCAATATCCAAATCACGGTCTTGATAAGGAGTCCGGGAGTAAACAGATAACTTACTTTGGAACGAACTTTTGCTACTCGGAGCAGAGTTACTGACACAGCGCCCCCGGCAAACATACCAGCCATAAACCTCCAAAGAAGACTCTCCACCGGGAAAAACAACAGACAACCCATAATGGAAAAGATCTTTACTACCGAGGAGAGCCTGTGGAAGCGCTGTGCCCTGACACTCCGAGGGACCACCACATTTTTCACTTTGTTCTTATACATGGCCCTGTGATTCAATACTCCTCCTGACCTGACTTTAATATCTACCGTTTTAAGTAGTTCGATCCGGTAGGCTTTACCGTTGGCCATGGTATTACTTGTATAGCAACAGTAGTCTGAAGAGGCTTCATTCGGACTGATTTTTATCATACCCCTCAGATCCTTCCAGGTTGTCTTGAATTTTCCGAGCCGGAACCAGCTCTTTCTCTGCTGAAAAATATATACACTCAAAAACAGTCCGACAATTAGAAAAAAGAGTGTGCCGGCAAGACTTACCGGGTCCTCATAGATGGCCAGTAATACAGGCAATGCAAGGGCTGCCAAAGCGAATACTATAGCAAATCCTCTTACGATGTACTTCAGCAACAGGATCGGATCATGCCATTCAGGCCGGTTGAAATACTCTTCCTCTTTTCTCTTCTGTTCTCTTCTAGCATGAGCGTATTGCCGCATTCGTTCCCTCTCCCGTTGGAAAACTTCACTGGCCATCCGCTCCTCTACGGTAGTACCCCTCTCCCCAGGTTTCTCCAGATACTCCAGCAGGTATTCATATGCCGTGGTAATTTCCTGAAATTTCTTTTCGGCATCCGGAGAATCGTTTCGGTCGGGATGATATTTCAGAGCCAGTTTCCGGTAAGCAGATTTGATTTGCTTTTCCGTGGCTCCAGGTGACAACCCCAGGATCTTATAGTAATCCTTTGCATCCAAAAGTGCACTTTTCTGCAAGTTATCCATTCCCTGGATACACCCAAAAAAAAGCTGTCCGCCGGGAGGACGGACAGCTCTACACTAAAATTAACCCTAAAACTAAACCAAACTGCCTACTAGTGCTTCTTTGATTCTTTCTTTGATTCTTTCTTTGATTCTTTCTTTATTTTCTTTTTGACCACAATCACCTTCACATCTTCATCTCCCTCATGCTCCTCAAGGATCTTATTCAGCTCTTCTTTTACATCATCGCCAGCGATTACATATACATCCTCTTCTACCTCTTCCAGATGGTCTCCTGAAACATGCCACTCACCATGCTCTTCACCGGCCACCGTTACCTTTACCCGCTTCTCCTTCACTTTATGTTCCCCTTCGCAATCCTCATCAATCACGATATCGAAGGTCTTTTCTCCCTCCTTCTTCATAATGATCACATGCTCTCCGTGGGCATGCTCACCGTGTGCGTGCTCTCCATGGGCATGCTCCCCGTGTGCATGTTCACAACACTCGCTTTTCTTCACTATACGTTTCTTCACCTTTACATAGTCAGCGTCATGATCTCCTTCCGATACCCAGACCAGGGAGTCACCGTGAAGCTCCTCAATCTCAATTTTTTCACCATCCTTGGAGACAAATACCATCCTGTTATGGTGCTTATCCCCTTCCATATGCTTATGTAGCATCTCCATATGCTCGTCGTCGCCACTCATAATCTCCATCATTTTCATGGCGTGCTTTGCTTTATTGTCATCCTCAAACTGGTATGTGGTATCTGTTACGATCTTCCCATCCTTTTTTACTTTGACAGTTACTGTGGTTTCGGACTGGGCAAAAAGAGCAGATGTAAATAGAAAGCCTGCTACCAGAAAGAGAGTAGATGTTAGTGTACTAGTTTTCATGTCCGTTTGATTATGTTGGTTATGGAAACAAATCTATTTCAGATTATAGTTATATGGGTTTAAAGGAAGTTAAAGAATGTTAAAACACTCTGCGTGAACCACTGACGTAAACTATCTTTGAGCTATGAGTCGCACATTTCTATGGATAACCACCGTTTTTCTCAGCCTGGCTATGATGGCCTTGGTGGCTCTACAGGGGTATTGGATTAAGAGCTCCATAGAATCCAAAGAGAGTCAGCTAGGCCTGGTCATGAATCAGGTATTCTCAGAGATGTCCGATGAACTGCTTGAAAATGAGACCGTGATGCAAATCCTTGAAGAGCTGCGTCCTCCGGTAATCAAACATCAAAGCAAGGCGGTGTGGAATTTTCATATTGATGCCCGTAGCAATTACAGTGAATCGGGGCAGGAGGAACTTCACATGGACGAGGAGATCCTGGTCTACACGGCCCCCCATAAATCGCTCAAGAATAGGAAAATGGAGTTGATCGATGATTCAGTGCTGGTTGTCCTGGGTGAAGATGAACTGATGCAGGATACCATTCTCATCTCTGCCATGAGACCCGAACAGATCCGGACAAAGTTGAATGAGAGCATAGAAGAACAGGAGGTCTTTGTGGATAAGGTTGTCCGAAAAATGCTGCATGAAGAGATGAATATTGCAGAGAGATTCTCCAAATCGCAGGTAGAGAATCTGTTGATGAAGAAAATGGCTGATAAAGGAATTAATATGCCCTTTCAATATGCAGTGTATGAAGAGGGTAAAAAACCCATATTCCAATCGCTCCATTTTAACGAATTTGAGGATTGCAAATACTTCAGGGCTTCCCTCTTTCCCAAGGGCATCTTTAATAAAGCTACCCTGATTAGTGTCTATTTCCCAGGGGAGAGACAAAACCTGTTGAATTCCGTGGGAATGCTGGGAGGAACCTCCCTGTTAATCACTCTGTTTGTGCTTACCCTTTTTTCGTTGGCGCTTTACATCATTTTTAAGCAAAAAAGGCTCTCTGAAATGAAAAACGATTTCGTGAATAACATGACTCACGAACTCAAAACACCCATATCTACAATCAGCCTTGCTTCCCAGATGCTTAGCGATAAGAGCATCCCGGATGAACAGAAAAATTTTTCCCAGATCTCCCGAATTATACAAACTGAAAGCAAGCAGCTTGGTTTTCAGGTGGAACGCGTTCTACAGATGGCCATTTTCGACCACGGACAGCTCAAACTCAAGCTGGAAGAGATTGACCTTCACGACCTGATTGAGACGGTGGCACAGAATTTTATTCTACAGGTGGATAGGAGGGATGGCAGGATCGAATTTTTTCCGGAAGCAGAGAGAACTGTCATCGAAGGAGATCGTATGCATCTTACCAATGTGGTATCCAATCTGATCGAAAATGCCATGAAGTATACCCGCCGTACTCCGGAGATCACCATTTCCACCAGGAATGAAAACGAATCCATTTCCATTTCTGTGAATGACAATGGAATTGGGATCAGCAAAGAGGATCAGAAAAGGATCTTTGATAAGTTCTACCGGGTTCCTACCGGCAATATTCACAGTGTGAAAGGATTCGGACTGGGTTTGAGCTACGTAAAGCTTATTGTTGAACAGCATCATGGCACCATCCGGCTAAAAAGTGAACCTGATAAAGGTTCCCGGTTCGATATTCATTTACCTTTACAGGTAGAATAATTCTGTCAATACACATGAACGAAATAAAAAACAGAATTCTCCTGGCTGAAGATGACGAAAACCTGGGCTCTTTGCTCCAGGAATACCTTCAGGCAAAAAATTTTGAAGCCGATTGGGTAACCAACGGGGAGAAGGCTTTCAGACATTTTGAACAGTTTCATTACGATATCTGTTTGCTGGATGTGATGATGCCTGTAAAAGACGGATTCACTCTGGCCTCCGAGATCCGTCTCCTGAATAGTGATATCCCTATCATTTTTCTTACGGCCAAATCGATGAAAGAGGATGTGTTGGAGGGATTCTCACTGGGAGCCGATGATTATATTACCAAGCCTTTCAGTATGGAAGAGCTGTTGTTTCGGATTGAAGCCATTCTCAGAAGAACCAAAGGATCCAGAGGAGGTGACAAAGAGCAGTGGGAGATCGGCTCCTTTCTGTTCGATGCAAAAAAGCAGATGCTTACAGGCACTGGCACCCAGCAGAAACTCACTACGAAAGAATCTGAGTTGCTAAAACTTCTCAGCAACAACATGAACCAGGTCCTGGAGCGGAATTTCGCCCTGAAAGCCATCTGGATAGATGACAATTACTTCAATGCCAGGAGTATGGATGTGTACATTACCAAATTGCGCAAATATCTGAAATCAGATCCTAATGTTCAGATCATCAATGTCCATGGGAAAGGGTACAAACTGGTAGTAGATGAAGGCTGAAATCTAAAAACTAATTGTTATGGCATTCCAACCCTTTGAGATGGAACGGTACATGTCCATGTACGAGATGACCGTTGACTATAATCTTTCAGAGAGTGGTGTACATCCCTTAACTCTTCGGGAGTTATTGGATATTGACCATACCTCGTATGAGGGATTGCTGGATACAGAGATCAATTATGCCCATGCCAACGGCATTCCACAATTGAGGGAGAATATAGCCAGGCTCTATAAAGGAGCAGGGCCAGAAAACGTCCTGGTAACGGTGGGAGCCATTGAAGCCAACTACAACAGTTTGCATGCCCTTTTGAATAAAGGTGATGAAATCGTGGTCATGCTTCCCAATTATATGCAGATCTGGGGCATCGCAATAAACAGCGGGTACCAGGTAAAAACCTTTTCGTTGCAAGAGAGAAATGAGTGGGCTCCGGATCTGGCCGAACTGGAGGAGATAGTAACTGAAAACACCAAACTGATAACCATTTGCAATCCCAACAATCCAACTGGCTATATTCTGAAAGAATGGGAGATGGAGGCCATAGTCAGGATTGCTGAAAAGGTGGGAGCCTGGATCCTGGCCGATGAGGTGTATGCCGGGGCGGAACAGTTTACCGACACTGTAACTCCTTCTTTTTATGGCAGGTACGATAAAGTCATCGCCGTAGGAAGTATGAGCAAGGCATATGGACTCCCCGGACTAAGGACAGGCTGGTTGGTGGCACCGAAAGATACGGTGGATCAGGTTTGGGCCAGACATGAATACACGACACTGAGTGTCACCATGCTCTCCAATAAACTGGCCGCACTGGCCCTGTCAGAGCAGGTGAGGCCAACCATTATTCAGCGTACCAGGGAGTATATCCGTCGAGGATACCCGATTCTTCAGGAGTGGATGGCAAAGCAAGACGGCAGATTTACAAGCATTCCTCCACAAGCGGCTGCCATTGCTTTTGTGAAGTACAACCTGGATATTAATTCTATTGACCTGGCCATGCGATTGTTAAAGGAAAAGAGTGTGCTCATTATCCCGGGAGATCACTTCGGTCTGAACAAGTATGTAAGGATTAGCTTTGGACTGCCCGAAACCTATTTAGCCCAGGCTCTTTCGCGAATAGAGGAATTGATGAACGAGCTGTAGTCTACAACCGGCTTTGCCTGTCAATCAAGCTTTAATACAGCCAGGAAGGCCGATTGGGGGACTTCGATATTTCCCACCTGGCGCATGCGCTTCTTCCCCTTTTTCTGTTTCTCCAACAACTTCCTCTTCCGTGTAATATCTCCTCCATAACACTTGGCCGTTACATCTTTACGCACGGCTTTTACTGTCTCGCGTGCAATCACTTTTGCACCTATGGCTGCCTGAATAGCCACCTCGTATTGCTGACGGGGAATCAGCTCTTTCAGCTTTACACAGATCCTTCGTCCGAAATCATAAGCATTGGCGCGGTGGATCAGGGTGGAAAGTGCATCCACCATCTCTCCGTTCAACAGAATATCGAGCTTCACCAGATCGGCTTTCTGGTACCCATGGGGATGGTAATCAAAGGAAGCATATCCTTTGGAAATGCTCTTCAACTTGTCGTAGAAATCAAAAACAATTTCCGCCAGAGGCATTTCAAAGGTAAGTTCTACCCGGTTGCTGGTCAGATACACCTGATTCTTCAGTATTCCCCTTTTATCCAGGCATAGTTTCATAATGGAGCCCACATAATCGGCCTGCGAGATCACCTGTGCAGAGATATAAGGTTCTTCAATGTGATCGATGGCAGTAGCTACAGGCAATCCCGATGGATTGTGCACCTCGATCATCTCATCCTTGGTAGTCATCACCTTGAAGGAGACATTTGGAACGGTAGTGATCACATCCATATTGAATTCTCTGTCGAGTCTCTCCTGAATGATCTCCATGTGCAGCAGTCCCAGGAAACCGCACCTGAATCCAAATCCCAATGCAGCTGAAGACTCGGGAACGAAAGTGAGAGAAGCGTCATTCAGCTGTAGCTTTTCAATGGAAGCCCTCAGATCTTCATAGTCATCTGCATCTACAGGATAAATTCCTGCAAAGACCATGGGTTTCACATCCTCAAAACCCGCTATGGCACCCTCACAGGGCCGGTCCACATGGGTAATGGTATCTCCCACCTTCACCTCTTTGGATGTTTTGATCCCGGAAATTATGTATCCCACATTGCCGGCAGACAGCTGATCTTTAGGTTCGGTCCCCAGCTTTAGCACCCCGATCTCATCGGCATCATACTCCTTGCCAGTGGCAACAAATTTGACCATCTCACCCTTCCGGATGGTCCCGTTAAGAATCCTGAAATAGGCAAAGATCCCTCTGTACGAATTGAATACCGAATCGAAAATAAGTGCCTCTAGTGGCGCATCAGGATCTCCCTTGGGGGTAGGAATGCGATCAATGATAGTCTCTAATATTTTATCCACACCCAGTCCGCTCTTTCCACTTGCTTCAATAATCTCATCCCGGTCACACCCGATCAGATCTACGATCTGGTCCTTGACTTCCTCGGGCATGGCACTTTCCATATCCATCTTGTTCAGCACCGGAATAATCTCCAGATCATGATCAATGGCCTGGTACAGGTTAGAGATGGTTTGGGCCTGTATCCCCTGGGTAGCATCAACCACCAGCAGTGCTCCTTCACAAGCAGCAATGGACCTACTCACCTCATATGAGAAGTCCACATGTCCGGGGGTATCAATCAGATTCAGGATGTAGTTTTTGCCTTCGGACTCATGTTCCATCTGGATGGCGTGACTCTTGATAGTAATTCCCCTTTCACGCTCCAGATCCATATTATCCAACACCTGGTCCTGGAAATCACGTTCCTGCAGGGTACCGGTCCTCATAAGCAATCTGTCGGCCAGGGTACTTTTCCCGTGATCGATATGAGCAATGATGCAGAAATTCCTTATGTGGTCCATCAGGAGGCTCCCATTTTTATCGAGTGCAAATATAGCAAACTCCGGGACATTCAGAGCGGTTCTGAACCAACTGCTTTGCATCTGCTTAGGCACCTTTTCTGAATGTCCCTCCGCTAATGAAGCCTAAAAAACAATCTTGTACTACTGGAGCTGTTCGGATTTGAGGGTGGCGAAGACGGGGTGCTCACCGTAATATCTGCTCAGGCTGCTGCCATAGAGCTCCACATAAATAATAGCTATAAAGGCTGGCTTTTGCATTACAGTATTGTACGGAACTTTAAAAAACCAGAGCACCGCATACACCAGGACAGCAATAATCAGGGTAGAGAGAAGGATGAAGGTAATCCAGTTCTTCAGGTTTCGATGTACGGCCACCACCCTGATGGTGGCCATGAAAAGATGACTTCCCACTACGAAACCACTGCCGAAGGAGTGAATAAACTTGACTTCCTGAATATCACAGGGAAGAACCATCATAACAAATCCAGTGGCTGAAAGGTAGCTCAGAAACTGGTAGACATGACTGTCAGGAACAGGTTGTCGCTTTTGGTAATAACGGGCAAGCAGCCACATAGTATACCCACACAACAACATCCCCAGGTCAAATACTATCCTGGCATAGATGTTTCTCAGTCCCATGGGGGTGGTTTTGCTGCCCAGGTAACTGAAGGGATAAGCTCCTAGCTGAAACCTTTCGGGATAAAGCAATACCGCTGTGGTAATAAATGAGATCAAAATGGTGACCAGGAGGCGCAGGTAATGTTGGGTATTTAAATCTTTGGCTGCAATCGCGCCTCTCTCCAGAAGTTTAGACCGGTATTTGTCCTTCTTGTTCATAGCGTTTGATATCAAAAAGGCTTCGGTGCAACTATGCGAGACTCATGTGTATAATACAAATTTATGAATTCTGAGGGAGATTATCCACCGGCGATGCTTGCTGGTTTTTTGTACCTTTAGTATGACTCGGCACCTGAACAATGAATAACTCAACCCTCGTCTTACTATTGTTTTTGGGACTTTGCCCAAGCTGCGAAAGAGAGTATCCCTCTCCGGCCTCGCTGGAATATGCGTTCGGTATCGAAACAAAGTCACGTCCCTCATCAATTGTTTCAGATCCGGACAATGGAGATCTATTTATACTCTGTATGCAAAATTGGGTATCAAACCCGGTAAGTGAAGTTCAAAGGTTTAACCGGGATGGCGAGTTTCTAAATACCGTTGTTGATTTTACGAATTTCTCAGGTGGGAAATATCCCTCCTATATACCACGGGACATCACTGTGGATGAAAATAGAAACCTCTATGTGCTGGTCCATCCCCGTTCCGATACCGATCCAAATGCTCCCGGCAAACATCCCGAAGGATTCAATATATTATCATTCCGACCCAACGGCAGCTTGCTGGACGAACTGGATTTTTCAACCAACGATGAAGTAATCAGGCCCGGTTGCATTGCATACTCAAGCGATCATCTGTATACAACGGATGGAGTTCACCTGCAAAAGATATCTTTGGAAAACAAGAACTTTACAAATACACTGCTTCCTACCTCTTTATCCGATTCCCTTCTCTACCCTGTACCCATCACTGATATGGAAGTTGGACAGGACGGTAAAGTTTACCTGACAAGCCAGCATTCCCAGTGTTGTCCGCACTTAGTAGGTTGTCAGATCTTGATCTACGATACCAAATCCGATGATGTGTCCATAATACTTGGAAACAGTCTAACAGATTGGTTTGGCTCCTGGGTAAATCAACCCGGGATCTCTATGCACAGTAACGGAGACCTTTATATCGCCACATTCTACAACAGGAGCATTGAAGTTCGCGACCGGAATATGGAGCTTATACTCGAAAAGGAGATGGATCAGATAGGGGATGATTATCCCCTCCCCATTGATATTGCTACCTTCCGGCAACATGTGTATGTGGTTGACAACAGAAATAACCGGGTGGATGTTTATCTAGCGGAGAAATAACAAGAGGCTACTCCCGAAGGAACAGCCTCTTGAAGTATATATGATGTAATGAATTCTACATCATTCCCATTCCGGGAGCACCGCCGCCAGCAGGCATTGGAGGCTCGGGCTCAGGAATATCAACCAGAGCACACTCGGTAGTGAGGAACATACCGGCAATAGATGCGGCATTTTCCAGCGCAATTCGTGCCACTTTGGTAGGATCGATCACTCCAGCTTCAAGCAGGTTCTCAAACTTCTCTGAGTGCGCGTTGTAACCATAATCTCCTTTTCCGTCGCTAATAGCCTTCGTAACAACTGAACCTTCCAGACCAGCGTTCTCAACAATCTGACGAAGTGGCTCTTCAAGGGCCCTTCTCACAATGGCAATCCCTGTGTTTTCATCATCGTTAGCACCGGAGAATTTCTCCAGACTCTCCAGAGCACGGATATAAGCTACACCACCACCCGGGATTATGCCTTCCTCCACAGCAGCACGTGTAGCACTGAGTGCATCTTCGAAGAGGTCCTTCTTGGCTTTCATTTCCACTTCAGAAGCTGCTCCAACGTAGATTACAGCCACACCGCCGGCCAACTTAGCCAGGCGCTCCTGGAGCTTCTCACGGTCATAATCGGAGGTGGTATTCTCAATCTGTTTCTTGATCTGTCCCACCCTTGCATCGATCATGGACTTCTCACCGCCACCATTTACAACAATAGTATTCTCCTTATCAATGGAGATCTTTTCAGCATGTCCCAGCATATCCAGCTCAGCACCTTCCAGCTTCAATCCCTTCTCTTCAGAGATCACTGTACCACCGGTAAGAATGGCGATATCTTCCAGCATCTCTTTCCTTCTGTCACCAAATCCGGGAGCCTTCACTGCAGCAATCTTCAATGATCCGCGAAGCTTATTCACTACCAGGGTAGCAAGTGCTTCAGCATCCACATCCTCAGCAATGATCATCAGCGGACGACCGTTCTGTGCAGTGGCTTCAAGAATAGGAAGAAGGTCCTTCATGGTCGAGATCTTCTTGTCATGGATCAGGATATAAGGATTCTCCAGTACAGCTTCCATTTTCTCCGTATCGGTAACGAAGTAGGGTGAGATGTATCCGCGGTCGAATTGCATACCTTCTACTACATCCACGTAGGTATCAGACGATTTTGACTCTTCAATGGTAATCACACCCTCTTTCTTCACCTTCGACATGGCTTCTGAAATCAATGCACCAATGGAAGCTTCATTGTTGGCTGAGATGGCAGCCACCTGCTCAATTTTCTGATTGTCTTCACCCACATCCTGGGACTGGCCCTGAAGGCTTTTTACCACCTCAATTACTGCCTTATCAATACCTCTTTTCAAATCCATTGGATTAGCTCCGGCAGTTACGTTCTTTAATCCTACATGAACAATAGCCTGGGCCAGCACAGTGGCAGTTGTGGTACCATCACCTGCATCATCATTGGTTTTGGAAGCCACTTCCTTTACCATTTGAGCTCCAACATTTTCAGTGGGATCTTCAAGATCCACCTCTTTTGCTACAGTAACACCATCCTTAGTAATCTGAGGTGCACCAAATTTCTTTTCAATAATAACATTGCGACCTTTTGGTCCCAGTGTAACCTTGACAGCGTTAGCCAGTTGATCTATACCGCTCTTCAGCTGATCACGGGCTTCCATGTCAAATTTGATCTCTTTTGCCATTTTTATACTCTTTTTATGGGTTATTTACTTCGAAATGAATAAAACATCGCTTTGCGAAATCAGAAGATAATCTTCATCATCAATGGTTAATTCCTGACCGGCAAATTTCCCGTAAAGAACCTGATCTCCCACTATAATTTCCATGGGTTCGTCCTTTTTGTCGGCTCCGACCATTACCACTTTACCATGCTGCGGTTTCTCTTTTGCTGTATCGGGAATGATAATTCCACTGGAGGTTTTTTCCTCAGCCTCCGAGGGCTTTACGAGAACCTTGCCTGCAAGGATTCTACCTTTAAGTTCTGCCATTTTTCAATTATTTATAAGTTCGACATTATCAAAATCGCTATCTCTTTATCATATTTTGTGCCAAAGGAAAAAAACAAAAAAAAATGTCAGTAATATGACATACTGACATTCTTTACACATATAATATTTTCTGTTTGTCTACTCCTGCTCCCCTTCTGCAGGTTCTTCTCCAAAAGATTCAGGTAAGTCGATGGTCTGGGAAGGCTGGTCCATGATGCTTTCATCAAACTGGCCCTGAAGGCGTGAATTGTTCACTTCCCCGGCTTTGGGAACAGTGATCCCCGCCAGAAGACTGAAAACAATCAGTGCTGCTCCCAGGGTCCATGTGGCTTTCTCCAGAAAATCGGCAGTTTTTCTAACGCCCATGTACTGGTTCGAAGAGGAGAAGTTTGAAGCAAGTCCCCCTCCTTTTGAATTCTGTACAAGTACAATTAAAATGGTAAAGATGCAGGTGACAACGATCAGTACCGTAAATACAACAAACATTTTAATTCCTCTTTATGAATGATTTATATTTTTAATCTTCTCAATTTGAGCTGCAAAGTAAGCACTTTTTTCCGGATATTTCAAACTTAATCTCTCGTAGGCGTATATGGCCTTGGCGTACAATCCCTGCTTCACGTAAATCTTTGCCAAAGTGTCGGTAATAAATCCGTCATGCTCCCGTATGGAGGCCAAAGAGACATCCCCTTTCAGACTGGCATTCTGGTCAGCTCGTATGGGCCCGGGATCCTCATTGATAAAATTGCTTATCAGATGACTGTTGTTACCATTATTCTGCTTCCTCTCCACCGAGTCGATGACCGGGATATCGGTGCTTTCAGGTCCTGTCTCCTCCAAATCAACCTCCTCTTTCATCACAGATTCAATCAATGTCTCGGAAGAGAGTTCTTCGGAGGATCCCTCTTCATCCTGATCCAATATGAAAGCATCATCTGTGGCTTCATCATCCAGCTCCAGCAAATCGTCATCTGGTGCCGGTCCGGCATAGGGGGCATGCTGCTCAATAATAACATCAGCCTCCTGGTGGGGTTCATCGGAAAACTGGATTCCTGTCGGCTCTTCCGGAGCTTTCTCCTCTTCCAACTCTGGTTGCGGTGGTTGGACCACTTCGGTGACCAATTGGTAGAGTTGCTTTCTGTCGGTGGAATAGACAGCAGCCAATTTGAGGTCAGATTCCTTATCATAACCCAGAGCCTCTTTGATCCTCACCCTGAGCATATGCGCCAGGTTGAACATGGGATAGTTCCTGCACAGGTCATTCACCTGTTCCAGCTCGGCTGGAGCGTAATGATCAGTATTGAGCAGGCGAAGTATATCAGAAGAATCCATACAATCTACAGTTACCAGGAGACAAATGCCCTGTTAAATATATCTTCAATCAGGTTCTCTACGATAAGCTCGATAAGTTCATTCTCCACATCTGTCAGGTTCTGGGTGGCATCATAATCCTCAAACCTGGAGAAGCTGGTATCATAATCAAGCTCGGGTTCAACAGCATTGTTGTATTTAACCCTCACCGTAATGGTGAGTCGGTTTCGGGCGGCAGTTTCCTGTCCGGTTATGGCAGTAGGCCTGGTCTCATAACCGGTGATCTCACCGGAAAACTGCACATCTCCTCCATCGTTTGAGAGATCCAGGCTGGTATTGTTCTGTATCTTATCCATCAGGGCATCGGTAAAATCCTGACTCAGCTGTGCCTGAACAATGGGTGCGCGGTTTGGGAAATATTGTACTGAGTAGGTTTGTACCTCCGGCGATATATTGACCCCGCTAAAGGAATAGGTTACCTTGCACTGCACGCACAGAGTGCTTAGTGCAAAGAGGATAGTGCCAAGTGAGAATAAAGTTCCTGCTCCTGATAATTGGCTGATACTATGTTTGACTTTCATCATCCCCTATTCGATATTGTATTCTTTTATTTTCCTGTACAAGGTTCGTTCTGATATTCCCAGGTCCTGAGCCGCATATTTTCTCTTTCCATTATGTTTTTCAAGAGCCTTGATGATCAGCTCAATCTCTTTATCCTCAAGAGAGAGAGACTCCTCTACGATCTCCTCTGTATCGGTAATATTTTTTTCATCTCTGTTCGTTTGTCCAGGCATCTGGGAGGAGATCAGGTTCTCGGCTTCAGAAGTCAGGTCATCCACTGTGGAATAAAGTTTCTTGATGATCCCCTCATTATCCTGTTCGAAGTCTGTACTTACCGATCCCTTCTCCATGATCTGGGCCACCAGCTTCTTCAAGTCATTCATATCGGCCTTCATATCAAACAGCACCTTGTATAAAATCTCCCGTTCCGAATTGAATGTCTCTTCACTGACAGGCTCCTTGCTTATTAACGCAGGTAACCGGGTTTTATGGTATTCGGGCAAATAATGGATCAGGGCCGGTGCCGAAATCTCACGTTCCTGTTCAATGATAGAGAGCTGTTCAGTCACATTTTTTAACTGACGGATATTTCCCGGCCATTCATAGTTGAGGATGACCTGGCGGGCCTCCTCTTCCAACCTGATAGCTGGCATACGGTACCGTTCTGAAAAATCAGCAGCAAACTTCCTGAAAAGGAGAAGTATATCATTTCCCCGCTCTTTCAGTGAAGGGACCTGAATGGGAACAGTGTTGAGTCGATAAAACAGGTCTTCCCTGAACTTACCCTTTTTAATGGCTGTAGCAATATCCAGATTGGTGGCGGCCACCACCCTCACGTCTGACTTCAGTACTTTGGAGGAACCCACCCTGATGAATTCCCCTGTTTCAAGTACCCTCAGCAACCGGACTTGTGTGGAAAGCGGTAATTCGGCCACTTCATCCAGGAATATGGTTCCTCCGTTGACCACTTCAAAATAGCCTTTCCTCGTGTCGTGCGCACCTGTAAAGGCCCCCTTTTCATGGCCAAAAAGTTCCGAATCGATGGTCCCGTCAGGGATAGCTCCGCAGTTCACCGCAATATAGGGTCCATGTTTTCTCCCGCCCAGAGAGTGAATGATCTTGGGAAACACCTCTTTCCCCGTACCACTTTCTCCTGATATCAACACACTCAGATCCGTAGGGGCTACCTGACGTGCAATATCTATTGCTCTATCCAGTCCCGGGAAGGTTCCAATAATCGCAAACCGCTGTTTTATCTGTTGAATTTCCATTCTCTTTCTGACAAAATAACCTGAAAGTATGACAAAATTACAATTTTAGACGGATTCAAAAAGATTTCGCCCCTTAGTTTCCTATTTTTGACAATAAAAAGGTGACTGAATCCCGCAAGGGCATTTCCAACAGCTCAACTACTCGTAAAAGCGAGTACAAAAAGATTAATCAAACGATTGAAAACTCCTCACAGCCGAACGGCGAAGAGCTTCAATTCCATGGAATGTTTCAAAGAGCCGGAAATCGGAATCGCCACGTTGATCCAGCCTCTAAAAACCAAAGAGGATCTTACAAACCCTAATGTGGTTAAAGTAGTGGTGGACAACACGTATCGTGCACTCTATTTTTCCAGGTCGCCCATCCCCTACCTTCGGGATCCCGATAATAAACAGATTGCAGGGGAAATACCTTTCTATCATCACATCGGATTACTATGCGTTCCGTTCTGAAATTCTGGAGCAAATCGTCAAATTACCTGTAGGCACTCTTGAGATTGCCGAATCCCTGGAGCAACTGCGTTGGATGGAGCACGGAATTGCGATCCAGACCAGGATTACCCACTACTCTTCTCAAGGTGTGGATACACCAGAAGATCTTGAAAAGGTACGTACATTGATCTGATTTTACGGGGAACAGGTCACACTCCTAAAAACTAAAGTGCACCCTGAAAGTGTAGAGGGAGTATTCTTGTGACAGATCCTCAAAATTATATTCCAGTTTATTTCCGGCAGTTTTTGCCATCTCGATAAATCCAAGACCAGCCCCTCCTTTTGGAGTAAACTCACCATTGGTGATGGTGCTCCTGTATAGCTCCTTGAGCTCCTCCCTATTGTGGTTATTCACATTATCGATCCTCTCTTTCAAGGTACTCACATCCTCATTCTTTACCATATTCTTTGTCACCAATTCGATGCTGGAAGTGTTCCTGCTGATTTGGCAAGAAGGGCAGAACTGGGATTTACTCTCCCCATTGCATTGGATCTGGTCGCTGTATTTGGTGATATTTTCAAGGGCCTCGATCATGATGGATAACATTTTCTTGTAGGTCCTGAAGGAAAGATCATGATCCTGTGCAGCAATTTTAAACTCCGACAGTAACCAGTCAATGGTACTGAAAGAAAGTGGCCCCCTGTATGAGAGTATGGACTTACTCGACATCACGCAGCAAGTTTATTATCGAAATTTAAGAAAAAGTAATTAACGATTCACCGTTGTTATCCACATACCCAACATCCTCTGGAAGATTTTCTCCAAAACTGGCCTCCACAGCCAGTTTGTCGCAACGTTCGTTCTCCGGTATGTTGGCATGTCCTTTCACCCAAATAAAAGTGACGGAATACTTTCTGTATAACTCCAGAAACCGCTGCCACAGGTCGGCGTTTTTCTTTTTCTTAAATCGTTTCGCTTCCCAGTCAAAGACCCATCGCTGATTCACAGCATCGGAAACGTACCTGGAATCGGTATACACCTTTACCTTAAGGTCCTCTCTCTTCAGGGCTTCCAGGCCCCTGATCACAGCGAGCAGCTCCATCCGGTTGTTGGTAGTTAGCCGATACCCTTCAGAGAGCTCTTTCCTGTGACTCCCAAACATCATCACCACTCCCAGTCCGCCCGGACCAGGATTACCCCTGGCAGCGCCGTCAGTATAGATGACTATTTCGCCCCGGGTCATGGTTGCATTATTGTACTAAAGTCATCTCCTCCACCAGATGATCCGCTCCTGCATATTTATCTATGATAAAAAGTACATACCTGATATCCACACTGATACACTTCTGGAGCTCTGTTTCAAATGCCACATCACCACTCATGGATTCCCAGTTCCCATCGAAGGCAATTCCAATCAGTTCTCCGTTGGCATTGACCACGGGACTACCAGAATTTCCACCTGTGATATCGTTGTTGGATGTAAAACAAACCTGGAGTATTCCATCCTTGCCATACCTTCCGTACTCCTTTGATTGGTATAGCTCCTTGAGCTTGTCAGATACCTCAAACTCAAAATTTGAAGGATCCTCCTTTTCCATTACTCCGGCTAAGGTGGTATAGTGAGTATAGAGTACTGCATCCCTGGCAATATAATCACCCACGGTCCCATAGTTCATTCGCATAGTGGAATTGGCATCGGAATAGAAATCTTTGTCGGGATACATCTCCACAAGTCCTTTTAAATACAGTCTGCTGCCTTTGGAGTATCCCTCATCGAATTGTGCCAGTCTTCCCCCGATTTCAAAATACTTCTGTGAAGCCAATACAGCCTCATAGCCAGGATCCTTCCTTAGTACCTTTAATGAAGGATTATCGATAAATGCCTGGAATTTCTGCTGATCGGACAGAAAAGACTTTTTGAAGTATCTGTCCACATACTTGGTTGCATCCCCTTTGTACTTGGTTTTTACCTCAAGGATATTGACAGGTAAATACTGGTCATCCAACTCTTTTATTAACAGGTTAACCATAGCTGTCATGACCTTTTTATCTGTGGGTGGATTGTATTCCTTATAGAAATCGTCAGCCCTGGCCTTGATTGCCTCCTTCACCTGATCCACCTCCTCCTGGTCAGGTTCCGGATCGGCGAGTACCCTTTCCAACCCCATCAGACTCCGGCCAAATAATACAGTTTCCATTCCATAGAAGACTCCTTCCACAAAATATTGAGCTGCATGTTGCAGTTCTCTTCGGCCTTCCACAGCTTCCTGGATATCTTTCAGAGCATTACCATATATAGCTTTCCGTCCCTCTTCCTGGTTCACCCACTGGGTGAAATTCGCTTCCTGCTTCTGTTTCTTCTCAAACACATTCAATCTTTTCAATCCCTTACTTTGCCCAATGGAGTATTTCCAGTAATTGGAAGAACGAAAATACTTTGAGGAGTACTGAATTCTTACTTTCTCATCGGCCTGCATGTCTGCCATCTGCAAATCCTGCTTAATACCACGGATATGGATCCGGTTAGGGTGTTCGATCTCCAGCAGTTCCTTAACTTCCCAGGAGGTCATGTATCGATCTGTGCTTCCCGGGAAACCCATAACCATAGTGAAATCACCCTTCTCATACCCCTTCAGAGATATGGGCAGATAGTGTTTTGATTTCAGAGGTACATTATCGGGACTGTAGTCAGCCGGATTACCATCCGCACCGGTGTAAACCCTGAACATAGAGAAATCGCCGGTATGACGGGGCCACATCCAGTTGTCCGTATCACCCCCGTATTTTCCAATGGATTCGGGTGGTGCACCAACCAGCCTCACATCCCGATAGGTTTCGGTCACAAACAGGAAGTACCTGTTCCCGCTAAACATACTCCTGACCACTGCCTCATAATGAGAATTTTCAGTGGCTTCTGAGGTAATGGTTTCCGACAGGGAACGGACTTTTGCAATTCGGGAATCCAGGCTCATCTCTTCATTCAGCTCCGCTGTAATACGATCCGTAACCTCTTCCATCCTGATCAGGAAAGTAATGGTCTTTCCTTCATTGGGTAACTCTTCTTCCCGGGTCATGGCCCAGAAGCCATTGGATAAATAGTCATGTTCCACCGAACTGTGGTTTTGAATTTCATCGTAACCACAATGATGATTGGTGAGCAGAAGTCCATCAGGAGATACCAGCTCAGCAGTACAGGACCCTCCGTCCAGTGCTCCCACAGCATCTTTCAGACTGGCCTGATTGATGCTGTAGATCTGTTCTGCTGACAGTTCCAATCCCATTTCAGACATTTCATCCATATTCACCTGACTCACCAGGCTCAATAACCACATTCCTTCATCGGCATGTACCTTAACTTGGAATGCAGTAATCAATCCAATTACTATAAGTGTTATTCTTTTCATCTTTATCATAATGTAATGTTATCCGTACTACTTATTGATCAGTAATCTGCAAATATTGCAAATTTCTTTGGGATAGTACATGTTTAAGAAAAGTCCATCATCATTTGGTCGTTCAGTAGCCTGAAAGAGCGCCTGTGAAACGGAGTAGGACCAAGGTTCAGCACAGCTTCACGGTGCGACCGGGTGGGGTACCCTTTGTTTTGTATCCAGCCATACTCAGGATATTGCTGATGTAACTGGTCCATATATTCGTCACGGTAAGTTTTCGCCAGTATGGAAGCTGCCGCTATAGACGAGTAGAGAGAATCACCCTTTATAATACAGGTAAAGGGGATCCCGTTCGATGCTATGAAGCGGTTCCCGTCGATGAGCAGATGCTCCGGTTTAGGATCCAATTTCTCCACAGCCCTGTTCATGGCCAGGAAAGAGGCTTTGAGTATGTTGATCCTGTCGATCTCTTTTTCATCGACCCTAGCTACACCGTAGGCTATGGACTCAGATTCGATGACTCCCCGTAACAATCCCCTTGTTTTAGCTGATAGTTTCTTGCTATCATCCAACATAGGATGATGGAACCGGTCAGGCAATATCACTGCAGCAGCAAATACAGGCCCTGCAATGCAGCCGCGGCCGGCCTCATCACAGCCTGCTTCAAGAATACCCACGGTATGATAAGATTTAAGCATTGGCTTCTAACACCTGCTCAATGGATTCCCACAGTTTCTCTGCAGTGTGATTCCAGCTAAACTGTTCCTGCCTTTTTCTTCCCTTTTCGATTAACTCCTGCCTCAACCCACCTTCTTTGACGATTCTCATCATCCCGTCTCTGATGCTTCCAGGGCTTTCAGGGGAAGCAAAAACAGCCGCATCGCCTGCTATCTCAGGAAGACTGGTCACTTTGGAAGCTATCACAGGGATATCACACCGCATGGCTTCCACAATGGGGATCCCGAAGCCTTCGAAATAGGGTACAAAGGTCATGGCATAAGCTGCCCCGATCACATCGTTAAGATGTCCCGGAGACAACCTTCCTGTAAAAATCACATCCTCCTTACTGTTCATCTTCTCCAGTTGCTCTTCCATGGGTTTTGTCAGAAAGAACTTCTCCCCAACCAACACCAACTTGAAATTTCCCTTGTTTTCATTCTTAAAGAGCTGAAATGCCTTCAGAAGATTGGTGATATTCTTTCTTGGATGCAGGTTTCCCACAAATACAAAATAGGGAGCTCCCCCGGTAAAACGTTGTCGCACTTCATCCACTCTCTTCTCAGAAATGGGACAAAACAGGTCATTGGCCCCATTATAGGCCAGGTCCACTTTATCCTCTGATACATCATAATTATTGATGATATCTCTCCTTGAGTATTCTGATACTGTGACGATTCTTTTTGCTTTATGTGCAAAAAGCGGGAAATAATACCTGTAATATTTTCTGGCCAGCCAGGGTAGGTCGCCAGGCCTATGCTCAAAATTGATATCATGGATCACAATGACCGATGGGATTTTTGACCGAAGTGACAGAAATCCATCTGTGCTCAGGAAAAGATCTGTCTTGTGCTTCTTCAGGTATTTTTTCACTCGCCATTCAAACCAGTAATACCACAGAAAAGGATGACGGGTGGGAGGACTAAGGACCACCGGGCTCACATTTTCACTGAACACCACATCCTGGCTATACTTTCGATCGAAAAGAAATACGAAGTGAATCTCGGGGTGAGTCTTTGTAATTCTTTTTAACGTTTCAAATGTAAACCATCCGATACCATCCAGTTTCCCGGGCATCAGCAACCGGGTATTCACCGCGATCGTCTTCTTTTTCATCTCCTGGTTCAAAGCGGCTTGTAACTTTTCTGGGGCGAACTTATTACATTTGTATTTAATTAAAAAATTATTTTAGTGCTCAACCTGCTGATACTTCTTAATTAGACTGAGTTTGAAAAAGCGATTCCTCACCAACCTGGCTCTGCTGATATTCCTTAACCTGCTTATCAAACCGTTCTGGTTTTTCGGGATCGAGGTGGGAGTTCAGAACTGCGTAGGGGAAGAGATGTATGGTTTTTATTTCGCACTGTTTAATTTTTCTTTTATTCTGAACATTCTTCTGGATCTGGGAATAAATAATTTTAATAACAGAGCGATTGCCCGGGATCACAATCTATTGAAAGAGCACCTGGCGGCTATCATACCCCTTAAGCTGGTGTTATCACTGATTTATGCCCTGGTGGTCCTTATCGCAGGAAGAATCATTGGATATAGCTCTGAACAGTTCAGAATGCTCTGGGTATTGGTCCTAAATCAGTTTCTGGCCTCATTCATCCTCTATTTCAGAACCAATATCAGCGGCTTGCACTATTTCCGCACCGACAGCTTGTTATCGGTGATGGACCGAACCCTGATGATCCTTTTCACGGGATTGTTGCTCTGGGGCAATGTGACCAGCACACCTTTTCAGATCGAATGGTTTGTATACGCCCAGACTGCTTCCTACACTCTTACACTTATCACCTCAGCGACGATAGTCCGTTACAGATCGGGTAGTTTCATCTCACATATTGATTTGGCTCATTCTCTGAAGATACTTCGTCTGAGTTATCCCTTTGCTCTGCTCATTCTCCTTATGTCTCTTTTCAATAGGGTCGACTCCGTCATGCTGGAACGACTCCTGGAGTATGGGAAGAAGGAAGCGGGTATCTATGCTCAATCGTTCCGGATCTTTGATGCAGCCTCACAGTTCTCCTTTCTTTTTGCCATGTTGCTGCTTCCCATGTTTTCCAGAATGATCAGGCTGAAACAGAATGTAAATGAGCTGATCCGGATAGCACTGCCTCTTCTTTTGGTTGCCGGGCTTTCATTGGCTATTGCATCCCAATATTATAAGAATGAGATCATTGATCTTCTCTATGTGGCCTATACTCCATATAGTTCCAGGATTTTCGGACTACTGATGATGGGATTTGTATTTGTTTCGACCAGTTATATTTACGGCACACTCTTAACTGCCAATAACAATCTGAGACATTTAAATCTCTTGGCGGCCTCTACAGTGGTTGTCAACATCACTCTGAACTTCATTCTGATTCCTCGTTACCAAGCTTTCGGTGCAGCCATATCCAGTCTCATCTCACAGGGATTTTTTGCGATTTCCCAATGGATACTGGCCATCCGTCTTATTCGAATCCCTCTGAACCGGGATATCTTGCTCAAAATGGCAGCTTTTCTTTTACTGAATCTTCTGACTGGCTATATGAGCTTGCTAATTCCTGCTTGGATCCTGGGTCTGTTGGCCTTCATGGCCTCCTGTGGAATCAGTTCATGGGCATTGGGTCTGATCAAACCTTCAGAGATCAGGCTCATCCTCCGCAGTGAGGAGGATTAAACATCGCCTGCCGTTCACTCTATCTGCAACACCCTCTCCATATATTGCATCTCGTCAAAGCAGAGCTTCAAGGAGCTTTTGACTCGTCTAAGCACACCCACCTATGCAATAAGAGTAGTAAACGTAATTTACATACATTTATTACATTCATTGTTTTATATATTTCCCTGTTTATAAAATGTTTATATTCTTCTATATGGTGTTTTTTACGCCGTTATATTTATGAATACTTCAATATGTTAGGAATTTGTTAATTGTATATGCATCATGGAGACCCGATTACTGTGGGCTTTAGTTATTTTTATCAAAACCAAACCAATTACTTGACAGTGGAGAATAAAAAGGACGAAAAGCTGAGAAGGACCAACAGGACTTCCATTCTCTTCAACCACAGGGAGCAGGAGGCTATAACTCTTTACTGTGAGAAATATAAGATCAGGAATAAATCCAAATTCATGAGGGAAGCCATTATGACGGAGATCTTAAAGCAGTTCGATGAAGACTACCCCACTTTGTTTGAGTTTGAAAAGCCCAACCTGTTTTATTCCAAATAAGGGGTACCGTACCTAGCATTACCATAATCAGGTGTTCTATGGAAAAGAGAACAGCTTTGATCAATGAACCGGAACTACTCCAGTCAGTTTTTGAAAACTCTCCTGCCGCTACCATGGCAGTGGATAAACACGCTACCATTTTACTGGTCAACCGGGAACTTGAACAGATCACCGGCCTCGACCGTACGGAACTTGAAGGAAAAACAAAGTGCACTGAGTTAGTATTATCGGAGGATAGAGATATGCTTAAAACCTTCCTCCGAAGGCTCAAAACTCAAGTGGATATAACGCCTGAAAGGAATGAATGCAGATTTGTGGACAGGCAAGGTGGCCTGAAAACAGTTTACATTTCGGGAAAATATCTGAAAAGTTCCGGACTGACCCTACTATGGCTTGTCAATATTACAGAGCAGAAAGAAAATGAAACCGACCTGCAGCAAGCCAAATCAAAGGCTGAAGCTTCAGACAGGCTGAAGACCGCCTTCCTGGGTAACCTTTCTCACGAAATACGAACCCCAATGAATGCCATTGGGGGATTTGCATCACTGTTGCAGCAGGATGAACTCACAGAGGAGAAAAAAAGCCTCTATCTGACGCAGATTCTCAATGGCAGTACCGACCTGTTGCAATTGATCGAAAAGACCATCATGATCTCCCGGATCGATCTGGGGCAAATTAAGGTCAACAGGCGTCAGTTTTTTGTGAATCAGAGCCTGACCGATCTGATTCACAAATATGAAAAAATCCTCTCACGAGCAGGGAAAGAGCATATTGAACTGGTACTCGAGGCCGGAATAATGAGGGAAGATTTTGTGGTTCAGGCAGATCGCATCCATATCATGGAAGTGCTTAATAATCTCCTCGAAAATGCTGTGAAGTTTACCAGCGAAGGCCGTATTACTCTGGGGTATGCATACCTGGAAGAGGAGGCGGAAAATGAATTGGATGCCTTACTCTTCTATGTAAAAGACACCGGTAACGGCATTGCAGAAGATAAGAGAGGGATCATCTTCGAAAGGTTTGTGAAACTTGTGGAAAAAGGCGAGACCGTATTGCGTGGAGCAGGATTAGGCCTGGCTATAGCTCATGACCTGGTAAAGAGTATGGGTGGTGACATCTGGGTTGAATCTGCAATAGGCGATGGGAGTAAATTCTACTTTTCCATTCCTATCTATTATTCAAAAAAACAACAGAGTGCTGTCGCCTCCCCTACACCAGGCAAATCCCATGAAGACTGGTCTGGGTTTGAGCTGTTGGTAGCTGAAGACCTGGAATCCAATTATCTCTATATTAAAGAGCTGTTAGGGCCCACTCAAATCAACATATTCAGGGCCAGGGATGGGCTGGAAGCAGTGGAGATATTTGAGAAGAATCCGGGGATCCACATTGTCCTCATGGATATCCTGATGCCTGGTCTTGATGGCTACGAAGCGACTGTACAGATACGACGCATCCGGAAAGATATTCCGGTGATCGCTCAAACCGCTTTCACTTTTGAAGGAGAGATTCAGGATGGATTATACGCAGGTTGTTTTACCGACTACATCATGAAACCATTTACCATGGAGATGCTCCTGGCCAACCTGAAGAAACACCTTCCCTCTAAATAATCGTCAGAGAATAGATAATGGCTTCCAGCTGTTTCAGTTTGACTCGCTTCTTCTCATTGGGATGATAGATATATCCATCCACGGTAACAATCCGATTACGCTTGGCATCGTACACTGAATGACTTATGAATGGACCTCCCATGAATCCATTCTCCAGTTCCCATAATCCCCTCATCTCCACTACTTCCATCTCATTGTTCTTCAGATCGAAAGCAATGGGCTCATACATCTTGGAAATGGTCATGTATGAATCTTCCCTGGGGCCTTGCACATACATTTTAGTGAACTCATTACGCTTTTCAATGATATGGGGTATGGTAAGCTCCTCAGGACCGCTTGCCGGATAATCATATACCTGTATGACCTGGGAAAGGTCGGGTGCCTCTATGGAGACTGATGTATAATCCTCTTTGCTGAAATCGAGATTATATCCCCTGGGGATAGCCAGCCTGACCTGATGATGCGATGCGATCTCCTTTTGTAGTGCAGGATCCTTTGAATCTTTATAAATTTTCATCAACCGATTCCTGTCATACTGCACGAGAAAACTCTGTATCCTCAGCTCATTTTCGCTGATCAGCTGCTTTAAGGCAGCCCCAGTAGGGGCCTCAAGTTGAATCATGATCTGGGGTTTGGCCCATACATTCTCCCGGAACCTGATCCGTGGTTCTTTTGACGACTCAATAGTGGTCAACACAATAGAACGGTGAAACTGATAGATTCCATCAAACGAAGAAGCGTTAACCTGAATGACATCAAACAGAGGTTCAGATTGGGGCAGTCCCGGAATCTCCTCTTTAAGAATATCCTGCAGCATTTCACCTGCAGAGTTTTCCCAATTGAAGTTATCCATGACAACCAGCACTTCACCAGCTGCCCCCGTTATGTTGGGCATAATTCTTCCACGGGTTCCTCCCTGATTGTTTACCGTATCACAGGAAAAAACCAAAAGGAGAATGGCTGCAAAGACAAAAAAGCCTGTCCACTTTTGCAGACAGGCTTCTATAATAAGTTGGATCTTACTCCTTGCCATCCTTGATCTTTTTTGGATCTTCAGTATCATCTACCACTTCGTCATCTGCATCTTCGGATGTGGCTTTCTTGAATTCCTTCATTCCCTGTCCTACCCCACGCATCAGTTCGGGGATTTTTCGCCCGCCAAACAGTAACAGGACAAGTAAAACGATCACTACGATTTGCCAGACTCCAATGGCAAGGGTTATAAAAGCTTCCATTTGTATCGATTAAAAAGTTTGTTGTACAAAAATAGGTAAATAAATTGTTCTATTTATTAAATAATCCAATGATGTCGTTCAGATTTGCATAGAGCAAGAGACTCAGCAGGATGACCATACCAACAATCTGCGCATACTCGAGAAATTTATCGCCTGGCTTACGGCCCGTAATCATCTCACCCAATACAAACATTACATGCCCACCATCAAGTGCCGGGATGGGCAGCACGTTCATAATGGCTAATATAATAGATAGAAATGCGGTCATGTTCCAGAAACTCTCCCAATCCCATACAGACGGAAATATACTTCCGATCTTGATAAATCCTCCCAGCTCCTCATAGGCTTTTGTCTTCGGTTTAAAAAGCATCTTAAGCTGCTTGAGGTAACTTTTAGTAATCTCCACTCCCCGGTTAATTCCTGCAGGTACGGATTGAAAGAAGGAGTATTTCACCACCACCGGTTCGAAGAATTCCAGGTAAGATTTATTCCAGAATCCAAATTTTCCTTCCGCACCTGTGGTAATCTGCATCAGGAGGGTGTCTGCACCTCTTAGCAGGGTAAGGTCAAATGGAGTGTTGGCTACACCTCCTGTTTGCTCCATAAATTCATCATAAAAAAATATGGGATTCCCGTTTACAGCAATGAACTGGTCATTCACCCGGGCACCCGCTTTTTTTAATTCACCTTCTTCTATTAATACTCCAATCACACACGGCACCCTGGGCTGAAGAATCCTCTCTAATTTTAAAAGACGGGAAGTTATATCCTCCGGCATGGCAATATCCATCAATTCCCCATCCCTTTCCACCTGGATCACTTTAGGGGCATTCACCACAATATCGTGATGGATGGTCACCCATTTTTCAACAGTGTCTCCGTCAAGAGCCAATATCTTATCTCCCTGCTGCAGTCCCATCTCCACCAGGTTTTGCTCGAACATATAACCATACTCAAGTCGATCAACCGGCACATAGGATTCTCCCCATCTGAAAAAGACCAGGATATAGATCACCAGGGCCAGCAGAAAGTTTACTATAACACCCCCCAACATGATCAGGAGTCGTTGCCACGCTTTCTTTGACCTGAATTCCCAAGGCTGGGGTGGTTTTTTCATCTGCTCCTTGTCCATCGATTCATCAATCATCCCGCTAATCTTCACATATCCACCGAGGGGCAGCCATCCGATTCCATATTCGGTTTCTCCCAGCTTTCTTTTAAAGAGAGAGAATCCGGCATCGAAAAAGAGGTAGAATTTCTCTACCCTCACTTTAAATATTCTGGAAAGTGTAAAATGACCCAGCTCATGAAAGACAATGAGGATCGATAAACTTACCAGTAGTTGTGCTATTCTAATTAAAACATCCATTCCTGCTATATTACTTCTTTGGCAACCAACCTGGCCTGTCGGTCTGATTCTATAAATTCTTCAAGCATTGTAGTCTTCAAAAAGGCTGATCTTTCCAGGGTCTTCTCGATCACTTCCGGGATCTCGAGGAATCCTATCTTCTTCTCCAGGAAAGCTTCCACCGCTACTTCATTCGCTGCATTCAAAATACATGGCCAGTTTCCTCCCTTGCTCAGCGCTTCATAAGAAAGTGCAAGGTTACGAAAAATTTTTATATCCGGCTGTTCAAAGGTCAATTCAGGAAAATCTTTGAAATTGAACCTTTCATAATTGGATTTTAGTCTTTCAGGGAAGGTAAGAGCATACTGAATGGGCAACCTCATGTCGGGTAATCCCATTTGGGCTTTTATGGAGCCATCCTCAAATTGCACCATGGAGTGAATAATCGACTGGGGGTGCACCACCACTTCGATCTGATCAGGTGTAAGTCCGAATAACCACTTGGCTTCAATAACCTCCAGCCCCTTGTTCATCAGAGTGGCCGAATCAATGGTGATCTTCGGGCCCATGCACCAATTGGGATGATTTAATGCTTCCTCGGGAGTCACATGCTCCAAATAGTCTCTGCCTTTACCCCTGAACGGTCCTCCTGATGCAGTCAGGATCAACTTCTCGATCTTGTTTCTCCTTTCGCCGGCCAGACACTGATAGATGGCTGAATGCTCAGAATCGACCGGAATAATGGCAATCCTATTCTCCGCGGCTTCCTTCATGATCAGCTCACCAGCTACTACCAGGGTTTCCTTATTGGCCAGAGCTATATCCTTTCCTGCCCTGATAGCCTCAATGGTCGGCTTAAGTCCACTGAATCCCACCATGGCAGTGAGCACCATATCCACAGAATCAGAAGCCACCACCTGGGCTATGGATTCATTACCACAATATACCTTAATGGGATAGTTAGCCAGGGCATTCCTCACTTTACCATAGTGATCTTCATTACCTATGACTACTGCGTTGGGGTCAAATCGTATACTCTGTTCGATCAGCAGATCGGCATTGTTGCGCGCTGTAAGAACTTCCACTGCAAAAACATCGGGAAAACCAGATATGACGTCCAGGGCTTGAGTCCCAATGGATCCTGTGGAGCCCAGTATGGCGATCCTTTTCTGCATTCTCTAAAACACAATATATTCTACCGGATTCAACGGGGCACGATCGTGCCACAACTCGAAATGAAGGTGGGGACCTGTGGTGAGCTCCCCTGAATTACCTACGATGGCAATGGCATCACCAGCCACTACTTTCTGACCCACGGACTTAAACAGAGATGCGTTGTGCTTATAGACCGAGATCAGCTCATAATCATGTTGTATCTGAATTACATACCCCGTTTCCAGAGTCCATGTCGACATGGTAACCGTTCCATCAAGAGCTGCCTTTACCACTTCGTTGGGTGCTGCTACCAGGTCGATTCCAAAGTGCCCCTCCATGGGATTAAATGCCCGGGTAATGATCCCGTTCACCGGGGTAAAAAAATGCATGTCATAGAGGTTCCTTTTGACAAATTCGTCATCCAGAACACTCAGTCTGAACTGCTCTTCCGCCTCTACTTGCAGTCTGAGCAACGAGTCATTGGCAGAACGCAGGAAAGTGATCTCCTGCACATCCACCATGCCGGAAGTATCGTTCATGTAAAACTCGGGCATCTCCCCTGAGATGATCCGTTTCATGTTATCAAAATATTGATCCCTGATGGCCTGTTCATACTCCAGCGAATCCACCTTCATGGCATTCTGGTGAATGTTTTGCCGCATGGCTGCGTCGGGATACCCGGGAATCATTTCCCGGATATTTGTGAATGCAATCAGGGAATAAGTAATCACGATAAGAAGGATCACTATGACTCCTACCAGGGCGATCAGGTTTAACCGGGTAAGTCTGATATTCCCCACCTCTTCATAAGTATCCTCATTCAGAAGGACCATCCGGTACTTGTGAGTCAGCTTATGAACTAACTTCCTATGCTTCTTTTCTGGCTTTTTACTCATGTGATCGGAATGCCGAAACAGCACAAACGTACATAACCTCAGTTTACTTTCAAAATATATTAGGGCTATAAATCAGAAAGAATAAGGAAAGGGGAGCTGCTACTGGAAATCGAACATGGGCAGGATCTCACGACGGATATACTCCTGTCCCATATCCTGCTTCAGAAATCCTTCTCTGACCATGGCTTCGTCCTCATCCACAAACAGTTCCATATGGATCAGGGTCCAGGGTCTGAATGCGTATAGAGGATTATCGGACTCCATCACATTCATGGTAACCATGTAATCGGTCAGACTGGTGGTATATCCCACGAAAAGCCTGTCATTCGGATATGAATAGAGGACGAAAACTTTGTAACTCATATACCAACTGGATCAATTGTTATAACAATGTACGTGAAATAATAGAAATGGTTGCCTTCCATTTGACAATTCATAAGATTTCTTTTATGAACTCGTTGCCTGTTTACATTTCTGTACTAATATTTTATCCTGATACGTTGCCACGACCTGATATATGCTACCAGATCTTGCCGCTCCCCACCCGAGAGTTCCGGATACTCCTCTTGCCCGTATCCCCAGGAAGGCATAGCTGAGCCTCTCCTTCCTAACGTGATGGTTCCCAGTAGGTAACCATTGGAGGCTGCACTTAGGAATTCCTGATTATTCAGGGCCGGGGCTTTTATTCCTTCTCCCACAGCACCATGGCACTCTGCACATCGCTGCTGGTAGATATCTGCACCCGATTCATGATTACCCGGATTGCTTCCGGCGTAAACATAGGTGAGCGGTCTACTGGCTGACTTTCGCATATATCCTATGATATTGGTTAGATCCTGCCGGTCCAGTTTCTCCTGGTTGTACACATGAGACGACCAGCCAAACATGGCTGTATGTTCCCTCCCTTCAGCGATAGTCTCAAAGAGAAACCTGTCGCTCGCCACCTCCAGAAAATCCCTGTTAATAATGGCCGGGCCCGTCTCCCCTTCTCCGAATTCGCCATGACAACGAGAACAGAGGTAGTGGAACTTCAGGGCTCCCTCCTCCAGGTCGGCTTCGGGTAATACCAGCGGTTGATCTGAAGGGGAAGTTGTGGCCCAGGATCGAATGTGTGATACCAAATCCATCAGTTTTTCATCCTCCAGGTGATACCATCCGGACATGGCTGTATTTCCTCTTCCCTTAAGTACCGTATTGAGTATGTATTCATTGTCGGCCCTGGATAGTAATCCTTGTTGATTCAGGCCAACGGCCACACCTCCTTTCCCATTCTCTCCGTGACAGGTCCTGCAATGCTGAGCATACACTATCTTTCCCTGTTCACGATTTCCGAGTCTGCTTCCAGTGATCTCCGGGACTGGCCGCTCTGCCTTTCTCTTCAGAAAAGATGAAATAGAATCCAGCTCATGGGACTTAAGGCCGGATATCTGCTCTGTCCAGCTTCCCATCTGTCTCAGGCTGCGACCCTTCTCCAATGTGAACCTGATGTACTCTTCAGAAGCCAGCCTTACAAAATCCCGGTTACCAATGGCCGGTACACCCGTCTTGTACGCCTCATAACTCTTTCCTTCACCCGATTTGCCATGACAGGCAGAACAGAGGTACCCATACCCCTCTTTACCCTCCATGGGGTCCCTGATCCCTTTGAATTCATTCAGGGTAGCCATGGAGAAATAGTCGAAGGGTATGTCGGGCTTAGCCAGTCCCATGACAAAGGTGGCCAACGCCTCCAGTTCATTCTCTTCCAGACTGATCTTCAGCATCTGAGATCCCGGAGAAACCATTTCCGGATCCTTGAAATGCTCCTTAAGCCAGTTGGAGACGGTCTGTTCCCCACCGATATTCCTGAAACTATATTCATGCTTGGTCTTTTCTCCCTGTTCGGTCAAATCGGGACCCAGGATTCCTCCGACCCCGCGGGCCTGGTGACAACCCAGGCATCCTTCCCGGGAGAATATGGCTTTCCCCCTGTGGAACACTTCCATTCCATCCATCCCGAGAGATTCGTCCGATCCACGGTGATTGAAAATGGCCAGATGACATTTACCGCAAGATGACTGAATATAGGGTGGGTCCAGCAACGGATAGGGCCAGTGTGTATCCACAAGCTGACCGTGTGCTGCTGTCCGTGTTAATGCTCTTCCCTGTCCCCCGTGACATATGGTACATCCATACTCCTGAACCGGATGGTCCGTCAGAAAGGTTCCTGAGTGTGCCCTATGCGGTTGTGGTGCATCAGCCATCGTGGGATCCTCTAATCCATGGTGACAGGAGATACAGCGGTCGACACGGCTAAAAGATTCCAGCTCCACCTGTGTAATCCCCCTTTCAATAAGGTCGGCCCGTTCCCTTTCAGTGGACTCGGTCTTATCCCGATGTAACTCCTCAAAGGCTCTCTGATGCACTCTCCACTCTTTATTGAGTCCTTCAATGATCCAGGCTCCGAACAACACTATCAATAACAGGGCCGATCCAATGACTACTACCCATTGAATCCTCTGTTGATATTTGTTTTCGTCCATCATCCCTATCTATTGGACCGGCCATTGACTGGTTGACCAGTAAAACTCCCAGTTGGGCCCCCTGAACCAGATGCCTACCACTGTAAAGATGATCAGGGCTACTAAAGAGCAGGTAAAGAGTACCAGTGCAGACATCCGTGTGGATCCCATTCTTCGCCGGACCATCTCTGCCATCATAATAAATAAAAATGCAGTGATCGTGGCAGGATTGATCAACATCACAAACCACTGAGATATTCCGGGGAACCAATCCCTCAGTCCCCCGTATCTTATGGTAATAAATAACAGGAGGAGCACCAGAACCAGGGTGAAGCCCACCGACCGGAGCACCAGTTGCAATCCCCGTTTTCCGGAAAACCACTCTCCCACATAATTATCTTCTTTGTCTCTGTAAGGAATGGAAAAGAGGAATACCAGATAGAGTACCGGAACCAGCAATCCTCCAGAAAAGGCGGAGTAGGAGACCAACTCCTGTATCCCCAGAAAATACCAGGGAGATTTGGCCGGATTCTCCGGGAAGGAAGGATTGGCCTGCTCCAGCAAGGGAGCATCTGCCACCAATGCGATAAACAACACCACAGCTACCACTAATATGAGAATAGCCAATTCGGTCCACATGAGTACCGGCCAGGCATACCACGTATGGGTCCTTCCCTTATCCTCAGCATATTTAACAGGTCTGCTCAATCCTCCATCCTTCCGGATCCTCCAGAAGTGCACACCCAGCAGTACCAGTGTGGTGACCGGCAGGAAGATCACATGAAGCGCAAAGAACCTGGAGAGCGCCGGCTGACCCACCGTCTCCCCCCCTATAAGCAGTTTCTTCAGAAAACCACCGGGATCAAAAAATGGAGTAATCCCTATCAGATCAGTCATCTCCCTGGCCGAAGCAGCAATATTGGAACCAATGGTCACTGCCCAGTATGCAAGCTGGTCCCAGGGCAATAGATATCCGCTGAAATTACTCAGCAGGATGATCATGAACAGGACTACGCCAATGACCCAGTTCAGGGAACGGTTTCCCAGGTAAGAGCCTGTATAAAATACCCGCGCCAGGTGTAATAGCACTATGATCACCATGCCCTGTGAGGCCCATCTGTGCATGTTCCGGATAATACGGCCACCGGGAACGATATGGATAATGTCTTTTACCGATTGGTAGGCAGTTGAAACTGATGGGGTATAATAGATCATCAGTATCACCCCTGTGAAAATCATGATCAGAAAAAGAAAACCCAGGATCATTCCCAGTCCGAATGTATAGGTAGGTTTCATGGAGTGCACATGCACCCGGCTGGCATGAATGTGCAGAAAGAAATTCTGGGTGATCCTTCTCACCCGGTTCTTCCTGTCAGCCTTTTCCGGGCCGTCTGTTGTCAGAGATGGTTTCTCCTTATCTTCCATATCGATTGTCACGAGGTTAGGAATTTATCCCCTGCCCGGACCATCTTTCCGGGATCCACCACAATCTTTCCATCGGCAGCCCTGCTCACCTGGTACCAGGCCAGATTCCTTGGCGCTGGCCCCGACAGCACCTCCCCCTTACTGTTGTAACATGAACCATGACACGGGCATTCAAATCCATCGGTGTTTCTCTCCAGGATACATCCCAGATGTGTACAAACTGCTGATACAACCTTTATCCCCTCGTGGTCCCTGTATATAAACAGGCTGTGCTTATCGATGAAGGTATAGGTATCAACAGAAAACTGCCTGGGGTCCCCCAGGATTATACGTCTTTTTTCTCCTGCAAGACGTGGAAAAAACTGACGAAGGTAGCTCACTGTTGCCACTGCACCGGCAGCTGTCACCAGATAAATGGCTGTTCTTTTAATAAATCCCCTTCGGTTCATGTGATCATGATTAACAGGGTTAGCATAAAGTACTAAAATTATATAGATTCCTTTTTAATAGTACTACTCCAGGAACCTATTTAGCTAATTTAAATACATTTGAAATTAATTATTGCGAGTAGATCAGAGATGAAAGAAGGTTTTATTCCCAGGATACTTTTGGCAGCAGCAGGGATTTTTATGGTGTTATCCGCCACCCTTTTCTGTACTCGCGAAGATTCCGCACGAAGTGATGCATCCTCCTCTTTAAATGCCAGATATACTGCTGAATACAGAGGTAGGGAAAGCTGCAGGGAGTGCCATGAAAAGGAGTATAACCTTTACCTGGGTTCAGACCATGATATGGCCATGGATGTGGCCAACGAAGAGACCGTACTGGGTGATTTTAGTAACGTCTCTTTCACTCACTTTGGTGTCACTTCCCGCTTCTTTATATCGGATGGAAAATATATGGTGCATACCGAAGGACCTGAGGGAGTGATGACCGATTACGAGGTTTCCTATGTTTTTGGGGTTAGACCCCTCCAACAATACCTGATTGCTTTTCCCGGCGGACGGTACCAGTGCCTGCCTATCTGTTGGGATACTCGTCCGGCTGAGGAGGGAGGGCAAAGATGGTTTCATATATACCAGGATGAAAGGATCCCCCCAGACGATGTGCTCTTCTGGACGCGTGTGACACAGAACTGGAACTATATGTGTGCGGAATGTCATTCAACCAACCTGCATAAGAACTACTCCTATTCCGAAAAAGAGTACCACACCACCTGGTCGGAGATTGATGTCTCCTGCGAAGCATGTCACGGACCGGGAAGCGAACATATCGACTGGGCGGAGAAAGTGGAGGCTGGAAGCAGCCCCGATATCTATCCCGACCTGGGGCTGGTAGTGAGGCTGAAAGATACCGACAATGCTACCTGGATCTTTGATCCCGATTCGGTCACCGCACGTAGGTCAGTCGCCCGAAAATCAGACGAACTGGTTCAGATGTGCTCCCGCTGTCATTCCCGCAGGGCGGTAGCTACCGAAGATTATTATCATGGAGGGTCACTGCTGGATACCCACTGGCCCTCATTGCTGGAAGAGGACCTCTATTTTGCCGATGGACAGATTCAGGAAGAGGTGTATGTCTACGCCTCTTTTCTCCAAAGCAAAATGTACCAGGCGGGAGTGGTATGTAAAGATTGTCATGAGCCACACAGCGGAAAGGTGTATGTTCAGGGGAATGCCCTCTGTTTCCGTTGCCATATGGCCACCGAGTATGGAAGCCGGAAGCACCATTTTCATGATCCGGCAAAAGAGGGAGCCAGTTGTTTTGAATGTCACATGCACGAACGGACCTATATGGTTGTAGATCCGCGCCGGGATCACAGCATCAGGATCCCCAGGCCCGATCTGTCTGAGAAACTGGGAACACCCAACGCATGCAATCAGTGTCATACAGACAAATCGACCCTATGGGCCACCCAATATCTGAAAGAGTGGTATGGTGAAGATCTGTTGAATCAGGAGCACTATGGTGAAATCATCTGGGCTGGACGGAACCGGTACCCGGAAGCCCAGGATGATCTTCTTCGTTTGGGAGGTGACCGGGAAGTGGCTCCCATGGTAAGAGCCACAGCCCTTTCATTACTTGGAAACTATCCCAACCAGGAAACTGCAGAGCTGCTCAGACAAACTGCGTTTGATCCCGATCCGCTGATCAGGTATGCTACCCTTACTGTAGTTCAGTTTGCCGAGCCTGAATTCATACGAGACCTGGCCGTTCCCCGGTTGAGGGATAGTGTGAAGCTGGTCAGGCTCATGGCAGCCAATTCACTGACCGCCGTTCCCCGAAACCTGATCCCATCTGGCGCCACAGAATGGCTGAACATAGCCCTGGAAGAGTACAATGCCTCTTTAATGATTAACGCCGACCATCCCTCCACCCACCTCAACTTCGGGAACCTCTATTTGAATACAGGTGACTACGAGAAAGCAGAGACTTCCTACAAGGAGGCCATTGAAATTGAGCCCGGACTGGTAGCTCCTTATATTAACCTGGCCGACCTCTACAGGAGATTGGACCGGGATGATGATGGAGAAAAAGCCCTGAAGAGTGCCCTGGAAAAGTATCCCGACCTGGCAGCCATACACTATTCACTGGGACTGCTGAAAGTGAGGCAGGGTGATCATGCTGAGGCACTGGGGTATCTTGAGGATGCTACCGTTCACGATCCCGATGACCCCCATTACAGTTATGTATTTGCCATTGGTCTCAATTCACAACAGAAACCCGATGAGGCGTTAAAGGTGCTGGAAAATGCACTTCAAAATCATCCGTACGACCGGAACATTTTATATAGCCTGGCTACCATCTCCATGGAAAACGGGAAGGATGACAAGGCATTAACCTATGCTGAGAAGTTGGTGGAACACTATCCGGAAGACGCTAATTATCAGCAACTTTTATCTATTCTTTCGAATTGATTATTAAATTATGACGTATTTTTACGTCATAATGAATATTTGACGTATATTTACGTCATAATTGGAAAGGGACTCATAAGAGCCTCCCGATCATAAAACATCAGTTGTCATGAAAGATTCAGATAGACTCAAAAACATCGTCAGAGAAAAATATGCAGAAATCGCCATAGCTACCGACAAAAAAGGTTGCGGTTGCTGCGGGGATAAGGAGCCTGATTTCTCCGTATTAAGCCTGGATTATAAAGAAGTTGAAGGGTACGTGGAAGATGCGGACCTGAAGCTGGGATGTGGAATTCCCACCGAATATGCCGGAATTCAAACAGGCGACCGGGTATTGGACCTTGGATCAGGTGCCGGGAATGACTGCTTTGTGGCCAGGTCCATTGTGGGGGAAACAGGATGGGTAACCGGTTTGGACTTTACTGATGAAATGCTCCAAAAAGCGAACAGGAACAATGAGAAGATGGGATTTAAGAATGTGGATTTCGTAAAAGGAGACATTGAACAGATCCCACTGCCCGACAACACATACGATGTGGTGATCAGTAATTGTGTTTTGAACCTGGTCCCCAATAAGCAGAAAGCTTTCTCAGAAATAAAACGTATCCTCAAGCCCGGCGGTCATTTTTGTGTCTCAGACATCGTATTAAAAGGTGAACTGCCCGATGATCTGAGGGAAGCTGCCGCACTTTATGCGGGATGCATTTCAGGAGCCCTTCAGAAAGAGGAGTACCTGAATATTATTGAAGAAATCGGTTATTCAAGGATAGACGTCAAAAGTGAAACACTGAATAATATTTCAGACGAATCCCTGCTACAGCACGTTTCAAAAGAGGCTGTTGAAGTCTATCGGAAATCGGGGGCCGGTATTTACAGCATCACCGTGGTAGGAACCAAATCATAGAACTATAATAAGAACCCATATGACTCCATCAAGAAAAAGACTCTCTTTTCTGGATCGTTACCTTACGTTCTGGATCTTTGCCGCCATGGCCACCGGTGTAGTTGCAGGCCACTTTTTCCCGGGTATAGCAGATTTCTGGAATAACATGAGCCGGGGAACCACCAACATTCCCATTGCCATCGGTCTGATCATCATGATGTATCCACCGCTTGCCAAAGTAAGATACGAGGAGCTGGGAGATGTGTTCAGGAACCGTAAGATCCTGATCCTGTCACTAGTGCAGAACTGGATCATAGGCCCTGTTCTGATGTTTCTGCTGGCCATCATATTTCTGAGGGATTATCCCCACTATATGGCTGGGCTTATACTGATCGGACTGGCACGCTGTATTGCCATGGTGATCGTATGGAACGACCTGGCTGAAGGAGATCCCGAATATGCAGCCGGACTGGTGGCATTCAATTCCATATTCCAGGTACTCTTCTTCTCGCTCTATGCCTACGTGTTTATCACTGTGATGCCTCGCTGGTTTGGGCTGGCTACTTTCGAAGTAGATGTGACCATGGCACAGATTGCCAAGAGTGTATTCATATACCTGGGCATCCCGTTCATCGCAGGATTTCTTACCCGAACCCTGTTGATCCGGGTTAAATCGAAAGGGTGGTACCACGAGCGATTTATTCCGAAGATCAGTCCCCTCACGCTCATTGCACTACTCTTTACCATCCTGGTGATGTTCTCCCTGAAGGGGGAAACCATTGTGAAAATCCCCATGGATGTGCTGAGGATTGCCATCCCCCTGATTATATATTTCGTGGTCATGTTCCTGGTCTCCTTCTTTGTCAGCAAGGCTATCGGAGCAGATTACCCCAAAACCACTACCCTTTCATTTACGGCAGCCAGCAACAATTTTGAACTGGCAATCGCAGTGGCCGTGGCTGTGTTCGGGATCAGTTCAGGAGAAGCTTTTGCAGCAGTGATAGGTCCTCTGGTAGAGGTACCGGTCCTCATATTACTGGTAGGTGTAGCCCTGCGATTTAGAAAACGTTATTTTCCTGCAACGATTTAATTTTGGGAATCGATCAAAATCCATTATCTTTGCATCCGCTAATTCAGAATAGCGACGTTCTAAAAAGACCATAAATTGAAACAATATATTGCGGGGTGGAGCAGTTGGTAGCTCGTTGGGCTCATAACCCAAAGGTCGTAGGTTCAAGTCCTACCCCCGCTACTAGAGAGGACTCCTCATCAGATTTGATGGGGAGTTTT
>CAZURA010000017.1:0-55194 GCA_964622985.1 uncultured Bacteroides sp. | reverse complement strand
GGCCTTTCGTCCTTGTTATCAACATTTTATACATTATAGACAGACTCTAATTAGTCCTCCCAGAATAAATCATTAATTGTCTTGTTCAATGCTTTTGCAATTCGTACACATAGATTAAGCGAAGGATTATATTTTCCTTTTTCGATCAATCCGATGGTCTGCCTGGTAGCATCCACCAGGTCAGCTAACTCCTGCTGAGACAGACCTTTTTCTACTCTTGCTAATTTTAATTTCAAGTTTTCCACACTTCAAATGTAATATATATTTTCTAAAAAGACAAATATAAATTGCATATTGCCTTTTATATATTGCAATAGTACCGCCTTCAAGTTGGACTGATTCACCTATCGGTTCAGGATTTTTCAATTGGAAATTGTTCAATTCTGGACTACATCCTTGATTGGATATCGATTTCTTATGATCTTTGAGTAAGAATCGTTCATCATGAAAGTATTATTTAACAGCAAGTTCCTGCTGCACAATACCGACAGTTATGCGGAAGGGCGGTACAGGATCGAATCATTTGCCTCGGGGATTGAGGAAGTGGATCGCAACGGTGAGTCCCACATTACCCTGGTGCATAGTGAGCCCTATCGTAACCTGGTCCGCGATGCCTGCATGAGCCGACAGGTGTTGGCGGAAGTATACCTCACTCCCGATAGTTACGAGGCCGCTTGTTCTGCGGTGGGACTGACAATTATGGCATCGGAGGAAGGTGATTTTGCGGTGGTTCGTCCCCCTGGGCACCATGCCAAAACACAACATGCTGATGGTTTCTGCCTCTTCAATAACATAGCCATTGCATCTCAGAAGCTTGTGAATGAGGGTAAGAAGGTATTCATACTCGACATTGACGGTCATCATGGGGATGGCACACAGCAGATTTTCTATAGCTCCGATCAGGTTCTGTTCTGTTCCATACACCAGCAATTTGCCTATCCGTGGACCGGAGAAGCTAATGAGACGGGTGAAGGCGCGGGGAAAGGATATACCATGAATTTTCCCCTGCCAGCAGGTTCGGGCGACAGGGAGCTCCTGGAAGCTGTGGATACGGCCATCCACAAGGCTGAAGAATTCAAGCCTGATGTGGTGGGGATCTCAGCCGGATTTGACGGGTACATCGACGACAGGTTGCTGGGTTTGAATTATACCCTGGAGGGCTACTATCAGTGCGGCAAGCGGCTCAGTCAATCCTTTGATCACATTTTTGCCGTATTGGAAGGGGGATATCATATGGATATTAAAAAATGTGTTGATCATTTCATCCGGGGGGTGAACAAGGAGTAACACATCTGATATTGTTAGAAAATGGACCTGGTGATTCGTGTTAAAGAGATCAAGGGTACCTGTCCGGTGTACCAGGTAAACGATAGTTTCAGGCTGATCGATGGCTATAAACTGGATTCGGGGAAACCTGTATGCATGCATTCCCTGGCTGCCATACTTCCCTGGTACAATGCACTGAGGATCTCTTCTCCCGAAACATGGGGCCTGGCCGGAAAGGAAGATCCGGAGAAAGCCTATGTGCAGTGTCCCGATGCCCAATGCTATACTGGAGGAGGAGCAGCTATATTTGAGATTAGCCGGGAGAACAGCACCGGATAATATTGGAATCAGAATCCTGGTTATTTGGAAGAAATCGACTGAGGAGGACAAAATTATATGGGAGTCACATTTCACAGGATCACGATGTCACAAAGGCGTGATTTATTTGGTTTTTGTGACATCCCAATTTTTCAAACGTATTGGCTACAACTTCATAATTGCCTTATTACTAATGATATAGAGGCCCTTCAAAGGAAACTCAAATATTTTAAAAACTCACGAAGTAGTGACAAAGTAACAGGTGTGTGATATCCGATATTCGCAAAATTGGCTCCCCTGATTTTCTAACTCAGGCACAGAGCTGGTCATGACTTTACAACGGCAATACCCCAAACTCAGCTAAGATTTGGGTTTGTTTTTACAATCAAACGAAATATATTCGCAGGCTAAAGAGAAGCTACCATGAACACCTTATCGATTATCGGAGCGACCATTGTGACCCTGGCTCTGATCTCCTATGGCATCGGGATCATTTCTGAACAGGTGAAGAAGAAGATCATTCCACGTGTCTTAATCTTTATTACCGCAGGTGTGGTATTGGATGTCACTGCCACCCTATTCATGATCCTGGGCTCAAAAAATTCGCCCTTTACAATTCATGGATTTATAGGGTATTCAGCTCTGATCGTTATGCTGGTCGAGCTGGTAAGGATCTGGCGAGCGTACAATGCGCTTGGCATAAATGCAGAAGTACCCAGGGGATTGCACCTCTATTCCAGGTATGCCTATATCTGGTGGGTGGTGGCCTACATCACCGGGTCCATGATCGCCATGACCTGACAGGTTCCATCAAAGCCATGACCTGACAGGTTCCATCAAAGCCATGACCTGACAGGTCCCATCAAAGCCATGACCTGACAGGTCCCATCAAGGCCATGACCTGAGATCCCTACAGAAATTCCTTCCACTGAGCTAAAGGTTCCCAGCAGCAGAGCGGTGGGGAGCTTCAGCAGCGGTGCTATAGGGAGCTTCAGCAGCTATTCCTTTGTATAGTCTTTCCGGATCGCCTCATCAAACACTTCCCAGTGTGCTTCGGTCATCCTTCCCGGTGTAAAAAGGCATATGCCGGTTGCGCCATTCTGAATCGATTCCCTGATGGCGTCCTCCAGCTCTTCAGGAAGCAGGCCATGGCCCTCTGGATCTGGCTCATCGGACTTGTTCTCGGGCCTGGGACAGATAAACAGGCCGCTGTAAAGGGGTACCCGGTTGTTAATGGCTGTCACTCCTTCTTTACTGACCTCACCGATCCATTTGGTCCCTTTCAGGTAGAAGTCGTTGTAATTCATGGGATAGAACGCATCCAGGTTCCACTTGTCCCACTCCTGCCGCACAATCCGTTTAGCGATGGAATTGGGACCGGGGAAGACTGCCGCATTGATCACTTTGCCTTTGGAATGGACCATATCAGATAGCCGGTTCACAATGCTGGTGATCAGGTCATAGCGGTACTGCTTCCAAGCCTCCACCTGGGAGGGATCTTCCACCGATCGGATATCTATGCCTGTCTTCTCCTTGAATCCGTTCACACAATGATCGCAATAACAGAAATCGAACTGGGGATATTCCCGGTCCATCACCAGCCCATACTTGTCCCATAGCCCTTCGGCCAGGATTACATCAGGAAACCGGATATAATCCAGGTGAATGCCATCCACCTCTGGCAAATCTGCGATGGAACCATAGAGCTCCTCCAGAAAGTGGTACACTTCCTCGCGGTTGGGGCACAGGAACTTATAATAACCCACATAGGGAGGTTTGTCAAAAGCCGATTCACCCCGTCCACTCACACCATAGAGATCCGGATCCAGTTTCGGGTTGTTGCCCTGCACCATGGTGGGGATCCAGGTGTGGAACTCCAGTCCCACCTCTTTGGCCATACCTCCGATCCGTTTGTAGTCTTCCGGATCATGGCCCCCGTTGTACATGATACCCACAAGGCCTTTGTTGCTCAGGTCCGAAAAAGTGGCCCTGACCTCATGGTCTGAAGCGTTGTTGAGGCCTCCCATCCAGGCATACACAGGAACTTTTACTTCAGGCTCTGAAAGCAGCTCCAGGATCTCTTTGCGTTTCTCCCGGAAGGTGGCCACGTTCATATCATAAAGGTCAAACCGGTATACAACCTGCCTGGCCAGCTCTTTTGCCCGGGCAGGATATCTCTCCTCCAGCATCTTCAATAATTCGTAATCAAAAATGCCATCCCGCATGGCCTCCTGCCTGAGGGAGGGATAGACTTTATGGTACCCCGGATATACGATCCAGGCATCTCCTCCGGGTAATACATTCCCCGATTCCACAATAATCCCGGAAGTCTCTTTAAACACATCGCCACGCCAGTGATTCAGACCCCAGTGCAGGTAGCCCGGAATTCCATATTTATAATTGATCCAGTGCAATATCCGGGTCTTGATGAGAGGTAGCTCAATGAACCGGTTAGCATATTCACCCTGCGGGGCCAGGCAGGTGTAGAACCACGCCTCCTCTCCCTTTTTTTGCTGTTCGTCATAAAAACTGTAATCCTCAGCCAGGAAATTGAGTTGAGGCACCCATACATCCACCATGTCCTCCAGGTTCCGGGTATGGCACGCTTCCACTATGGGGAATCCCGGGAAATGTTTTGTAACGAACTGGGAGATCTCCACATAGGATGCAAAATTGGCATCGATGGGCTCGTCGGCAATATGCTGCATGTAGATGTCGGTCCACCCGTGATCAGCCAGGTTTTTTTTCAGTTCATCGAAAAACTGAGTATAGAATGCCACCGCCCTGGGATCGCTTATTTTATATTTTTCAAATGTGATCTCGCCCTTTTTCTCCTCGGGGACCAGCACCCGGAAGGGACTGGTCCAGTGGCTCTCCCTGGTCCCAATATGTCCCCCTTCAATACGACCCACCACACCTTCTTCAATAAACAGCTCTACCAGTTTGTTGAAATTGGAAAAGTCAATTTCGTATTGGTCAGCCTCCAGGGTATACTCCGCATATCTCAATGGAGACAACAAGGCTACATTTTGCTTGTATTCCGCCATGTTTCTTACCTGCTCCCGGGTCAGGTCCCACCAGAGCTGAGAGTATTGAGTTACCTCTTCTCCGTTATTCATGTAGTGGAATTTGTCCAGTGAAAACCAGTTGGTCACCCACAGGCTGGTATTTTCGATGGTCACCGGATATACCCTCACATCAAAATAACTGGTCACCTCGAACTTCTTCTTCCCTGCCTTCCCCGAAACCTTTACCGATCCCATATAGTTTCCGGGTTCCGCATCGGCGGGAATGGGGATTGATATCCAGATGGGCTGGGTCTCCTGTGCCATAAGGTTACCGGAATGGGAATCGAGAATAGGATCCGGGAAGAGACCGGATGCCGGAGCTAATCTGTCACGGGAAGGATTGGGAGTGCTCCTCCCGTTGAGTACATACCCCACATACCCCACCTTGGCAGGAGGGAGATGTGCTGTTTGAGAACTTACACCGGAAACATCTACCTTCCAATCTGTGACAGCTGAAGAAGAACGAAAGGCAAACTGGAAGGTAGCCACTTCCCCTCTGGCCACATGAGTTACGGGCTCGTCCTCCAAAAAGAACGCCGTTTCCTTGAATACCTTGGTGAGTGGATCAATGGATACCAGTTGCAGGTCACCACTGGCATAGACAGCTCCTTGCAGGAGAACCAACAGGACGATTAAAGCTTCTTTTACTCTGGATTTCATGGTACAATATGTTTGTAGATAGGAATTCAACTAATTTAAGAAATATGTTATCAAGATCAGGGATTTTGGTCTTATATTGCGTATTCCCTGCAAGTTGCTCAAAAAATATATATATAGAAATGAGAAAGGTCATTATTCCGGTTATTTTATCACTCCTCTTTTCATGCCAGCAGAACGCTCTAAAAGAATCCTATGATGCGGTGCAGTATGTGGATCCGCAAATCGGATCGGTGCATGCCCGCTGGTTCTTTTATACCCCTGCGGCTCTGCCTTTTGGAATGGCCAAACTGGCCCCGCATACCAATGCGTATGAAAGCATGGGAAGCTGGCTGCCGGGGGGCTATGATGGTCATCAAAATTCCATTGAAGGATTCGGGCATTTCCATGAGTTCCAGATTGGCGGCGTGGTGGTCATGCCAGTGGTGGGCGAGATTAAGACCCAACCTGGTTCATTGGAAAATCCGGATGGGGGGTACCGTTCCCGGTTCGATAAATCGGAAGAACATGCAGAACCGGGCTATTATTCTGTGCTGTTAAAAGATTACGGGATCCATGCAGAGATCACTGCCACCGAACGCGTGGGATTTCATCGGTATACCTTTCCCCCATCGGATCAATCGGGTTTGATCTTCGATATAGGTCATAAACAGGGGGAAAGCAGTGATGTGACTGAGGCCTTTGCGCAACTGGTGAATGGGAACGAGGTGGAGGGTTTCGTGGAGACCAATCCCGAATATGTTAAATTCTGCGACCCCGGCAACCGGGTGAAAATGTATTTCGTAGCCCGGCTGAACAAGGAGCCGGAAAAGGTGGGCATATTTCAGGATTCTATCATCACCGGAGGATCTGCATCAACCCGGGGCACTGGAAACGGCATATTTCTCACCTTTTCCACTACAGACCAGGAAGTGATCGAGATGCAGGTGGGTTTGTCCTACACCAGCATGGAGAATGCAAGGCTTAATTTGGATACGGAAGCCACTCAGGTAACTTTTGAACAGGTGTGGCAGGCAGCCACCCGGAAGTGGAATGAGATGCTGGGGCGCATTCAGGTGGAAGGAGGAGGGGAATCGGATAAGAAGAAGTTTTATACAGGCTTATACCATGCTCTGCTGGGACGTGGATTGGCCAACGATGTGAACGGACAATACGTGATGAACAACGGAGATATTGGTCAGATTCCATTGGATAAAGAGGATAAACCTCAGTATAACCACTACAACACAGATGGTATCTGGGGAGGATTCTGGAACCTGGGGCAGTTATGGGCACTGGTCTATCCCGATTATCTGAGTCAGTATGTGCAATCGAACATCGATTTTTATAAAGAGACAGGCTGGCTGCACGATGGGGTGGCTGCTGGCGCATATACCAACGGGGTGCAAACCAACTTCCAGGGCCTGCTTATGGCGGCTGCCTACAATTGTGGCATACGCGATTTTGACCTGAAAACAGGATACCAGGCTGCCTATAAAAATGAAACAGAGAGTAGCGGACGAACCCTGGGGAACGGAAAATACGATCTGCACTGGTTCAATACACTCCACTATGTCCCTTCATGGGATACCACTATTTCCAACGGGTGGGTGTTCAATTTCGGCGGCTCACACACGCTGGAGTATTGTTTCAGCTCCTATGCGGTGGCTCAGATGGCTAAAAGCATGGGCTATGAGGAAGAGTATCAGCAACTCATGCAGCAGGCCGGATACTGGAAGAACATATTTGATCCGGAAACCAAATTCATACATCCCAAAAATCCCGATGGAACCTTTATTGAAAGTTTTGATCCCATGGAGGGATGGCGGGGCTTTCAGGAGGGAAATGCCTATCAATATACCTGGTATGTGCCGCATGATGTGGCCGGATTAATGGCAGAGATAGGGGAGGATCTTTTTAATGAGAGGCTGGAGCAGATGTTTACCGATGCGCAAAAAAGTGTATTTGGGGGAGGAAGGGAAATACACAGTTTTTCAGGGGTTGAGATGCTATACAACCATGGAAATCAGCCCTGCCTGCACAATCCCTGGCTTTTTAATTATTCGGGAAAACCGTGGCTGACCCAGAAGTGGACCCGGACCATTTGTGACGAGTTTTACGGTACCGAACCTTTGCATGGTTATGGATATGGTCAGGATGAGGACCAGGGACAGTTAGGGGCCTGGTATGTGATGGCAGCCCTGGGGCTGTTCGATGTGCAGGGGCATGCTTCTGCCCGTCCTGCCTTTCAGTTTGGAAGTCCCCAGTTTGAGAAGGTTACCCTGCAGCTCTCCAATGATACGGAGAAGATCCTTGTTATTGAAGCTGAGAACAGCTCCTTTGATAACAAATACATACAGGCTGTTACATTAAACGGATCGCCTATTGAGAATTGCTGGGTGTACCGGGATAAGATAATGGATGGGGGAACGCTCACTTTTACACTGGGACAGGTACCCGACAGGGAGTGGGGCACTGGAACACCCCCACCATCCATGAGTACAGAGAACTAAAAAAGATTACATCTATGAAAAAAGTAGTTTTATTGGCAGTAGCAGGCTTACTGGTTGTAGGCTGTTCAAATCAAAAGAGCGTAGATCAAAGCCTGAGCGAAAAGATCAAGAACAATGACTATTTCGCTTTTACCAAGGAGAAGGCGCTGGAAGTGGTGAGTACCGGATTTAATGCAGGGGATGGTTACAGGGAGGTGTGGATCAGGGATTATAACACCTTTATTGAACTTTCTGCAGAGGTGTTTGAGACCGGGGTATTGAAGGAGAATCTGCTGGTCTTTTTCAGGATGCAGGGAGAGGATGGTAATATCATCGACGGATTTACTCCGGCAGAAGAGATAGGAGAGACGGAGTACGATTTTTCCTACTCTGAACTGGAACCACGCTATGCAGGACATAAGAACACGGTGGAAACGGATCAGGAGACCTCTTTGATCCAAACGCTATATAAGTACATTCAATGTACGGGCGATCGTTCCATCCTTGACGAGGTAGTGGGTGAATCCACAGTGGCTGAACGCATGGAACAGGCCATGGATTTTCTGATGAATCATCGCTACTCGGAGGAATACGGATTGATCTGGGGAGCTACTACTGCCGATTGGGGAGATGTACAGCCCGAACATGGGTGGGGGGTAGATCTGAATGAAAATACACACCGGGCCATAGACATTTACGACAATGCCATGTTCATCATTGCACTCAATAACCTGATGGAGGTATTGCCGGAGATGAAAGAGAAATGGGGCCCTGTGCGGGACCGGGTGGCTGAGAATTGCCGGACGCATTTGTGGGACCGGGAGGCGCAAAAATATATCCCTCATATCTACCTGGAGGGATCTCCCTTTCCTGAGGATTTTAATGAAGGGGAGATCTATTATTTCGGGGGGACTGCCATAGCCATTGAGGCGGGGTTGTTGTCAAAAAAGGAGATCAAAGCCTCCCTGGACCAGATGGTGGAAAGGGTAGAAGAGGCAGGAGCGGCCTCCATCGGATTAACGCTTTACCCTCCTTATCCCGACGGATTCTTTGAAAACCAGATCATGAATCCGGAGTACAGTTATCAGAATGGGGGTGACTGGACCTGGTTCGGGGGAAGGATGATCCAGGAGCTGATCAAGAATGGATTTATGGAAGAGGCTTACGAGCAGATCCAACCCATGGTGGAAAGAGTGAAAGTGAATGATGGTTTTTATGAGTGGTACAGTGTGGATAATAAACCCAGAGGATCAGGAACCTTCCGCGGCTCGGCAGGTGTTCTCTATAAAGCTATCCTGATGTTTGAAGAAAAGATCTCTTCTGCAGAGGAATAGCAGTCATCCCTATAATCCAGTGAAACCGGGATCGGGTTTCTCGCCCATGACAAGTTCCACGGTGCTGCCATTCATGATATCCCGGTGATGCAGACAGAGAGTTGATTGCCTCTCTCCGTCCAGGTATACCTCCCGTACATATTTGTTTTTTGCGCTGTTGTTCCTTGTGATCAGGGTAAATACCTTACCTGGTCCCACTGCGATCTCCACCCGGTCGTATAGTGGCCGGCCAATGGTATAGACAGGATTTCCGGGCGATACCTGGTAAAAGCCCATGGCGTTCAAAATATACCAGGCAGACATCTGTCCGCAATCCTCATTTCCAATAATACCCTCGGGCTGTGCTGAGTAAAACTCATGCAGTATCCGGTCAATCAATTCCTGCGTTTTCCAGGGCTGACCGGCATGGGTGTAAAGATAGGCGATGTGGTGACTCGGTTCGTTTCCGTGGGCATACTGTCCGATCAATCCGGTAATATCTCCACTGGCATTCTCCCCTTCGATGTGGGATGAGGTGGTGAACAGGGTATCCAACTTGCGGATAAACTGTTCCCGGTCCCCAAACAGTGCTATCATTCCTTCAATGTCATGGGGGACAAACCAGGTCCACTGCCATGCATTGCCCTCCACATAGGGTGAGGTCTCATGGCTGGAATAGTAGGGATTAAAAGGGGTCTCCCAGCTTCCATCTGCATTTCTGCCTCGCATGAAACCGCTCTCCTTGTCAAAATAGTGCCTGTAATTCCCGGCGCGATCCTGGAAGTAATCAGCCAGTGAGTCGTTCCCACACACCTCTGCTATCCGGGAAATACACCAGTCATAATAGGCCATTTCCAGTCCGAATGAGACCGATTTAATGATCTCATCGGCGGGGATATGATTCCCTTCATTCACATATTTGTTGTAGAGGGGCATCAAACTGCGTTCCCTGGGATTTTCACTGGAATCCACCACTCCTGGCTGGTAAGAAGCACCGTAAACAGATGCTTCCAGGGCAAGCTGTTTATCAATACCGGGGATCTCCTTGACCAGGGCATCGGCTATCACGGCCGAAGCCGGGTAGCCCACCATGGTCCCGGTATAATTGGAAGCCAGGGGCCACATGGGCAGGAATCCCCCCTCTTCATATTTCATCAGCAGGTTATTGATCCAGGAGGCAGTTAAAGATTCGTCCAGGATGGTCATCAGAGGATGAAGGGCCCGGAAGGTATCCCACATGGAATAGACCGTATAGTTGATCCTGCCGGGTAATGCATGATGAATCTCCAGATCCATTCCCCGGTAGCGTCCATCCACGTCCTGGTATAGCATGGGAGCCATCATTGTATGATACAGGGAGGTGTAGAATAGGGTGAGCTTTTCCTTATCTTCCGAATCTATCCGGATTTTCCCCAGTGCATCTATCCAGGCTTCTGCTGCCTTTCTCTGTACCTGCTCAAAATCCCACTCCGGTACTTCAGTATCCATGTTGTTTTTGGCACCCTGATGATCAACCGGAGAGATACCGACCTTAATTACCAGAGGCTCCTGATCAGACAATTCGCCAAAACTGAAATAGGCATACACATGCTGACCCTTGGCGATGGCGGCTACGTCAGAAGAGGCATGATCAATAAATACCTCATCCAAGGTGAAAGGGGTGGAGAACTCGGCATAGAAATAGACCCGGTGGTCGTATGCCCATCCGGATGAATGCTTTACTCCTCTGAGAGTTTTGTTATCAATGATTTCCAGCTCATTGTATACATTACCGTGACCCCAGGTTCTCTGGAGGATATGACCCAGATCCACCATCAGGTGTTTTGGCTCTCCCGGACCGTAATGATAGCGGTGTACACCCACCCTCGGAGTTGCAGTTAATTCGGCGGTAACCTCGTAATTGTCAAACACTACGGAATAATAGCCGGGAATGGCCTGCTCATCCGACTTCTTAAATGTAGCCAATGGTTTCTGGTCCGGCTGGCCTGTGTAGGGAAGGAACAGGATATCCCCCATATCCCCGATCCCTGTACCGCTCAGATGGGTATGAGAGAATCCATAGATGGTGGTGTCGTCATGATGGTAACCGCTGGAGGCATCCCATCCGTTCAGCCGGGTATCCGGACTCAGCTGGACCATGCCATAGGGTGTAACGGCCCCCGGGAAAGTATGTCCGTGAAAGCCTGTACCAATGAATGGATCCACATATTCCAGCAGGTGAGTTTCCCACGTTGCATCTGCCCGCTCCTGCACGACACAGGCGCTTGCGAATAACATGGCCACCAGCCATGAAGGTACAGCCCAATGTAGCTGCTCCAAAAGGATTTTCCGCTGTTTCATACTATGAGTACAGGATTGGGGACTAATTACACAATTCGTACACCTTACTTCTCAAGTGAGAAGAGACCATGGAGGTGTCTTGTTCCTGATGGAGATCTTGATGTGAAATGGCATCTCCGATAACCACTTTAATGTGTTGCTTCCTGGGATACAATAAATTCCTGATCAGTAAAAACCTGCGAACCACTTTCGGGTAAAAATAGAATCGCCAGCTAAACCTCCCTCTGATAAATATGGGCAGTACGTCGGTTTTATGTTCTTTTGAGAAGTGCGCTATTCCGTTTTTCCATTTTCTATCCCGGATCCCTTTGCGGGTCAATACGGATATAGCTCCGGAAGGAAATAGCAATATGGCCTCCTCTTTCTTTAAATTCTCCCCGATCTGCTCTCTTGCCTTTTCATTGGATTTGGCATGCATGTCCACTGGAATGAACAAATCCCTCGTGTTCCGAATCAATGTGTTTACATCGTTGTTTATCGCTACCTTAATATCCTTGCGTACGTTGCTCAGACATTGCAGCAGTATGAGCCAATCTGTTCCACCCAGAGGATGATTGGCTACCACCAGAAGCCTGCCCTGCGTAGGTATTTTTTCTGTGTTCTGATAGGTCACATTAAGTCCCACATCATCAATGACCGAATCCACGAAATCGAAATTGGTGGTATGCCGGAGTTTATTCAGAATTTCATTTACCCGGTCAAAACACATAATCTTTCCCAGAAAACCCATCACCAGGTTATACTTCAGAAACCTGTTCAGATACGCTGGTAAATGCTTTTGGGAAAACTGCCTCAGTTGAGATTCAATCGAAAGCTCCATAGCTGCACGGTATTCCTCTATATTGAATCTCTACTCAATGCTGTGATTCAAGGTAAGAGATGTAAAAAATATGGGGCAAAGATAATATTTTTCCTGATCAAAATCAGACAGTTACTTTATTTGCATCCTCTTGGCACCCCAAAGCAGCAACTCGCCGATAAAAGGAGTGTACAGGCCGATTATCCATAGGACAAGCAAAGAAACCAGGGTAGTTTTATCCTATGTTTTGGATCCTGCCTATAGCGTTGATTACCCTGTTTCTGCTTTGGATACTACTGGGACCGGTCAACGTTTTTGTGAACACAGATAATCACTGTTATTATCTGGCTCTTCCAGGAGTTTTTAAGGCTGCCCTTGTTCCCTCAGACGGACTTTTTCATATCAGAGGATGGATCTTGTTCATCCCTTTCAGGTTCGATCCGTTTCGCAGGAGAAAGAAGAAAAGTAAAGAAGTTAAAAAGGTCCGTAAGAAGAAAAGATCAAAAAGGCGTTCGGGAGGCATTATGTGGATCAGGGGAGTGATTAGAGCTATCCGGATCAGGGATCTGCAGCTGGATATGGACTCCGATGATTTTACACTGAACGCCTGGCTCATACCCGCTTTTTCAATGATCAACAATGAGCGTATCCGGATGCGGGTGAATTTTGAAGGGAGATCCTCTCTCCTCTTAGACTTAAGGACCCGCATAGGTGTAATACTCTGGACATTTATCAGACATACATACACATCATTTTATTCATCTTTTAAATCATAACATCATGGAAATCAATATTGAAAATCTAATCGACAAAGTATCTGAGCATGTGAAAACACTGGCCAGTACAGACACCGTCTTAGGCGATGAATTCACCATTGGAGATTTTACCTGCAGACCTGTGATCAAGGTGGGGACCGGATTTGGCAGTGGTGCCGGATCCGGGGATGACCCAAAGAGCAAAAACAAAGGAAGCGGAGCAGGAGCCGGTGCAGGGATAGGAGTTACTCCCATAGGATTCCTGGTTGCCAAAGGAGATGAAATCTCTTTCGTTCCGGTAGCCAAGAACACCGCCCTGACCGCCTTACTGGAGAAGGTTCCCGACCTGGTGGAAAAGGTGGCGGAAATGAAAAACAAGGAGCAGGGAAAAGAGGCAAAAGAGGAGAAGAAAGAGAAGAAGTAAGATTTTGTCAACAACGCTTGAACCGCACGTTGCAAGTATTCATCAGGCCCCTGGCATTTTGCCGGGGGTTTTTGTTTATTCCTGACCGTAACATCCGTTGCTATTTCAACAGCAACTATATAAATTTAATAGTTAAATCGCATTTTGACTAAGCCATGCGAATGGAGCGCGTCATAATAGGCTGTCTGCTACTCTTTTCAGTTAATTCTTGTTCCAGAAGAGCGTATATCCTCTCCGGCCATGTGCATGATCAGGATGGGAACCCGGTAGCAGGGGCTGTGGTGAGGGTGCGGACAGACAACATCCAGGTGTACTCCGACTCCTTGGGGGATTATGTACTTCCGGGAGTGGCTGGACAAAAGGGGATACATGTCACAGCCTGGAAAGAAGGGTACTATATTTCTGGCACCCGTGTGGAACGAAATGCCACATCAGGTGAAATCGTGTTAGAAAAGCATCAACAGGATGATAACGAAGCGTACCAGTGGCTGGAAGCCAGTTTACCTGAGCGCTCTTCCCTGCAGCAGGCCACCACGATCCTGGGGCTCTGCCTGGCCAATCGTGCTCCGTTCAGGTCTGTATTCAGTCATCTGAATAAAACCATGGAACTGGGTTGTGTGGATTGTCACGGAGAGGGCATGCATGCGCAGTGGGTGAATGGAGCTCATGCTTCAGGCAACAGAAATCTGAGGTTTATGTCCATGTACAATGGAACGGATATTCATGGGAAAAAAAGCTCACAGATCCGCTATCAGTACTCGCATGACTATGGAGCTGTTCCCCTAGCTGCCAAAAAGGATAGCGCCAATTTGGGTCCCGGGTACAAGCTCGATTATCCTTACTCTTCTGGAAACTGTTCTGCATGTCACCTGCCCGCAGCTGCTCTCCATGCTCCGTATGATACAGATCCAAATCTCGTTACCGGACTGAACAGCCAGGGAAGCCATTGCGACTTTTGCCATAAGATCAGTGAGGTGGTCCTGGATCCGGATACACAAACTCCTTTTGAGAATAGGCCGGGTGTGTTGTCCTACAGGTTTCTGAGACCCCATGAAGGAAAACAGCTATTCCTGGGACCCTATGATGATGTGGATGCAGGTTCCGATGTGCATTTGCCCCTGATGAGCGAAAGTGCCTTTTGTGCGGGTTGCCACGATGCAAGTTTCTGGGATGTACCGGTCTATAAATCCTATTCCGAATGGTATCAGAGCCCCTACCGGGAAGAGGGGATCTCTTGTCAGGATTGCCATATGCGGCCCGATGGACATACCACCAATTTTGCTCCCCGCAGAGGAGGATTGGAAAGAGATCCGGCATCCATTGCTACCCACAAGTTTGAGGGTGCCATGGATAACGAATTGTTACGGAATGCAGTCTCTCTGGAGGTGCAACCCACGCTTACTCCCGAGGGCCTCCAAATAGGTGTAGTGGTGACCAATGATAAAACGGGTCATCATGTGCCCACCGATTCTCCTCTCCGGCATCTCATTTTACTGGTCCAGGTAAAAGATGCTTCAAATGAAAGGCTGGAGATGATCGACGGGCCCACCATCCCTGAGTGGGGAGGAACAGGCAGTTCTGAAGAAGGTTACTATGCAGGACTACCCGGAAAGATCTTTGCTAAAGTACTGGAGGAACTATGGACAGGCCATTCCCCGTCGGGATCCTACTGGCAACCCACCAGAATTGTGAGCGACAACCGCATTGCAGCCATGCAGTCCGACAGCTCAGTCTACCTGTTCCACTCTATTCCGGGTGAAACCCTGGAGATCGAGGTAAAGCTTATTTACCGCAGAGCCCCCAGGGAGCTTATGGATCAGAAAAAATGGGATACACCAGATATCCTGATGAATCAATACCAGACCAATCTCCAACCTCAACTAATGACATTCAGCTATGAAAACTCACACTAAATGGTTCATGATCTGCACTTTGTCATGGCTCACTCTGCCACAAAGCACTCTTTTGTCTCAACCCGCTTACCTGAGCGGGAACTGGGTAAAAACCGGGGGACCCATCGGGGGACTGGGTTACGATATCCGGTACAGTTTTGATAACCACGACCGGTGGTATGTTACCGATGCCTGGGGAGGTATTTTTATGAGCGATGACCGGGGTTTGCACTGGATATCCATCAATGAAGGCATTACTACCCGGAAGGGATTGGATGGCATACCTGTCTTCTGTGTCGCGGTCGATCCCCATAACTCCAGCAATGTTTGGATCGGCACCGAAGGGACAGGAAAAATATATAAATCGGACAATGGGGGAGAATTATGGGTGGAGAAGAGTCAGGGCATTTCCGATACCTTGAATCCCCTCTCTTTCAGAGGCATTACCATTGATCCTCATAATCCCCAAATCATGTTCGCCATGGCTGAGATTTCCAGTGCAGGTTGGCATCCCAGCGGAGAATCGGTCATCGGGATCGAACTGGATATGACCATGGGGATCGTCTTCAAATCCACCGACGGAGGTGAGAACTGGAGGGAAGTATGGCGGGGAAATAACCTGGCGCGCTACTGCCTGATCAATCCGAAGAATACCCAGGAAATCTATGTCTCCACCGGCATATTCGACCGGGAGGCAGCCAATACAGATGTGCAGCTGGGTATCGCAGGTGGGGTCGGAATATTGAAATCGGAAGATGGAGGAGAGAGCTGGAGGGTGTTGAACGAAAGCAATGGCCTCATGGATCTTTATGTGGGCAGCCTCTTCATGCATCCGCTGCATCCCGATACGCTGTTGGCCGCTGCCAGCCAGAATAACTGGTCCGATTATGGACAAGAATTTACCGGGGGGGTGTATTTAACTACCAATGGAGGTGAGAGCTGGCAAAAGGTGACCCAGGAGAAGGAGCTATTTGCAGTGGTTGAGTACAGTACCAGCCATCCGAATATGGCGTATGCAATTACAAATAGAGCAGCTTATCGCAGTGAAGATCATGGTTTTACCTGGCAAAGGTTTGGACGTCAAAATAATACCTGGGGACCTCCGGGGATCATAGCCGGTCTGCCCATTGATGTGCTTTGCGATCCGGAAGATCCCATGCGCGTTATGGTGAACAATTACCTGGGGGGTAATTTCTTAAGTCTGGATGGCGGTGAAAGCTGGTTATCGGCCAGTGATGGGTATACCGGATCACTGGTCAGGGCACTTGGGATCTCGAAGAGCAATCCTGCTCTCATATATTCCGGAAGCCGGAGTGGGGTCTATTATTCGAAGAACGGAGGTGACAACTGGTTCGGTTTGGCCAATCCCCCGGAAGGATTGCCTGCCAAGTTAAATGAGATCAGCACCATGGCTGTGAATCCATTGAATGATCAGAGTCTTCGGACCGTAGCCATGGATTATCCGGCTGTGCTCTACTCTTATGATGGGGGAAGCAGCTGGCAGGCCACTGAGAAGTTTATCAATCTGAATTCAGTCAGGTTCTTTCCCGGCGACACCAGCATTCTGTATGGATTTCGTATGGATGAAAGGATGATCACCACTCCGGATGACCTTCTTCCTGAAACTGAGGCGGATAGTCTATTGGGATTATACCGGTCACTGGATGGAGGGATACATTGGAGCCAGTTGGAGAGTGAGTCAGTGAAAGGGAAATGGCTGGCCAGTTTTGAAGTGGATCCCACCAATCCCGATGTGATTTATGTATCCAGGTGTAATGGAACCTTGCTGAAATCCACAGATGGTGGTAATACGTGGAATCCCATCGGAGGTGGATTGCCAGCCATTCCTGCACTCTCCCTGAAAGTGAGCAAGGCCCATCCCAATACCCTCTATGCGGGATTGGGGTATATGTTCCCTTCCACGGGAGACGGCCTTTATAAGAGCGAAGACGGAGGGATCTCCTGGAACAGGCTTGCAGCCGGACTAGGAGCCAATCCCATCATCAGAAGCATCGCCATTGATCCTGAAAACGATGCTATTGTCTATGTGGCCGATCATGTGGGTGGAGTGTTTGTCTCGGACGATGGAGGAGAGACCTGGCAGAACCTCAGCGAAGGCATTGACCATCGTGAAACTAATGTGTTGGAAATATCTGCCGAGGGCACCGTATTATACCTGGGAACAGAAGGAGGCGGGGTATACCGGCTGGGCGATGTGGAAACAGATCCCACACACATTTCCATCAATAAGCATGGAGATAACCGGATCACTATAGAGGCGGGTTTCCCAAATCCGTTCACAAACCTGACCACCCTGAATTTAACGGTGTTGAACACGACCGATATCATGATATCGGTGTACAACACCACAGGTCAAAGGGTGAGAACCCTGATAGAACAATCTTACACTCCCGGACAATATGCTGTGCAATGGGATGGAACTAATGATGCAGGTGCTTATGTCCAAAACGGACTCTACATCCTCCACATCACTGCAGGCCTTCAAACCAAATCAATGAGGATCGCTTATATGAAGTAAGGTCTGTATAACTCAACCTAATAACCTGTCATACGATCCGATGCTGATTACCGGATCCTGTGTTGAAAAACCTGTAAAAGAATGAAAAAGACTACATGTAACCACAGCTATATTTTACTGATATCGATTGTTATTTTCCTTTTGATCGGTTCCTGTGCCTTGGATTCAAAGGATGAATCTTTGAATAGCACATCAAATCCTTTGGTAGAAAACTTTAATGTAGCAGCCTATATCTGGCCTTCCTGCCACCATGACGAACGGTTCGGGGATATGTTATGGCCTGAAGGTATGGGAGAATGGGAAATCATTAAAAAAGGCACTCCCAGGTTTGAGGGTCATTATCAACCTAAAGTGCCTTTATGGGGGTACGAAATGGATGACGACCCGGAGGTCATGGAAAAATGGATTGATGCTGCAACCGCCTGTGGGATCAACGTATTTATTTTTGATTGGTATTGGTTTGATGAGGGGCCGTTCCTGGAAAGCTCCCTAAACAACGGCTTCCTGAAAGCGAGAAACAACGAAAAGATGCAGTTTTACGTAATGTGGGCAAACCACGATGTAAGAAGGAATTACTGGAATGTATACCAGTTTAAGGATGACACCTCTATACTCTGGGATGGTGCGGTTGACCTGGAGAATTTCAAAGCAATGGTTCAAAGGGTCATAGCGCAATATTTTAAGAAACCCAACTATTTTAAAATTGATGGCATGCCTCTATTTTATGTGTTTGATCCGAATAATCTGGTGGAAGGTCTGGGTGGACTTACTCTTACGAGAGAGGCTTTAGATTATTTCAGGGAGGAGACCCAAAAAGCGGGTTTTCCGGGATTGCATCTTCAGTTCAGAGCCGGAGGTGAGATGAAACCACGTTTACTGGTTGATGATCTGACTGAAGGGAAAAGTATAAATGAAATAGTAGATAATCTGGGAGTGAATAGTGTGACCAAATATGGATGGGGACATCATGAAGATTACATCCGACTGGGAGTGGAGACCATGCAAAAAAGGGCCATACTGGATTCTACCCTGAGGATTCCCTATTTTCCGAATGTTTCAATAGGATGGGACGATACCCCAAGATTTCCTCACAAAGGGAAGGAGCATATCATTCACTCCAATAAATCGCCTGAAAGTTTTGCAGCGTTTCTTCAAAAAGCAAAGGAGTATTGCGAAGAGAGGCCTGAACAACCTAACCTGATCACTATTTTTTCCTGGAATGAATGGGTTGAAGGAAGTTATCTACTACCTGATATGAAGTACGGATTCAGTCATCTGGAAGCTGTGAGGAAGGTGATGAGCGGGGAATATAAATAATTGCATAGAATTGCTCATGTTAAAGGGACCATCAAAAAGCTAGTACCGTGCCTTTTTCTTCCCCTTCTTATACCCATGTTCTTTGGGTTGTGAGATGGAGACATTGTAGGATTTTCCTTCGTAAATCCCCGATTTGATTTTTGGCAAAACGGAAAGGGCCACCTTCTCATCCACTTCAAAGAATGAATAGCGCGAATGGATTTCGATGCGCCCGATATGATAACTTTCAATGTTGCTTTCGGAACATACCATCCTCACAAGGGCCCCTTTGTTCATGTTTTGATTTTCTCCCAGGTTGATAAAAAAACGGGTCTTTGAACCCGTGAGGTTGCGATTGAATTTTCCAGTCTCTTTCTCCCTGCCTCTTCCCGGACCTGCCTTTTCCTGATCTGCATTCAGATCATTCGATCCCTTGTAATAATCGAGGAAGGAATTTAGTTCCGTTGAGATGAACTTCAATACAATCTCTTCGGTGGGGATCCCTTTCAGCTTATTGTAGAATACGGGCCAATACCTGTCGATGGCCTCTTCATCTATAGGTGTTTTCACCACCCTGTCCATGAGAGCATACATCTGCTTCTCACATATATCTTCTGCTTCGGGAACACGCTTATACTCAATGGGTGTTTTGATAAGCTTCTCCACCTGGCGGATCCTGTTCACCTCACGGGTATTCACCAGGATAAGGGATTTGCCTGTTTTTCCCGCCCTGGCAGTTCGACCGCTGCGATGGGTGTAGTTCTCAATTTCATCAGGCAGGTTGTAATGGATCACATGGCTGATATCATGTACATCCAGACCCCTGGCGGCCACATCTGTTGCCACCAACACTTTAACCGTACGTTCCCTGAATTTCTTCATGGCTGCATCCCTCTGGGCCTGGGAAAGATCTCCATGCAAAGCCACCACATCGTAACCCTCCTTTTCCAGTTTATCAGAGATGGCACCCGTTTCTCTACGGGTCCGGCAAAAGATCAGGCCAAAAATATCGGGGTAGTAATCGAGAATCCTTTTCAGTGCATGATAACGATCCCTCTCCTTCATCATGTAGTAACGGTGCTCAATGTTGACAGCGATGCTATTCTGTTGTCCCACAACGATCTCCACCGGATCGTTCATATAGTTGTTGGCAATGCGCCTGACCGCTTTTGGCATGGTTGCGGAAAAGAGCCACACCCTTTTTTTCCCGGGGGTCTGCTCCAGGATAGAGTCAATGTCCTCCTTGAATCCCATGTTCAGCATTTCATCTGCTTCATCCAGCACAACCCGCTGTACGGTTTTCAGCTTGATGGCTTTACGGTTAATCAGATCCAGCAGTCTGCCTGGAGTGGCTACTACAATATGGGCCCCTTTTTTAATCTGCCTGATCTGGTCGGAGATGCTGGCTCCACCGTAAACAGGAACAATATTGGGATCGCTTTGATACTTTGCAAAAGTCACAAAGTCTTTTGTAATCTGCATACAAAGCTCCCTTGTGGGACAGATCACCAGTCCCTGGGTCTCTTTTATCTCAAAATCGATGTGCTCGATGAGTGGTAAACCGAAAGCAGCGGTTTTGCCTGTTCCGGTCTGGGCTAATCCCACCAAATCCTGCTCTCCCGATGAAAGGATCGGGATTGCTTTTTCCTGTATTTCCGACGGGTTATCAAATCCTAATTTGCCTACTGCTTTCAGAATATCCTTCGATAGCCCTAACTCCTTAAATTCCATAAAATTAAATTAGGGCGCGAATGTACAACAATTAGTGGAATAAAAGACAAATAACCATAAATAATATTCAATCTCATTCCCCTCTCCATAAGAATCAGACCGAACCACTTGTATTTTCATGATCCCCAATCTATTCTCCGTGAATCACTACCCTGGGAATTATGCGCAGGTTGGATATTCCTTTGGATGTAGCCATCGTGCTGCTGGCATCCATCTCCCGAGGATCGCCATTGATGATACGATTAATTTTCTGACTGTTTTCCAGAATTATATTATGGAGCGAGTGTACGACAAATAAGGATAAAATTCACATCTTTAACCTATTGATCCTAACAATTAGAACACCATGGCAAAACGCAAGGACATCGACAAAGTCCTGATCATTGGATCAGGACCCATTATTATCGGACAGGCATGTGAATTTGATTACTCAGGAACTCAGGCGTGTAAAGCGCTCCGATCACTGGGTTATAAGATCGTGCTGGTAAATTCCAATCCGGCTACAATTATGACCGATCCGGAGATGGCAGATGTAACATACATTGAACCACTGAATAAATATGCCCTGACGGAGATCATTAAGAAGGAAAAGCCTGATGCGTTGTTACCCAATCTTGGGGGACAAACAGGATTGAATTTATCTTCATTGCTGGCCAAAAGCGGTATTCTGGATTTCTACGGTGTGAAGATTATTGGTGTCAATGTGGATGCCATTGAACGGGGAGAGGACCGTACGGCATTTAAGGAGACCATGAACCGCCTGGGGATCGAGATGCCAAAAAGCAAAGCGGTAAATACTCTGAAAGATGCTGAAGCAGTTGCCGCAGAGCTGGGGTATCCTGTCGTGATTCGACCCGCGTATACCATGGGAGGCACAGGGGGTGGATTGGTCTACAACATTGAAGAATTGCGAACCATTGTCAGCAGGGGCTTATCGGCAAGCATAGTGAACCAGGTGCTGGTGGAGGAATCGGTGTTGGGTTGGGAAGAGCTTGAACTGGAGGTGGTCAGGGATGAAAAAAACCAGATGATCACAGTCTGTTTCATCGAAAATGTGGATGCCATGGGCGTGCATACCGGTGATTCCTTTTGTACGGCACCCATGCTGACCATTGACCCGGAACTGCAGCAGCGTTTACAGAAATACTCTTATGATATCGTTGAAGCTATTGAGGTGATAGGAGGGACCAATGTGCAGTTTGCCCACGATCCTAAAACGGGAAGGGTTGTTGTCATAGAGATCAATCCTCGTACTTCACGTTCATCTGCCCTTGCTTCCAAAGCTACTGGATTTCCCATTGCACTGGTATCATCGCTGCTTGCCGGCGGATTGACCATGGACGAAATACCTTACTGGCGTGACGGTACATTGGAGAAATACAGCCCTTCAGGAGACTATGTGGTAGTCAAATTTGCAAGGTGGGCTTTTGAGAAATTTGAGAACCTGGAAGACAAACTGGGTACCCAGATGCAGGCGGTGGGTGAAGTGATGAGTATCGGAAAAAATTATAAAGAAGCGTTGCAGAAAGCGATTCGCTCATTGGAAAACGGGCGTTATGGACTTGGATTTGCCAAGGATTTTCATCAAAAGTCTCTGGATGAATTGATGACAATGCTCAAACATCCCTCCAGCGAGCGACAGTTTATTATGTATGAAGCATTGCGAAAGGGCGCAGATGTGGAGGAGCTGTTTAACCGGACCTATATCAAGCACTGGTTTATAGTACAAATGAAGGAACTGGTAGAGCTGGAAGAACAAATCCTGACATATACCTGGGAAACATTGCCGGAAAAGATCTTCATACAAGCCAAAAAAGATGGATTTGCCGACAAATACCTGTCTCAGTTGTTGGATATTCCCGAAAAGGAGATCAGAGAGAAGCGCATATCGATGGGTGTAACCGAAGCTTGGGAACCGGTACCTGTTAGCGGGGTTGAAAATGCAGCATATTACTTCTCTACCTATAATGCTCCAGACAAGGTAGAAGTGAGCAGCCGAAAAAAAATAATGGTGTTGGGAGGTGGACCAAACAGGATAGGCCAGGGCATTGAATTCGATTATTGTTGTGTACATGCAGCGTTCGCCATTCGCAATGCAGGTTATGAGTCCATTATGGTAAACTGCAATCCTGAAACCGTTTCTACCGATTATGACACATCCGACAAACTCTACTTTGAACCGCTAACGGTGGAGGATGTGCTGAGTATATACGAAAAGGAGAAACCGGAAGGTGTCATTGTTCAGTTTGGAGGACAAACGCCCCTGAACCTGGCCAATGAACTGGCTGAGGCCGGGGTAAAGATACTGGGAACCACCCCGGAAACAATCGACCTGGCAGAGGATCGGGACCGCTTCAGGAAGATCATGAACAAACTGGACATCCCGCAACCGGAATCAGGTATGGCAAGCACACTGGCGGAAGCCAAGGAGATTGCCAACAGGATTGGGTATCCCCTCATGGTGAGGCCTTCATATGTACTGGGAGGCAGAGCCATGAAAATCGTCCTTGACGAGGAAATGCTGGAGCAATATGTAGCTGAAGCTACTGGTGTTTCTCCGGATCGGCCACTGCTTATTGACAGGTTCCTGGAGGATGCCATCGAAGCGGAAGCAGATGCCATATCGGATGGTACGGAGGTGTTTGTGCCGGCAGTCATGCAGCATATCGAATATGCGGGGATCCACTCGGGCGATTCGGCCTGTGTAATACCTCCTGTGATCATTCCTGAAAAGCACCAGGAGACCATCAAGGAATACACAAAAAAGATCGCTAATGAATTAAACGTGGTGGGTTTAATGAATATACAGTATGCCATATACGACGATATCGTTTATATCCTGGAGGCCAATCCCAGGGCATCCAGGACTGTACCACTGGTTTCCAAAGTATGCAGCATATCCATGGCTAAAATTGCCACCCAGATCATGCTCGGTCAAAAACTCTCCACTTTTGACTTCAAAGAGAAGAAGATCGAACATTTTGGGGTAAAGGAAGCTGTATTTCCATTTAATATGTTCCCGGATGTGGATCCTTTGCTCAGTCCGGAAATGCGTTCAACTGGAGAGGTACTTGGTCTGGCTGATTCCTACGGACTTGCATTTTTCAAATCCCAGGAAGCCACCCAAACCAGTTTGCCACTTGAAGGTACGGTACTGATTACAATCGCCGACAGGGATAAGGATAGGGTGTTGGAATTTGCAGAGATTTTTCAGGAAATGAAATTTAACATTATGGCCACCGAGGGGACAAAACGATTTCTGGAAGAACAAGGTATCCTCTGTGAATCTGTAAAGAAAGTGCATGAAGGCAGACCAAATATTGTGGATGCTATAAAAAACGGGGTGATCAACCTGGTCATCAATACACCGGCGGGAAAACAGAGCGAGTATGATGACTCCTATATCAGGAAAAGTGCGATTAAGCATAAAGTACCTTATATCACCACCACATCGGCAGCTCTGGCTGCTGTCAAGGGTATCAAGGACAGGAGAAACGGAGCCTACAACGTGAAATCCCTGCAGGAATATCATTCTGCTATCAAAGAATAGGTGTTGCTGTTCTAGAAATATTCGATTTCTCTTATTCTGACTGTTTGTGGAACACTGTTCCGGTATTCTGTGATCCTGATCCAGTTCCCTTTTTTGTCATATTGATATTGGAAGCTCTTTGTTTGAACGATCTCTCCTTCTGAATTGAAAGTAACTCTTTTCAGGATGCTGAGATGTTCATCGTATTCGGTGATATGTCTGAGTTTCACACTCCCATCCGGTTCGTATTCAAAGTATTCAATTTCCTTCCCCTTTCCATCGTATACAGATCTGATCACAGAGCGAAATCCATGTTCCATATCCTCAAAAGTCTCCCTTTTATTTCCCAGGCTGTCATATAAAAAAGTTCGTACAGCCTGGACCTCTCCATCGGCATTTTTGCGAACCACTTCTGTTTTACGGCCCGTTGCATCATAGGCATGATGAAAGGTAGTGTACTGGTTCAGGAGATCGTTGTACCGATCATTTTCAATCAATTTACCCTCTTCATTATAATCATAAATATCCTCCTGAACCTGGTTTCCGGCCGGATCAAATGATCTGCGTTCAATCAGGTGGTCATCGCGATCATAGGTATACCTGTACAGTTCAGTCAACCCACATTCTGCATCAAATTTCTGAGATTCCGTTTTATTTCCACGTGGATCATAGGTGCTGATCAGGTAATGAGTAAGATCCCCTTCCATTACAGTTCCGGACTCTTCTATGACCTCATACACACTTATGTACGTGGTCTTTACCTTTGAATGGCTACAACCAACAAGGATGCATACGATCAAGTTAAACACTATCCGTTTCATGATCAGGCACTTTACACATGTAGGAATATTTGGACCTTTTATTCACTGCTCATGGAAGGAGGGTAGCTCTCTTCCGAAATCCCCCGTGAGTAACTGGGATCCTTACCCATATTAAAATGTACGGTTCCGCCGTCGACCAGGTCCCTGTGCCGGAAATAGTTCTTATACCAGGATTGTCCGTCTAATGAAACAGTTGTGATGTAGTAATTCTCCGGGCCATTGTTTTCCGCAGAGATGATCAATTCTTTTTCGTTCGGCATTTGAATAGTGACCTTATCAAAAAGCGGACTGCCAATGACATAGATATCCTGGCCTGGACATACCGGATAAAATCCCAGTGCACTGAACACATACCATGCGGAGGTTTGTCCGTTATCTTCATCTCCGCAATAGCCATCGGGGTAAGGGGTGTAGAGTTTATCCATCACCTGCCGAACCCAATATTGGGTTTTCCAGGGCTGACCGGCGTAGTTGTACAGGTAGGTCATGTGTTGAACAGGTTGGTTCCCGTGTGCATATTGCCCCATGTTCATAATTTGCATCTCGCGTATCTCATGAATGGGGAATCCGTAATAAGAATCGTCAAATACAGGAGGCAGTGCAAAAACGCTATCAAGCATCGCCACAAATTGATCATCTCCTCCCATCAGCTCCTTCAGACCGGCGATGTCGTGAAAAACTGACCAGGAGTAGTGCCAGCTATTGCCCTCGGTGAAGGCATCCCCCCATTTAAATGGGTTGAAGGGGGCCTGAAAGGTACCGTCTGCATTTTTACCCCGCATCAGGCGGGTCTCCGGGTCAAACAGGTTCCGGTAGTTTTGTGCCCTCGAGGCGAAGAGTTCAATTTCAGTCTGTGGTTTTTCCAGAGCTTTTGCCAGTTTGTAAATGTTATAATCGGCAAAAGCGTACTCCAATGTACGTGCTGCATTTTCGTGAATACCCACATCATAAGGCACATACCCTAATTCATTGTAGTAGGATGCTCCATACCGGCCTACGGAGGTAATATCTTCATGATGACTCTCTGTATTCTTCATGATGGCCTCATAGAGGATCTCGATGTCATAATCCTGTATCCCCTTTAAGTAGGCATCGACGATGTTTACTGCTGAATTGGTACCGATCATGCAGCTGCGATGACCCGGACTGGCCCACTCGGGCAACCAGCCGCTCTCTTTGTATGTATTGACAAGTCCCTGCAGGATTTGATTGGTCAGGTCGGGATAGATCAAAGTGAACAGTGGGAAAACAGCCCTGAAAGTATCCCAGAAACCGTTATCAGTATACATGTATCCTGGAAGAATCTCGCCATTATACGGGCTGTAGTGAATCACCTGGCCCTGTGGGTCCAGTTCATAGAATTTACGTGGGAAAAGCAATACCCTGTATAGCGTAGAATAGAAGATCCTTTGCTGGTCTGCCGTACCTCCTTCCACCCTGATCTTACTTAATTCCCTATTCCACTCAGCATGTGCTTTGGAACGGGTCTGCTCAAATGAGTCTGTGCCTATTTCCCGTTCCAGATTCAGTTCGGCCTGCTGGGGACTGATAAAGGAGGAGGCCACTTTCACATGGACCTGATCATCCGTGCGGGTGATAAATCTCACCACCCCTCCCACATGAAAACCCTCTTCTTCTGTGTGGCCTTTTTTCAGTTCATCCCCGTTCCAGACAGCCACATCTTCAAAATCTTTGTCAAAAACAGCCACAAAATAGTTATGGAAATTGGATGGAACACCTCCTGAATGGTTTCTGCAGTATCCAACGATCTTTCGTTCTTCGGGTACTATTTTTATATGGGATCCTTTGAAAAAGCCATCCAGTAAGATATAGCTGCTTTCACTCTCAGGGAACGTGAAACGGAAATGAGCAGCACGTTCCGTGGGAGCCACTTCCATGTTCACATCATAATCGGCCAGGTAGACCTGGTAATAGTGTGGTTTGGCCGTTTCTGCTTTGTGGGAAAACCAGCTTGCGCGTTCTTCTTCATTGAACTTCAATTCACCCGTTATGGCCATCAGGCTAAAAGCAGCATAATCATTGATCCAGGGACTGGGTTGGTGTGTTTGTTTGATACCGCGTATTTTCTTTGCATCGTACTGGTAGGTCCACCCGTCGCCCATCCTGTTGGTCTGGGGTGTCCAGAAATTCATTCCCCATGGGGTGGCTATGGCCGGGTAGGTGTTGCCATTTGAGAGGGAAAACTCTGAATCTGTGCCCATTAGTATGTTGACCAATTCAACAGGATCTTCTTGGGTTGGGATAGATTCTTTCGATTCATTGTCACAACTCCATATCATTGGTATCAGAAATGACAGAACAAAACATACTCTTATTGTATTCATAACCTTTGGATTATTTCCTATTCAACTGGGAAAGAAATCCCGGACTGAAATGAGATGACGAAAGATAATAAGAATTTATGTTTCGAAGAGCAGTTTTACGGTGGCACCTCTGTCATTATTATTTGTGATCTCAATAGTGCAATTATGGGCATCAAGGATCATTTTGACCAGGGCCAGACCAAGACCGAGATTTTCGTTAATATGTGACTCACCAGGTTCAAATAATGTAAAAAGTTTCTCTATTGCATTTGGAGAGAAACCCGGTCCCTGATCCGAAATCTCACAGGATACCTCGGAATCACGTCTCATGGTTCGAATATGGATCTCACCATCATTTTCCGAGTACTTAATAGCATTTAGTAAAACATTTGTAAAACACATAACTAATAGTTCGAAATCTCCGGCAACTATTTGCTCACCGGAAGCCACTTCCCTGACTACTCTAAGGTTCTTTTTACCTAGTTCTTCCTCTAACTCTGATATTGATCTATCTATCAGCTCTTCCAATTCAAGAGGATCCTTTTCAATCTGCTGATTGGCAACGTTGAATTTTGTTATGGTCATAGCTACCCGGGAGAATTTCTCCAACCTCTCTACTGAAGAATCCAGAACATTGATAAGCTCTTCTATTTCCCTGGTTTCATTTCGTTCTTTCAGCAAATGCAACGGACCTATGATTCCATTAAGAGGGGTTCGTAACTCATGGCTGATCATTCTCAGAAACTCTGTTTTTGCATGATCGAGACCCATGAGTTCCTGATTGGCTTTTTTTAGTTGTTCCGTCTGCTCATTCACTTTGTCTGTTAGCCATTGATTCACTGAATTCAGTTTTTCTTTACAGTTTCTTAGCTCCAGATGAGTTTTCACACGAGCCATCAACTCAGCAGTATCGAACGGTTTGGTCACGTAATCCTGAGCTCCGAGTTCCAGACCCTTAACTACGCTGCTCTTTTCTGTTTCAGCAGTAAGGAATATAATGGGGATATTGTCAAACACCGGATTTGCACGTAGTTTTTCACACACTTCAAATCCGTTGAGGCCGGGCATCATGACATCCAGTAAAATCAAATCAAACATTTGGTTTTCTGTCCATTCCAGGGCACTGGCACCATCTAAAGCATACTCTACCCGATAGTTATAATTCTCCAGGGTTTTTCCTAATACTTCAAGATTCTTTGGATTGTCATCCACCATAAGGATCGTGAATTCAGGATTTTGCTCTTTAACCATAGGTTCTCGTTTTTACTTAGTTTGAATGGTTGTATTGATGCAGGCTGTCTACCAGCAAAGGAAATCTTCGAAGCAGTTGTAGCATAGTTTCGATCTCCAGATTGTCACTTGCGGAGGTCAGTTTCATTCCATAGTCTGCCAGTTCCTCCGTGTTGTGCTCTTTACCCAATTCCTGCAGTTTAGTGGCAAATTGACGCACCTCATTCCTGGGTTGCCTTTTGGAAAAGGTCTCCCAGGTAGCAGTCATCTCTTGTGTTAAAGAGCTCATTAGTTTTTCATAGTTCTTGATTTCAACATCCGGGGATTCATCTTTACCCGGATCATCGGTTTCAGGTTTTTCTTCCTCAGTAATAGTATAAGAGAGATTATTCATCAGTTCGATATACAACTCCGCCAATTGTACCGGCTTCATGAGAAATCCGGTAAATTTACTCTGGAAAATCTTCTCTTTTTCTGACTTTAATACCGAAGCCGAATATGCAATCACCGGGATATGCCTTAGTTTTCTTGCTGCCTTAATCTTTTTCAAGAATTCGAAACCATCCATACCGGGCATTCTGATATCCACAATGATGATGTCGGGGACAAGCTTCAAGGCAAGGTTATATCCATTTTGACCACTGTCGGCCAGATTCACCTCAAGGGGTGTCTGGCTGAGTGCGTCAGAAATTAAGTCGCGGTTATGCTTAATATCATCGATAACCAGCACTTTTGCCTGGTCAAATACAATGCTGTCTGTTTTAATATGTAACCGATAATTCGCTCTTTCAAAATCTCTTAGATATAGCACATCCGGAATTAGTATCCTGAACTTGCTGCCCTTACTCAACTCAGAATCAACTTTGATCGTACCGTTCATCAAGCCAACCAATTTCTTGGTAATCGCCAGTCCCAAGCCGGTTCCTCCATATTTCTTTGCCAGCTGTGCGTTTTGTTGCTGGAAAGAATCAAAGATGAGGTCCAGGTTATCTTTGGAAATCCCTATCCCGGTATCTTCCACCTCAATCACCAGATCAATATACTCCTCAACTTTATCCTGGGTGTGTTCAACCAGCTGAGGATTTTCAGTCCAAACGGAAATCTTCACAAAACCCTTGTCAGTGAATTTTACCGCATTACCCAGTAAGTTAACCAGAATCTGCCGTAGCCTGGCTTCATCAATATATATCCCCTTGGGAGTACCCGATGAGATCTCTATAATGAAATCCAATCCCTTCTCTTCTACCTTGAATGAAAAAATATGCTTCAACTCTTCAAAAAAGTGGCTGGTATCCACATAGTCAAATTCCAGTTCGAGTTTATCTGCCTCGATTTTGGAAAGATCCAGAATATCATTGATCAGGTTTAACAGGCTTCTGCTACCCGTTTTAATGGACTCCAAATAGCTCACTTGTTTATCACCAATAACAAGAGACTCCAGCAAGTCTGCATAGCCCAGGACGGCATTCATTGGGGTTCTGATTTCATGACTCATATTGGCCAGAAATTCACTTTTAGCGCGGCTAGCTAATTCAGCTTCCACTTTTGACTGCTTCAATTCAATCTCCATCTGTATGCGTCTGATGCCCAGAGCCAGGGCATCAGCTATTGACTCCAGTGCATCGAAAGTATAATCTTCAAATGTACTCCGTGAATAAATAACAAGGATCCCAATCAGACGATCAGCAACAATCATTGGATATCCCGCAAAAGATTTTAACCTCTCCTTTCCGGCCCATTTTTTATCACGGAAACGATGATCGTCTAAAAGATTATTGGTAATATGGGCCCGGCGGTTTGCTGCTATTTCACTGAGCAAATCATCACCAACAGGCATCTTGGGATGCTCTCCATCAGCAAGAGTGAAGATCCCCGCGCTGGCCCTGAGTTCCAGCTCATCTCCCTTGTCATTTAGTATCCAGATTCTGATCAGGGCTGCATCAAGATTTCTGACAAGAGATCCGGTGCAGTATTTCAATATATTATTCAGATGATCTTCACGATTAAGTTCAATTCCAATCTCTTCACGTATTACTGATAGTTTGGCCCGTTGTTCTATTTCTTCTTCTGCTAATCTGCGCTTCCAGATTTCCCACATGCTATTCATAAAGAGTGATAGCTGCCTGACATCAGACTGATCGTAATCACTCTTTTTGTTCCCTACGCCAGCCACTGCGACTATTTTGCCTTTGTCAAATACGGGAAGACTCATATGGCGGTGTAGTTCGAAATGCCCCGCAGGAAATCCTTTTCTTTTTTTTAGACCTGGAAAGTCATTATGAATTACAGGTTTCCTTTTTCGCACACAATCTGCCCATACTCCAGCCTGTTCCAATGATGTGTTCTGGTACTGTTTGTGATGGGATTGTCGCAGAGTTTCTTCAGAATAGGATAATAACTGCAAGCTCTTTTCATCTGAGTTGAGAACGTGCATGTATCCCACTTGGCTGTTTGTAAGCTTCACTATTTTCTGAGATGTATGTTCAGCCAATTCCTTTTTTGATGTGTGATTGAGCATACTTAGTGTCAGGAGTGCTTCGAGGCGTTCTTCATCCAGATTCAGGCTCTCCTCGGCATTCTTTATCTGGGTTATATCCCAGTTCACACCGATCACCCGGATGGGTTTACCCTGGTCATCTCTGAAAACATCACCGTAAGCTTTTATTGTTTTTTCAGCTCCTTTGGGGGTTATGATACGAAATTCTGTATTAAATTCTTTCTCTCCGCTCATAGCCATTTGAAGCTCCTTCTCAGATCTCTCTTTATCATCCGGGTGCAGACCCTGGCTCCAGGCTTCATAGGCTCCTGAAAAGTCTTTCTTGTTTACACCGTATAATTTGTACATGATGTTGTCCCAGATCAGTTCATTCTTTTGAATGTCCCAATCCCATATCCCTATTTTAGCTGATTTGGTGGCCAGGGACAGCCGCTCTGTTGCTTTTCGATACGCCTCTTCAGCACTTTTTCGATCGTAAATATCCTTGTTGAGGTTCTCGTTGACCTTTTTAAGTTCCCGGGTCCTTTCTGTCACTTTTTTCTCAAGCAGGTTCCTCTCTCTTTCAAGCTTCTGTTCAGCCAGTTTCAATGGGGTAATATCCTGAACCGTATCTATTGAACGAATTGGCTTCCCGGATTTGTCCCTGATTTCCCTGGATCTTTCATGCACATATTTAACATGACCATCTGGAGTAAGGATCCGGTGAGTAATATCATAGGGTGTATTGTATTTAATTGCTTTTTGATATGCATTATTTACTCTGTCGACATCGTCGGGATGGACATATGAAAGGAATGTCTCATAGGTGGCTTCAAACTTATCCGGATCTCTTTCGAAAATTTTGTGAATCGCATCGGACCAGAAGAGTATGTTTTTTTCCAGGTCAAGTTCCCAGTTACCAAGTTTGGCCATTCTTTGCGCCTCAGCCAGCCTTCTTTCATTGGTCCACAGATCCTCTTCGAGCTGCTTACGTGAGGTAATGTCCCAGATATAGGATAGTGTTCCCGAAATATTGCCGTTATCTTTCAGAGGAACAGTTATTATCTCCAGGTTGATCACTCTGCCATCTTTTCTTGTTCCCCGAAATTCGTATCTGGAGCTTACCTTCTGGCCCTGCATGCGTTTCTGATGTCGCTTCATTACAGCATCGACATCATCAGCATGTATCAGAGACCGGATGGAACGATTCTGATATTCATGCGGTTCATATCCAAAAAGCGCAGCAAATTGTTTGTTAAAATATGTGATGTCACCTTCTTTGTTATCAATCAGGATCCCAATACCTGCTTTTTCCACCAGGTCCATGTACCTTTTCTCAGTCTCCCTGGCTTTCTTCTTAACATTTTTAGATTCAGCTAATTCTTTTTCAAGAAGCAGTGTTTTTCTTTCGAGTTCTTTATTGACGTGCTCATATTTCTGCAAGAGGATTTGATTACTTTCACACAATTCATAATGATCAAATGCCTTTTTGAGTGTCAGTTTGATCTCATCCATACCCTGCGTTTGCAAGAGATAACCGTGGACCTTTCCTTCATTAATGGCTTCCAGTACCGGATCCAGGTCATGATAAGCAGTCAGTATGATCCGCCTGATTTCCGGATATTTGATCCTCACCTCTTTCAGTAATTCAATACCTGTCATTTCTGGCATTTGCTGGTCAGTAACCAGTAAATGGATCGGTTGCTGCTCGATGATGATTAATGCTTTCTTTGCGGAATTCGCCAGGAAAATCTTGTAGTCTCCTTTAAAAGAGGCTTCGAAGCTTTTTAATCTCAACTCATTATCATCAACATAGAGAATGGTTGCTTTCTCTTTGTCCATGTATAAAGAAATAGTTCGTTAAATCCCTTAACGGGCTTTTGATAAGACTTTGCGTTGGCTACACATGAAATACCCTTTCAGGTGTAGCCTCATGGGTTACCACACCTCAAGCTCATAGGTGTTTTTTCACGAAAACAGAGGGTTAAAAAGCACATAGCTATATTCATATTATTACTAAGTTATGGATTATATATATAAAAGTCAATAGGTTAGAAGGCCTTGTTCTAAACACTGCCAGGCAAGTCTGTTACATGGATCCTTTTCCTATAAGACGAAATCTAACCTGGGAAGGAAATATGAGTAGAGGTAGTATTGATCATTGTTATACTGTTTTTATGGATAACTCTCTATTAAAAAGAAAGAAGAGCCCAAAGTTTTGCTCATTTATACTACTTTTGCGGACTTGTTTTAAGTAGGAGTTACAAAATGGATATTAGGAATATAGCAATTATAGCTCATGTGGATCATGGAAAGACCACTATGGTCGACCGGATCTTGCATCAGGTCAAGCTTTTCAGAGATAATCAGGAGATGGGGGATTTGATCCTCGATTCCAACGACCTGGAGAGGGAGCGGGGAATCACCATTCTCTCAAAAAATGTATCGGTTCGTTACAACGGAGTCAAAATCAATATCATTGATACTCCGGGACACTCCGACTTCGGAGGTGAAGTGGAACGGATACTCAATATGGCCGATGGTGTATTACTACTGGTAGACGCTTTTGAAGGTCCCATGCCCCAGACCCGGTTTGTGCTGCAGAAAGCTCTGGAACTGGGAAAGAAAGTGATCGTTGTGGTCAATAAGGTAGATAAACCCAACTGTAATCCTGAAGAGGTCAATGAGCTGGTCTTTGAGCTTATGTTTTCCCTGGATGCTACAGAAGATCAGTTAGAGTATCCCACAGTGTACGGCTCATCCAAGCAAGGATGGATGGGGCCCGACTGGAAGAACCCTACTGAGGATATGGTCCACCTGCTGGATACCATTGTGGAGTACTTTGATCCTCCCGCGGAGAACCCGGGAACTTTACAGTTGCAAATCAGTTCCCTGGACTATTCATCTTATACGGGACGGATAGCTGTAGGTAAGGTCCACAGGGGTAGTATAAAGATGGGCGACCAGATTTCTATCGTTCAGAGAAACAGGCTAGTACACAAATCAACCGTAAAGGAACTTTACACCTTTGAGGGCCTGGGTAAAGAGAAGACCAAAGAAGCGGTTGAGGCAGGGGAGATCGTGGCCATCCTGGGGTTGGAAGATTTTGACATCGGGGATACCATTGCTGATTTTGAGGAACCGGAGGCCATGAAAGCCATCTCCATTGATGAACCTACCATGAGTCTGCTTTTTACCATTAACAATTCACCCTTTTTTGGCAAAGAGGGTAAGTATGTGACCTCCAGGCATGTGAGGGAGAGGCTTTTCAAGGAAACTGAAAAGAACCTGGCCCTGAAAGTGGAAGACACGGAGTCGCCCGACCGGATGATGGTGTATGGAAGAGGGATTCTCCACCTGAGTATCCTGATCGAGACGATGAGAAGAGAGGGGTATGAATTGCAACTGGGTCAGCCGAGGGTAGTGATTAAAGAGATTGACGGTTACAAACATGAACCGGTGGAGCTGTTATACATCAACGTATCGGAGGAGTTTTCAGGTAAAGTCATCGAAATCGTTACGGGTCGCAAAGGGGACATTCTGAACATCGAGAAAAAGGATGACCGGGTAAACCTTGAATTCAAGATCACCGCCAGGGGATTGATCGGGCTTTCACAACCCTTGCTGACAGCCACCGAGGGAAATGCAGTGATTTCTCACAGGTTCTCCGGGTATGAGCCTTGGAAAGGAGAGCTGGTACGCAAACGAAATGGTGCATTGATAGCCATGGAGACAGGAACATCCATTGCTTATTCCATCGACAAGTTACAGGACCGGGGCAAGTTTTTCATAGAACCCAATGAGGAGATCTATGCCGGGCAGGTGATAGGGGAACATACTAAGCAGGACGACCTGGTGGTTAATGTGATCAAGACCAAGAAGCTCACCAATATGCGGGCATCCGGATCCGATGAGAAGGTTTCCATCGCGCCTCCGGTAAAATACTCCCTGGAAGAGGCGCTGGAATATGTGGGAGAGGATGAATATGTAGAGGTTACTCCCAAATCGATCCGGTTGAGAAAGATCCTGTTGAGCGAACATGACCGGAAGAGGGAGAAGAAATCGTGATCACAGGGTTTGAATCCCGCTCGCGCATTAGCACCGAGGAACTTCAATGGACTTCTATGGAGTTTTAGAATAGACCGCTTTTCCGGACATCAACTGCATGGTGACTCCCCGGGCTGCCATAAAGAGAATAAATGCAAACCACAAGCCCTGGTTTCCTAAAAACTTACTGGCCAGTATATAGATGGGAAAAAAGACCAACAGGGTGGAGATCAGCATGGCATTTCGCATTTCACGTCCGGCTGTTGCACCAATATAGATACCATCCCACAGGAAAGCGGTAAAGGAGACTATAGGAATCATGATCACCCAGAAAAAATAGGGTTTGGCGTTGGAGATCACCTCCTGATTGTTGGTAAGCAACCGGAAAATTCCATCTCCTCCACCCAGATATAGGAGGGTAAAAAACATGCTGATGCCTGTTCCCCAAAGAAAGAGCAGACGGATCGATCGGGTCAGGGAAGAGCGGTCACCCGCTCCAATAAATCTCCCTGTAAGCGCTTCAGCAGCATGGGCAAATCCATCGATCAGGAAGGAAAAGAACATGAAAAACTGCATCAACAGTGAGTTCACAGCCAGGATGGTTTCCTCTCCCTGGGAGAGTACATCCGAGCTGGCCGAACGGGCGGTGAATATGGAGAAGACAATCACCAGGCACATGGTACGGATGAAGATGTCCTGGTTGACACGTAGGAACTCTTTCAATTTACTCCACTGGAGAGTGGCTTGAACAGACCAATAGGGAAACAGGTGCCTGAAATGCTTCCTGAAAATGAAAAGGGCGGTAAATAGTCCGCAGTATTGAGCGATGACTGTTCCCAGTGCAACCCCTTCTGATCCCATCCCCAGTTTCATCACAAACAGATAGTTGCAGATGATGTTGATGATGTTGGTGGTAACCAGCACCACCATCGGTAACCTGGCATTTTGCATGCCCAGGAAGAAGCCAAGCAGTGCGAACTGTCCCAAAGCAGCAGGTGCTGCCCAGACCCTGATCCGGAAATAGGCCATGGCCAGCTCTTCCACCTGGGTTTCACCCTTCAGGATCCAGAAACTGAAGATCTCGATAGGCTTTTGAGAAATTAAGAGTAATACACTGATAACTATGCTAATAACCGCTGCACGAGCAAATACCATAATGGTTTCGGACATATCTCCTCTGCCCCAGGCCTGGGCAGTAAAACCACTGGTCCCCATGCGTAAAAATCCCAGGCCCCAGTATATGAAATTGAAGATCAATGAACCCAGTGCGATGGCTCCTATATAGGCATCAGACTCCAGATGACCCATCAGAGCCATATCCACAATGCCCAGCAATGGAATGGAGATGTTGCTGATAATGTTGGGTATGGCCAGATCGAGTATCTTCTTATTCATGGAAACTAATTATCGCGCGAATTTAATATCATTCTTAGTAATTTCCTTTGTAATTTGCAGTAACCACTTATTTCGTTTCACTGTTTTAAACTTATCGATATGGGTATCAAGAGAATCTGGCACGGCTGGACCACACCGGAAAATGCTGATGCGTATCAGAATCTGTTGCATAAAGAGATCTTTCCTGGAATCGAGGCTAAAGAGATAGAGGGTTATACATGCATCGAGTTGTTCCGGAGAGATCTCAGGGATGAAGTGGAATTCATCACCATTATGACCTTTAAATCATTACAGAACGTCATTGATTTCCGCGGGAAAGAGTTTGAGAAATGTTATGTGCCTGAATCGGCCCGGAAACTGCTGAAACGATGGGACCAGACAGCCATTCACTTTGAATCTGTAGAAACCAGGAACATTTCAATTTAGAGAGATTTTAATATCTGTTTTGATGAATCCCCTATATCTGATCTCTGTATGGATGCTTCTGACGATGTTGACATCCTGTGGAACTCCGGATGATAAGAATCCCCATATTCTGATGATCATGGTCGATGATCTCGGTTTTTCCGATTTGGGGTGTTATGGAGGAGAAATTGAAACTCCTGAAATTGATGAACTGGCAGAGAACGGTCTGCGCTTTACCCAGTTTTACAATACGGCAAAGTGCCACTCTTCGCGGGTATCGCTCCTGAGTGGATTGTATTGTACCCAGGCAGGAGACCAAAGTCTCAGTAGAGCCACTACCATAGCAGAGGTGCTTGGTGAAGCGGGGTATTTTACCTCCATGACAGGGAAATGGCATTTGGATAAGGAGCCCACCGATTTTGGATTTCAGCGGTACTGGGGACACCTCTCTGGCGCCACTGATTTCTTTAAGGGCGACAGCACTTTCCGGTATAACGGTGAGCCATGGAGCGATTTTCAGGAGGGATTTTACACCACCGATGCCAATGTGGACTTTTCCATAAGGTTTCTGGATGAAGCCATGGAGAGTGGAAAGCCCTTTTTTCATTATATCGCATTCAATGCCCCACACTATCCGCTTCAGGCTCCTCAGGAGGAGGTAGAAAAATACATGGGCAGTTATGATAAGGGATGGGAGGTTATCAGGAAGGTACGGTTTGAAAAACAAAAGCAGCTGGGAATCTTCCCCGGTGAGCTGATCCTGCCTTCTCTGCCCGATCACATGGTGCCCTGGGATTCTCTTACTGCACAAGAGAAGGAATTTGAGAGCTTCAGGATGAGTGTCTATGCGGCTATGGTAGACCGGCTTGATCAGAACTTAGGACGATTGGTCGATTACCTGGAGGAGAAAGGAGTACTGGAGAATACACTGATCATGATCTGTTCCGACAACGGTGCCTGTCCTTTCGAGCGAAGCAGAAACCTGGAGATCCCTCCCTGGGAAGGGGGTTCCTTTTTACTCTATGATGCCAGCTGGGCCACGGTTTCCAACACCCCCTTAAAACACTACAAGCAAACCCAGTTTGAAGGGGGGATCTCATCACCCATGATCGTTCACTGGCCAGGGAGAATTATAGAGAGCGGAAGATGGGAGACCACCCCCGGTCACCTGATCGATATCATGGCTACCTGCCTCGATGTGTCAGATACAGATTATCCTGAACAGGAAGGCATAGAGCCGCTTCAGGGGAAGAGCCTTTTGCCTCTCATGAGAGGAGAGGAAAAAGAGAATCATGAGGAACTCTACTTCACATTCACCACGAATCATGCGCTTCGTAAGGGTGACTGGAAACTTGTTAGCTTTTACGGACACCGGTGGGAGCTTTATAATATGGCTGAAGACCGGTTGGAGCAACATGATCTGGCAGGTCAGTATCCTGAACTGGTGAAGGAGCTTTCAGAACGATGGTACCATTTGGCTGAACATAAGGACCGGTTACCTGAGAAATGGAGAAAGCCGGTAAAAGAAGTATTTGCTCCCCTCACATGGAGAGAGTGGCACAGGCCTGAACTGGTCCGGGAGTGGAGACCATACAATGAATAATGGTCTTAACAGCCAAAACCTTGACGCTGATCAAGCTGTGCAACCAAATCCCCCAGAATTTGATCTTTATTAATTACCTTTGGCGCCTCTAATGACGGAGCCATACTTGGTATTGATCACAGAGATAGATACCCTGGTGGAAAATGATATCCATTTTTGGAACCTGCATCGTGGTATTTACGTTAATACCAAGTGCATTTGAATATTACCAGATTAAAAAGATGAAGATGAGAAGTCTGTTTATTTCCGTTTTGATTGCCATATTATCTGTTTCCCAAACATTCAGCCAGTCACCCACCGTGATTTCGAAAGCATGGATCGCCAATGGGAGGAATTTTGATGCAGATATGGCAAATGGCAAAATATACCTGATATCCAATAACTATTATGAGCTGGATTTGGATGGAGATCAGCTCTATTCCAATACCAACATCGACGATACGGGTCAGGGGACCTTCGATTTCGGTCCTGCCATTGATGTGGGAAGTGACGGGGTGGTACATGTGATCAATCGCGATGGAGGCACTGGATCTGGCGGATTCAACCTGATGTACTCCAGGCGTGAGACTAATGGTACCTGGTCCGTAGAGAATCACCAGGTGGGATCGCCTGTAGCAAGAAATTATGTGGTAGATGTGGTCGGCCTGAGTAATGGCGAAGCAGTATATGCACACACAAGACTGACGACCAGTGATGTGGCCGGCTCGGTCTATTTCTATGGGTTGAATGGTACCAGTGTGGATTCCTGGGGAGATTTCGGAAGTAATGGCTATTACCGGGTAGATGCCGATTTCCGTATGGAACAGTATGGTAATAAAATGCATTTGGCAACGGGCAGACCTGATCCGTGGGGTTATGTCTATTACATGAATGCCGATATCGGACCCTCATTACCCACCGCGCTGGCATCCAGTTCTTCTATTGTGCAACAAGGAAGCGGCAGGAAAGGAATGCCCGATATTAAAGTAGATCAGTCGGGTAGGGTATTTATTAGCCATGGAGATACAGAGGTGGTCGATTTTGAAAAATATTCTGCAGGAGGCAGTCATGAGATTGCCGATGAACAGGTGCTTGCCAATCTGGGTCAATGGCATCTTGACCTGGGTATGTCGGCCCTTGGGGTATCTGACAACGGAGAAGAAATTCTGGTCATTGGACTCAAAACCGGAGGAGATCATGAAACAGCTTCCAGCAGCACCATGAGATATACCTATTCTGTGGATGGAGGAGCGACCTGGTCCACTGTGGCCGAGATCCCCGACCACAAAACCCACGCCGGTGAGGGACGTTCCAGGCCCAGGGTGCATTATTATGTGGATAAGTTTTATGTATTCTATAATAATACATCAGGTGGAATAGGAATGACCACCATTCAGCTGGGTGATACTGCACCTCCGCCTCCACCGGTGGACCTTGTGGATCCGGTGGACCTTTCCATGGCTAAGCTCACCGAGGGTAACAATTTTGATGTGGAGGTTGCCAACGACCGGATCTATATCGTTTCGGACCACTACTATGAGTATAACCTGGCAGGTGAAATGTATGCAGAGAAAGTCACAGTAGACGATTCAGGACAGGGAGTATATGATTTTGGCCCTGCTCTGGCTGTTGGCTCAGGGGGGGAAGTGCATGTGGTAACCCGTAATGGAGGCAATGGGGGCAGTGGTTTCAACCTTTACTACTCCAAAAAGGAGAATGATGGTTCCTGGTCGGTTGAGGAAGATCAGGTGGGGACGCCTGTTGCCAGGAATTATGTGGTAGATGTAGTGGCTTTGAGTGGAGGTGAAGCATTGTATGCTCATGGATCGGAAGAGAATGTGGATGGATTCGGATCACTCTATTTTTACAACCTGAATGGATCTGTATCAACTTCTCTGGGAAGTCTCGGACAGAACGATCTCTATAAAGTCAATTCCGATTTCCGTATGGAACGGGACCAAAATACGCTCCATTTAGCTACTGGTAAGCCATTTGGAGGAGGTACGGTATATTATATGGAGGGAACCATTGGCGCTTCTTTAACCTCAGAGCTGACCACTGGGATCACTTCATTACAAGCTGGTGAGGGCATGAGTGGAATGCCTGATCTCAGGGTAGATAACGCGGGGAATACGCTTGTGACATACGGTAGTGACCAGGTGGTTGTGTTTAACCGTTTTTCCAGTGGGGGGACGGGAGATGTATCAGATAGACCCATTTTTGACCAACTGGGAGGATGGAAGCTGGACCTTGGCCTTTCTGCCGTAGCATCTACACCCGAGGGGGACACACTGTTGGCGGTGGGTTTGAAAACAGATGGATCGCTTGGGGCCTCCAACTGTACACTCTATTATTCCTATTCCATGGACAATGGTCAGCATTGGGTGTATCCCATGGAGATTTCCGGATTCGTTACTGATGCAGGAGAGGGCAGGATGAGACCCAGGGTAAGGTACTATCAGGGCAGGTTCTATATTTTCTTTAATAATGTGACCGGTGGTATTGGAGTGAAGACCATTGACCTTCGGGGATTATCTCCAGTTAAAGCAACTACTCCGGTGGTGTCACCGGCAGCAGATTCGGTGACTGCCACCGATAACATCAGCATCACATCATCGGGAAGTGATGCCATCTATTACTCTTTTGCAGATGCTACACCCGATATGCTGGATAGTGCATATGCAGGACCGTTTACCATTGATGGCGATCGTACCATTCATGCTATCACCTACCGAAGCGGATATTTACCCAGCGATGTGGTTATTGTCTCAAAGAAACTAAAGGGTGATCCTCCGCCTCCCCCGCCCATACTGGTGGATCCTGTGGATCTTTCACTGGATATGTTATCGGCGGGTAAAAACTTCGATGTGGCCATGGCCAACGACAGGATCTACCTGATCTCCGATCACTACTATGAATTTAACCTGGCCGGAACCCTCATCGATGAGAATCCTTCAGTTGTGGATTCTGCACAGGGATTATATGATTTCAGTCCGGCCATCGAAGTAGGATCGGGAGGTGAAGTGCATGTAATCACAAGAAATGCAGGTTCTGGCCCCCAGGGATTTAACCTGAAATACTCTAAAAAGCAAACGGGGAGTACCTGGTCTGTAACCAATAACCAATTGGGAATTCCAATGGAAAGGAACTACGTGGTTGATGTGGTGGACCTTGCCGGGGGAGAGGCACTGTTTGCCCATTCGGTAAAAACCACTAATGATGTATGGGGCTCTCTCTTTTTCTATACCCTGGATGGGACACAGGTGAGCCAGCTTGGCAGTTTCGGACGAAATGACCTCTACAGGGTGGATGCGGATTTCAGAATGGAAAGATACCAGAATCAGCTGCATTTAGCTACCGGTAAACCCGATCCCGATGGAGCAGTATACTATATGGATGCGGATATCGGCGCTACACTGCCGGCTGATCTTGCGGCAGGACCCACATCACTTCTGGCTGGCTCAGGCAGAAGGGGACAACCCGACTTGAAGGTGGATGACCTGGGCAATACCTTTATCACCTATGGGGCTTCCGGATCCGAATCCGTTTTCTTCAGAAAGTATGCCAATGATGGTTCAGGCAATATCTCAGATACACCCATATTCAGCGGACTGGGTAGCTGGCATCTGAACTTTGGATTATCGGCCATGGCTGCCTCTCCGGAAGGAGATACCCTGTTGGTGGCGGCATTAAAGACCGATGGGACCAAAGAGGCTGCCATCAGTACCATCCATTATACCTATTCCCTGGATGGAGGGGTGAATTGGGTCTATCCCATTGAGATCTCCGGATTTCAAACCAATGCAGGAGAGGGGCGCATGCGTCCCCGTGTACTCTATTACCGGGAACGATTTTACATATATTTCAATAATGTAAACGGGGGCATTGGAGTGAAGACAGTCGACCTGAGGGGAGAAGAACCTGTGAAGACCAGCGCACCCGTAGTGTTGCCCGGGAAGGATACATTGGAGACCTATGAGAGTGTCTCGCTGACAGCCACAGGGAGTGACGCCATCTATTTTTCTTTGGAGGATGCATCTCCCGACCTGCTTTCCACCAGGTATACAGTTCCATTTGGTCTTACTTCGGAAAGCACCATTCATGCGATAGCTTACCGAAGTGGATATTTACCCAGCGATGTGGTTTCAGTCACCAAGCAGGTAAAGGAGCCCCCGCCGCTGACCGATCCGGTAGATCTTACCAAGGAGGAGCTTGCCCAGGGGAAGAATTTCGATGTGGAGGTAGCCAACCATAAGATCTATTTGATCTCCGATCATTACTATGAGTTTGATCTGGCAGGCGATCTGCTCAATGAGAACACCGCAGTGCCAGATCTGGGTCAGGGTACATTTGATTTTGGTCCGGCTATTTCAGTGGGACCCACAGGTGAGGTACACGTAATTACCCGAGGTGCAGGTAATGGCGGAAGCGGTTTCACCCTGCACTACTCCAAGAAAGAACCCAATACTCTCTGGTCTGTTGAGAACACCCAGGTGAGTAGTGCCGTACCCAGAAATTACGTAGTCGATGTGGTGGCCCTGGATGGAGAGAAAGCCCTATACGCCCATTCCAAGCAAACCACAGATAATGTGTGGGGTTCCGTTTTCTTTTACACACTGGATGGGTCCACAATAGATCCGCTGGGAGATTTCGAAAGTGATGATCTCAACCGGATCGATGCTGATTTCAGGATGGAACAGTACCAGAATGAGTTACATCTGGCCACCGGGAGGCCCGATCCGGTCGGAGCGGTTCATTATATGCATGCACCCATCACCTCATCCCTGGGTCAAGCGCTGGCAACAAGCTCCGAGAACTTGACCGGAGGTGAAGGAAGAAGAGGTCAGCCGGATCTCAGGATCGATCAGGCGGGCAACGTATTTGTGACTTACGGCAGTGCCCAGGCTGTACTTTTCAACCGCTATTCCAGTGATGGATCTGGTGATGTGGAGGATCTGCCTATTCTGAGTCAACTGGGGACCTGGCATCTGGATCTTGGTCTCTCTGCCATTGCTTCCACACCCAATGGGGACACCTTGTTGGCTGTGGGACTGAAAACCGATAATACCAAGGAAGCTCCTTTCTGTACACTTTACTATACCTACTCTTTCGACGGGGGAAGGAATTGGGCATACAGGTATGAGCTCCCAGGATACCAGACCAGCTCAGGAGAAGGGCGAATGCGACCCAGAGTGAAGTTTTACTGCGGACGCTTTTACATCTTCTTTAACAATGTGACCGGGGGTATTGCTGTTACGACCATCGATCTGAGAAGCCTGGTATTGGATCAGTCAGAGGCACCTGTCATCATGCCTTCGACCGACTCGGTATATACTTATGAGCCTATTTCTATGACGGCTACCCAGAGTGATGCCATCTTCTATTCGTTCAGTGATAGTAATCCCGGATTGCTTTCCTCCCTATATGAAGCACCATTTACCATTGGTGCTGACCGTATCATCTATGCCCGGGCTTACCGTTCAGGCTATCTGGCAAGTGATGTGATTTCCGTGGATAAGAAAGCGATCATTACCTCCGTTGATCCGAAGGAGGAGATGAACAATCAGCCTATGGACCTCTATCCGGTACCTGTTTCAACGCACTTATCGGTGGAATGGAAGAGTGACTTTACAGGTGAGTTGACCTTGCGTGTGCTGAACAATTCAGGACAACTGGTGTATCTGAATCGGTTGGAGAAATCGGGCTTACCTTTCAAACACGATATAGATGTAAGTGATTGGCCGGAGGGGATCTATATGATAGTGGTGCAAAACGGACCGGTTATGCAAACCAGGAAGTTTGTAGTGCACTAGATCAGGCATTCCGCCAATGGTTGGGAGATCAGGTCAGAGCAGTATAAAACCTAAATCCTGACCCCCATCACCAGGATATTGTCCACCTGCTGATGGCCGGTTTGCCAGGTTTCGAGGACGTTTTCGAGGCTGTTATGTTGCTCGGTCATGGAGAGATCCTGTATATCCAGCAGTGTTTTCTTGAAATTTTTCCTAATATTAGAGTAAAATCCAGTAAAGTGTAATCTGATGCGTATACCGATGAAAAATATCCTGTTTTCCTCCTGCTTTTTGGCAGCTTCTCTGCCTATGTGGCTCCCATCCTGCTATATCCGACGGGAGACTATTTATGCGCAACGGGGATGTGTTAATGGTTTATGACATCAAAGACAACAGCAATGAACTTACTCAATATTGATAGTTAAACTATAATCTGATGAAAACAAAAAGACTTTTTGTATGGCTTTTGGTGGGGCTGCTTTCCAGTTTCACTTTTGACTCATTTGCCCAGGAGAACTCGGCAGAACCTTTTCTGGGCATGTGGGCCCTTACACTTGATTATGATAATAACAATGCCGGTTGGCTGGAGATCCGTCAGGAAGAGGACTACCTGGATGCAGACATCCTTTGGCGATGGGCCAGTGTGTATCCCGTCGATTATACCATGCTGCTGGAAAATCAGATTTATCTGGTGCGTGGAAGAGATGTGGTCAGAGAGCGTGATGAGGCCGGTGAACCTGTCAGGACCCAACATCCTATCACCTGGCTGCAGATATCCAAGGATGGGGATGAGGGATTAAAGGGAATGGCATTTTTCCCCAACAAGAATGGTATTGGTGCTGAAATGGTTTCATTTTCGGGTAAAAGGATCCCTGACTACGGAGAAGCTCCCAAAGTAAAAAAAGCTAAATACGGAGATCCCATAACCCTGTTCAACGGGAAGGATTTGGAAGATTGGGAGCTTGTAGAGAAGAATGCTACCAGCGGATGGAGTGTAGTGGATGGAATAATGGTCAATGATCCTGTACAAAAGCAGGGAGAATCCCACATTCATTACGGAAACATCCGTACCGTGGAAACCTTTGAGGACTTCAATTTGAAACTTGAGGTCAATGTACCTAAAGGAAGCAACAGCGGAGTCTATCTTCGGGGCATCTATGAGGTCCAGGTAGTGGATAGTCACGGGAAGGAGCTGGATGCGCACCATATGGGAGGATTATACAGCCGCATTAAACCCTCAGTAGCAGCAGAAAAGCCGGCAGGTGAATGGCAAAAGATGGATATTACCCTCTGTAAAAGGCACCTGACTGTGAAGTTAAATGGAAAGACCATTATTGATAATCAGCCCGTAAAAGGAGTGACCGGAGGTGCGCTCACCTCCGATGAGTTTTCACCCGGTCCGATCTTCCTGCAGGGGGATCATGGAAAGGTAAGTTACAGGAATATTGTTTTGAAGCCGATCCTGAATTAGGCTGATTCAGATAAAGAGCACCTTGGCATGAGTATTCAGAGGCTGATCTCACTCCCCCCGGGAATAAAACCCCATTTTCATTCCCTGGAGAACAGAAACACAGGTGAGTGGTATTGTGATGCAGATCCCCCGGAAAGAAGAGTGGGATCGGGAGGGGGGAGTGCCAGTATTCTGGCTTCTGCCTACAAATCTTCGGGTTTTACAGGATCCTTTTTGGAATGGGTATCGTCCCAAAAACGTCTGATCATCCATTCTGGGGGTGAAAGCAGGCGCTTGCCCGCTTATTCGCCCTATGGAAAATCCCTCCTGCCTGTTCCGGTATTCCGGTGGTCTAAAGGGCAATATATGGATCAGAAGCTGCTAGATTTCCAGGCCTCCTATTATGAGAAAATCCTGAAAAATGCCCCTGACTCTTATTCCACCCTTATTTGCAGCGGAGATGTCATGTTCATCTCTTCCGATCGGTTTTATCATCTCCCCGAAGCAGATGTACTGGTATTCGGTATCTGGGTGGATGACTCCATCGCATCCCGGCACGGTGTGTTCTTCAGCCGAAGGGAGAGTCAGGAAGAGCTTGCCTTTGTTAAACAGAAACCCTCTCTTCAGGAGTTACGGGAGTTATCGAAGGAGTATTATTACCTGATGGATTCGGGGATGGTTCTTCTCAATCCCAGGTCAGTTGTTCAACTGATGAAGAGGTCAGGCTGGGAGGAGGATCAGGAAGTGTTCGAAGGAGGAGTGCCTCAATTCTATGACCTCTACAGCCAGATGCTCACCTCATTTGGGAGTGAGTCGGCAGCCACAGATCCAGCCCTTTCGGGATTAAAGGTGGCACTGGTTCCCTTACATGAAGGAGAGTTTTATCATTTTGGAAGCAATAGTGACCTGATTGATTCCTCCCTGAGGCTTCAAAACCGTATTACAGATCAGCGTCTCAAATTTACCAGGGAGATGGATCATCATCCCTCCATATTTCAACAAAATTCTCAGGTGAGCTTCAGCTTTACAGAACGGAACTACAATATTTGGATTGAAAACAGCTATGTTCCAGGCACCTGGAGACTAAGCCACCATCATATCCTGACAGGAGTTCCGGAAAATAACTGGGAGGTAGAGGTACCTGAAAAGATATGTCTGGATGTGGTTCCTGTGGGAACCGATGAGTATTGTCTGCGCACCTACGGTTTCTCCGATCGATTCAGTGATACGCTTGACCAGGGTGGACAATGGATGGAGCAACCCCTTCGGGAGTGGTTGGATGATCGCTCCATAATTCCGGAGGATGCAGGATTGGATCAGAAGAGTTCCCTCTATGATTTACCCCTGTTCCCGGTGGTGCCAATGGAGAAGATTCCGGAAATGCTGTTTTTCATGATGGATAGTGAAAATCAGAATTCCGGCTGGTTAACATGCTCCAGGGTCTCTGCCAGGGAGATTTCCGAAAGGGCCAATGCAGGGAGACTATATAAGCAGAGGAAAGAGCTGAAATCTCTCTCGCTTCCGGTGCTGGCTGCAAATCACCATAAAAGCATCTTCTATTACCTGGACCTGGAACGTACAGCAGCTGACTACCGGGAGTCAGGAATGGAGTTTCCATCCGAATTATCTCCACAGGAGCCGGTGATCAAGCGGATCAATGACAGCATGTTCAGGGCCAGGATCACAAAGAACAAAACGATAGCCGATAGATATGAAAGGCAGGCCTTCCAGATCCTCCGTGACGAGATGATCCAAACCCTAACCTCGGAACCGGTTGTCCCCCGGAGAAATGTACTGGATGACCAGATCCTCTGGGGAAGAAGTCCTGTGAGGCTCGACCTGGCGGGTGGCTGGACCGATACACCCCCTTTCTGCATCATGGAGGGTGGAAAGGTGGTGAACGTGTCGGTGGAATTGAACGGACAACTTCCATTGCAGGTCTTCGCCCGCCCTTTGGAAGAGCATAAGATCATCCTCCGGTCCATCGATCTGGGTCATAAACTGGAGATCAGCAGTTATGAGGAGCTGAACAGGTATGACCAGCTGGAAGGTGGATTTTCCATTCCCATGGCGGCCCTGGTGCTTTCCGGATTCGGACAGATGTTTTCCGGAAAGGAGTTTCCTGATTTGAAGTCGCAGCTGAAAGCCTTTGGCTGTGGTATTGAGATGTCACTCCTGGCTGCCATTCCCAAGGGATCAGGATTGGGTACCAGTTCAAACCTGGCGGCTACTGTGTTAGGCACATTGAGCGATTTTTGCGGACTTCAGTGGGACAAGCACGAAGTTTCATATCGCACCCTGATCCTGGAGCAGATGCTTACCACCGGAGGAGGTTGGCAGGATCAATACGGAGGCATTTTTGAAGGAGTCAAACTGTTGGAAACGGAAGCCGGTGTTTTGCAAAAACCAGCTATTAAATGGTTACCCGAACAGCTCTTTTCCAACAGGGAGACCAAAGATTTGATGATGCTGTATTATACGGGAGTTACACGGGTAGCACACGATATTCTAGGAGAAATTGTCAAAGGAATGTTTCTGAATTCTTCCAAACATCTGGAGATCTTTATGGAAATGAAAGAGCATGCCAGGGAGACCTTCAACACCATTTTGAGTAATGATTATTTGGGACTGGCGGAGAAGGTGGCCATTAGCTGGGCACTGAATCAGCGATTGGATGAGGGAACAAATCCTCCGGTCGTTCAGCAGATCATTGACAGGGTAGATGATTTGTTGCTGGGATATAAACTGCTTGGGGCGGGAGGAGGTGGTTACCTGATGATGTTTGCCAAATCGGCCGAAGCAGCTGTACGGGCGAAAAAACTCCTGGAAGCAGAACCTCCCAATAACCGTGCAAGGTTTGTGGATTTCAGTGTTTCATCTACCGGTTTTCAGGTTTCCCGCTCCTAATAGATCCGGGAGCATTATTACAGAGCAGGATTACTCCACAAGCTGCTCTTCATACATGTCTAGGATTTCTTCAGCACGGTCAGATACCCTCCGGCGCCCAATCTGGCCGAGAAGGATCAATAGAACAAGAGCTAACGCTACAATTTTTGCTGAAGACTCTTTCCCTTTAAGTGACAGAGTAAGTGCGTGGTAAAGCAGGTAGACAGAGAATAAAGAGACGAGAAAACCTATTATACTACTCAGCGTGATGTTGATGCTGTATAAAAAAGTCAGGAATGCGTTTATGGGATAGATGACCATCAGTGACGCTGTCACCCTGACGTTGGCTTCATAATCGGCATTTCCTTTACTTATGGACGAAATGACCAGCAAGATGGCTCCTCCAATAAATAGAGCCATAACAGCACCGATTACAGACCAGAGTAAAACCATGATCCCGATCCCTCCACTCCAGACTGTGCCACTCAATGGTGATAATTCAGCTATGCTCCATAAGAAGGAAAAGAGACCTGCCACTACGCCATAAACGGCGGCTTTTATCACGGGTTCTCTATACCCACCTGTTAGACATAGCCCTGAGAAGTACCCTTGGGGATTTATCAGAGTTTCCCTGGATTCATGTAAGATCCTTTTTAAGTCAATAGTTTCGTTACTCATTATCTTGGATATAAAGCGAAGAAAGTTACCAGGAATACCCCTTAACTGCAAATGGGTATCACCTTAATTGCAAAAACTTTTTAGGAAATGAGACCTTATAAGGAAGGCTGGAGGTTGGGTTCGAGAGATTCCTGGGCTGACCTGAACCAGGAGGTGGCCTGCCTGTTGAGGTAAAACTGTATCCGGTTCCAGAAGCCGGGTATAATCAACCGGTCACCCCGCAGCATACCGTTCACAGCCTTCAGCGCAATCATGGCGGGGGTAAGCGTGTGGATCTCTTCCTCAAAGAGACCGTCTTTGAACTCCACTTGTTGTATGATGTTCCTGATGGGTGCCGGATGTACCATGCTCACTGAAACGGCTGTATGTTTTAATTCATCTTCCAGTTCCTTGGCAAAGGAGTACATTTTACTTACCGATTGCTGCATATCAAAAGTGAACTGCTTCTTCTTAAAAGGGAACGGAATGATATGCTGAATATAAGAGGAGGATAGTTTTGACATCATGGGAAGTAGGCTCCAGGTAATCAGTGCTGCTCCCCTGAACCGTGTCAGGAAATCCTCATTGGCCAATTCCGAGACGCATTTGTTTTCGGACACAGACCAGTCGCAAATGATGTTGTTGACCAGAGCCCGCACTTCGTAACGATTCCGGATACGCTCGGTAAATGCCTGAATGGCTTCCCTGTCGGACAGATCCAGTTTGATGGCATCTACCTGGACCTCTTCCTGAAGCTGCAATCCAATGGCAAATCTCTGAAGATCAATGTGAGTGGTAGAAACAAGCAGCAGGTTGCATTTTTTCCTGGCTACTTCCCGGGCAATGGCCCTTCCAAGTTCACCTTCCGCCCCTAATATGAGAGTATATTGTGCGTCCAAGTTTTGTTCTGAATTAATCATGATTCTAAAATAAAGACCGAAAAACAATAAAAAGGCTGCGTCTGACACGCAAAATTTATAATAAATCTCCGCTGCACTTTCTTCCCTCTCGATGATATGATGCAAGAACAGTGCCAGAACCCTATTTCTAACTAGGGTTTACTATCATAAAGTTCTATGTTTTCCGGCACCTATCCTAACTCGGGATGGTCCTGAGAAGGCGATTTAGGTTAGAAAGAATAAACAATAGTAAAGGAGTTATTAACAATGAGTAGAATTACTTAATTCCCAGGATTTGGTCCATGACAAGGCTGGTAACTGCAGCTGTCTGACCTGTTGAGGGACAGTCTCCTGTTCCGTTCCTTTCGTCAATGATTGACTGAATAAAAGGCATCTGGATATGCTCAGGTTGAGCTGAAGCAAAGTTCTCTTTTTGCCCATTGCGAATGAGCCTAATGGGTTGGAAGCTGAAGATGGAGAACTCCAGTTTACCCTCTGCACCCGTCACCTCTACCAGGTCTTTCTGGAAAGGGTGTGGAGTAATGAAACTCCAGCTACCACTCACCGGCAGTTGGCTGGAAAGGATTAATGAGACACTGAGGGTATCTTCCGGTTCATACAGTCCCCCCAGATTAGTTGCTTTCCCTGTTACTTCCAGCGGATTTCCAAAGATATAAAAGAGAATGTCCAATGCATGGCAACCCAAGTCATGGAAATAGCCGCCTCCGGAATCAGCCGGGATCACGCGCCAGGGAAGTTGCTGAGGATGGTGATCCTCTTCCCGTGCAGGAAAGTACTGCTGTATATGTATATTCAGGAGCTGTCCCAGCCTACCCGAATCAACTATCTCTTTCACTTTTTTGAAATAATCCAAAGATCTCCGGTAATAGGCTACATAGACCGGAATATCTTGTTTTTCAGCTGCTTGGTTGATCGCCTGACATTCAGCCCAGGTCCGGGCCATGGGTTTCTCAATATAAACCGGTTTTCCCTCCTGAATGGTAGCCAGAGCATATTCCAGGTGGGAGCCAGGAGGAGTGGCTATATAGACCAGGTCTACCCGGGGATCCCGGATCACATCAAAAGGATCACGGTACCAGGTGGGTACATCATGACGCCTGGCGTAGTCTTCTGCTTTTTCGGGTGTACGGTTTCCCACCGCAACCAACCGGGAGTTGGTAATTTTATTGAAAGAAGGGGCACTCTTCCTTTCGGTCACATTCCCTGTTCCGATCATGCCCCATCTGATGACTTTGTCTTCCATATTGATCGGATTATAGAATTAGGTTTTCCATGCAATGGATTTTACATAGCATTGGTCAGCCACTCTATGGAGTTATTCAACAACTGTTGAAAGGATTGATTCTCATAAGCATATTTATCATGCCCGAAGATGAGATAAACAATGAGTGAGTTCTGATAGGAGTGGGCCCAACCGATCACCGGGGAGCAATCGGGATGCTCTGTGGAAAGCAGGGGTTCTACTCCATTCCATACCGTGAGGTTGGAATAGCCCTCGTCGTGTATTTCAAAGTCACTCATCTCTGAGGTTACAGGATGATTCTTGTCAACCACCTCCACAGGGAGATCAATGCTATGCCTGTAATCAGAGAAAAGGGCACTATCCGTTGAGTATTGGGGCATTACATACTTACCACCCACGATTTCCTGGAAAACCTCCCATTGCTGGAAAGTACATATAGCGTGGTGCAGAAAGAGTATGGGTATTCCCTGTTGAGTCAACTGAAGATAGATCGATGAGTCTTCCAAAGGCATATCCGGGATGAAATCATAAAATATCAGGAGGTCGTATGGATCGACCTGCTCAGAGCCAAGCATATCCATAGCATACGGATGGGATACGGTGTCGAACACGAGGTTCTCCAGGGAACGGAACATTTCATAGAATTCGGTGGTATCATAGCTGTGGCCTCCTACCACAAGCAACGCATTAACGGGTTTATTGCAGCTCGAAACCAGCAAGGCAAGTGCTAACAGGAGCAGTAGCCGGATATGTGTTTTCATGTGCATCACAACAAGTGTATCTATTATAGGTTGAACCAATAATTCAGTTTTATCACCAGGGCTCGGTTTTTCGGGCCCCAGAATTCCACTGCATAGTTATCTGTGTAAACAATATAGAGATCAGACATAGGTTGAAAACGCCACTGTAACCGGCTGTTAATATTAAAATTATCACGCTGTGTATGGTATTGAAGAAACGTGGTCCAGAAGAGCGATTTAGAGAAATTGATCTCGATCCTGGGACTGATCAGAAAGAGCTTGTCTTCTCCATAGGGATCGGGGAATTTCAGGTCATTTTGTTCAAAATTGAGTGAGAAGTTCCCCCAGGGCTGAGCCCTGTATTTTACTCCCAGGGTATATTGTGTTCGTCTGCCGTTATAAAAAGATCCATACGAGATGCCTCCCTCCACACTGAATAACCTGCGTTCATCAGATACATACCGTAGCTCAGCCATACTATACCTGTAGATCCCTGCGGGGAGGGGTTCTTCTCCAATAAAGGTGAACGGAAAGAGGAGATTGACCGTGTTGTGGTCGGCTGAGATCTGAAATGTACTGGTGGATGCAAACTTGAGGGTATATCCCAATTCGGCGTTATTGTTGAGCAGCGAAAAGGCAGTATCGCCATCATAGATATGCCTTCCATTGATTTCATGAGAGATAATCCTGTCATTGGACTCAGGGTAGAGGGTATATGAAAAACGGCTAAACCAGTGATTCATCCCGATCCTGATGCTGGTGTCACGGCTGGCATCATAGTATTCCTGGCCACGTATATATCCCATGTCTGCCAGGTAATTCTTGCCCAGGCCAGAAAGGTTTCCATAGATGCTCAGGTTTTTATTGTCATATCCGATGCCTGTATTATAAAAATAGTCTTTGGTTTTTTTGCCCGGACTGAACGATTTGGCATACCCTCCGAAAGTCTGGAACCTTCCATCTTCCGATCTGTACTGGAATTCCAGTCCTGCGTTCCGGTTATAGTCCGGATCTTCGCTTCGAATGGCTTCTCTGTTATGCACGTACCCTTTAATTACAGATCGGGCCAATACCTGTTGCTGAAAGGATACAACCGTATAATTCTGCGAGAGAAAATCGGCTGTTTCCCTGGTTTGGAGGTTCATCACTCCAATGCGCAGGTCCTGATTCACATTGCCGCTTAAACGGGCTCCATATAATATGGGAATGGGATTCCCCGCCTCGTCCAGTCCAATCCTGCGCGAAAAGAAAGGCCGCATGGGAGGTATCCCGAAATCTTCGAATACATCACTATTCTCCAGGAAAAAGAGCCGTTTCTCAGGAAGGCGGATATCAAAAAGAGTGAGGTTAATCACCTGTTCATCCACCTCCACCTGAGAGAAATCAGGATTTATGGTAACGTCCAGATTCAGGTTGGAAGTGATGGGGACCTTGGCATCCACACCCGGCTGAAAATCGTAAGAGGCTGGTTCGGATGTGGTATAGTCTTTTGCTGCCGCACTTCTCACATAAGGTATGATGGCCAGGTTTCGTTTTGCCTTTTCCGGGGGATCACTCCAGGAGAGTACTCCCGTGTACCCCAGATCGATTTCCCTGAATTCAATGGGGACAGGCGACCAGGTGTGGATGGAGTTGGATCGTGCATCCAGTCTGAAGAAATTGACTCCCCAGGTGGTCTTGGTGTCATCAAAGCGGAGAGTTTTAAAGGGAATGGCAATTTCTGCAATCCACCGATCCGGGAAATTGGACACTTTGACAAACCATTTGTTATCCCAGGCCACATTTACACCCCTGAGTTGTCTCCCCGGCTGGAGGTCCTGCCTCCTCCCAACCTGACCGGTAACCAGGTATTCGGTCTGTACGCCCGCAGGATTCACCCCGAAAGTAAAACCATTCGTCTTTTCATTGACAGGATCAAATACTACCCCAAATCCATCCCCATCCCAGAATTCCTTATCCCTTTTCAGGGTTTTTATGACATAGTCCTGGGATCCATAACATACTACACCCAGATAAAGGAATTGGTCATCAGCCGTTAGCCTCACTTCTGTCTGGATGTTGTCATCTGCCTTCCGGTCATCTACCGGATAACTCATCCAAAAATCTGTGACCACTGGCAGATCATTCCACACCTCCTCGGAAAGCACTCCGTCAACAGAAATGGTTTCGGTAGTTTTTTGAATGGCATAGGTGTACTCATCACCTGCGGACATACCCTGAATATTCAGCATACAAACCACCTGGATCACCCAGAATATGGCAATGGTTTTTTTTGCAGAAAGGTTTAATGTAAAAGGCATAATCAATAACTAACCAACAATATCCACTCTTCTTCCAAAAGGTGAAAGGGCAAACCTGGCCAGCTTAAAATGCTGCATTCCCCAGGGAATCCCAATGATAGTAACACACAGCAGAAAACCAAACAGGATGTGCGTTAGCGAAAGCCACAAACCGGCTATCAACAACCATATCAAATTTAAGAGAGTGAAGAGACAGCCAGGCAAATCCCCTTTGTCCACCTCAAAACTTCTGCCAAAGGGCCAGAGGCATAGCGAACCGATCTTGATCATCTGGAAACCAAACGGAATTCCTATGATAGTGACCATCATTGCCAGTCCGCCGAGAAAATAACCCACCGCAGTGGCAAGGCCACCAAACAGAAGCCAGATGAGATTACCAAGGAGATTCATGTGTCAAACGGTTGGAATCCCAAATATAAAAAAAAGAGGGTGTCTCAAAAGGATACCCTCTTTTTCGTTAGGTATACCTGTTCAGTAAGCCTTCGGCCTAGCCCGTATTTTCCGACCCAGGTTGAGCCAGTATCTTCA
>CAZURA010000016.1:7208-57058 GCA_964622985.1 uncultured Bacteroides sp. | reverse complement strand
ACTCATGAGTTTCTCTACCTTCATCAATATGTCCATATGCATTTGCCCGGTAAGGCATCCGATAATATCGCCGCAAGAGCGCGGGAAAAGGTCAAATTGACCCTGCCAAAGTCACACCAGGAGCAGTTGCGTTTCAGGGCTCCCTGCCCATTCCTGGAGTCGGATTCCTGCCTGGTTTACGAAGCCAGACCCATGGCATGCCGGATATACCTCTCTTCTTCCGTGAAAGCGTGCATCAAAGAGCATCATGAACCAGACAATGAAACCACTATACCTGACCTTTTTGAATTCCCTTTGAGATCAGGAAGGATGTTGAATGAAGGTTTTGTTGCCTATCTGAAGCAGAATGGATTGCAGTCCGCTGAGTGGACTCTCGAACAGGGATATGCTTCCCTGATTACCCATGGGCAAACCATGGAAGCATGGATCGATGGAAGATCTGATTCTGCTTAGCATATGGGCTAGCAAGGCAAATTGTGTATAATCTGTTATCTTCGTGGGATTATTTTGCATTCCTCTTCGAGAGTCAATTATATTATCTACGTTATGCAGCAATTAAAACTTGGGGTGGTTCGGGAAACCAAAACACCTCCCGATAAACGGGTACCTTTCACCCCTTCTCAATGCCGTGAACTCAAACAGCGCTATCCCAGCCTGGATATCGTTGTACAACCTTCTGACTACAGATGTTATTCAAATGAAGAGTATATAAGAGAGGGGGTACCTATGGAGGAAGATCTCTCCGGATGTGATGTGCTCATGGGAGTAAAGGAGGTGAAGATTGAAGCTCTGTTGGATAACAAAACATACCTCTATTTCTCACATACAGCGAAAAAGCAGCCGTATAACAGGGGACTTTTGCAGACGATGGTCAACAAGGGGATCAGGATGGTCGACTACGAATACCTGACCAATGAAAAGATGGTCAGGGTGGTGGCTTTTGGCAGATGGGCCGGAGTGGTCGGTGCCTATAATGGATTGAGGGCATTTGGATTACGGGATGGAAGTTTCACCTTGAGATCTGCTTCTGAATGCCATGACCTGCAAGAGCTAAAGCTGGAGTTGAAGAAAGTGGATCTGGGAAAAACCCGTATAGCTCTGACCGGAGGAGGCAGGGTGGCAGGGGGAGCCATGGAGATCCTGGATGCCGCCGGGATCGCAAAAGTAGAACCTCAGGAGTACCTGGAACAGAAATATACCCACTCCATCTATACACGGCTTGATCCATGGCACTATACCAGGAGGAGGGATGGATCGGAGTTTGATTTCGATCATTTTATAGCTCATCCTGGTATGTATGAGAATAATTTTTTGCCATATGCATCAAGGTCTGATATGTTTATCCCATGCCATTTCTGGGATCCCAGTTCACCCGTATTGCTAACCAGAGAAGATTTGACTGGAGGTAAAATACCCATAAATCTAGTTGCTGATATTAGCTGCGATATCGATGGCCCTATTCCTTCCACCATCCGCGCTTCCACCATTGCTGAGCCATTTTATGGGTACGATCCGGCAACCGGAAGGGAGACAGAGACTTTTGCACCTGGCACCATAACAGTGATGGCTGTTGATAACCTTCCAGGCGAACTGCCCAGGGATGCCTCAGCCGATTTTGGAGCTGCGCTTATGGAGCATGTCATTCCAGAGCTGCTCGAATTGAAGAATACCGGAATGCTCGACCGCGCCTCCATTACGGAGAATGGAGCACTCACCGAGAACTACGCATATCTTAAGGATTACCTGGAGGGTAAAGAATAATCAGTTAAAGTGCCGCCGGTCATCCCGGTCGCTTTTATCTTTCCACTTATCCATGTTGGTGAGGCTCCAGATAAGTCCGAATCCGCCAACACCTAATAGCACAAACCCAACAGGTCGTATCATCGCCAGTTTAATGGTTAATACGATCCCAATGGCTATGAGTACTATACTTATGATCCACAGGCTCCTGAAATCTCTCGGTTTCTTTTGTTGATACATGGTTAAGAGGGATTTTTAAGGTTGGAGATGACCTGTAACGGATCCTTTGCAGAAAAAATCGTATTTCCCACCACGAATACATCTACTCCGGCAGTGATCAGGTCAGCGATATTCTCTTCAGTAACCCCGCCATCCACCTGGATCAGGGTATCAGCCTCTGCTTTGTTGATCATTTGTTTCAGCTTTCTGATCTTCTGGTAGGAGGCCTCAATGAACTTCTGTCCGCCAAATCCGGGATTAACGGTCATTACCAGCACCATATTCAGATCTTTAAGCACTGGTTCAAGCAGAGCTACATCGGTGTGAGGATTAACAGAAACAGCAGGTTTCATTCCCAGTTCAGCTATTTTTTGGATAGTGCGATGAAGATGCGGACAGGTCTCATAATGAACCGTGAGCCATTCAGCCCCGGCATCTTTGTACTCTTCCAGGTAATGATCGGGATTAATGATCATTAAGTGGACATCCAACGGTTTTTCAGAAATTGATTTGATCTGACGGATCACAGGGAAACCAAAGGTGAGATTGGGAACAAACACCCCATCCATGATATCCAGGTGAAGAAGATCGGCTTCGGACCGGTTCACCATTTCAATCTCTTGCTCCAGACGGAGAAAATCGGCAGTTAATACAGAGGGGGATATCAGATGTTGACTCATTTTAGCGACTTTCACGTAAAAATAGTCTTTTATGGCCATACAAACCAACTTCATCTATTTTTATACGCAACCCATCAAGTCTAATCCTTATCTTACACTAAGAGCATGATAGTACCGTTTTTATAGTATAGTTTTTGAGACTCTCTCTTTTTCTAAATGTATTCGATTCTATGAAAAAAACCTATGTCCTCTTTGGACTGTTTTTCACCTTCGTCACTTCCAACCTGTACGGGCAATCCTATACCCTCAGTGGCTATGTGCAGGATCTTGCCTCCCGGGAAAAGCTAATTGCAGCCACCGTATATGATTTCAACTCTGGCAAAGGAACCTCTTCCAACGAATACGGTTTCTTTAGTCTGACCCTGCCGAAAGGGGAGATTAATCTTCAAATTTCTTATGTGGGGTATGACTCCTATAGGGATACCTTTATGCTGGCCGCCAATCTTAATATGAATATTTACCTGGAGGCTTCCCTGATGCTGGATGAGGTAGTGGTGACCACCAACAGGCCCCAGGATATTGTGGAAGATGCCCAGATGAGTGCGGTTCATATTCCCATTAAAGAGATCAAGTCGATCCCCATGTTCATGGGAGAAGCCGATGTGATCAAGACCATCCAGCTCATGCCTGGTGTTCAGTCAGGCACTGAAGGAACCAGCGGGATCTATGTAAGGGGAGGAGGGCCTGACCAGAACCTGTTTCTGCTGGATGGAGTGCCCATCTACAATGCCAACCACTTGTTCGGTTTCTTCTCGGTGTTTAATCCCGATGCCATTTCAAACATCACCCTCACCAAAGGAGGGTTTCCTGCCCATTATGGAGGACGACTCTCGTCGGTGCTGGATATCAGACTGAAGGAAGGGAATATGAAACAATTCAAAGGGGCTGGATCGGTCGGGCTGATTGCTTCCAAACTCACCCTGGAGGGCCCCATCATCAAGGATAAGACCTCGTTCATTGTTTCTGCACGAAGGACTTACCTGGATGTGCTGGCACGTCCCATCATCAAGGCTATTAATAAGTCCAATGGAGTGGAGGGATTGTCGGGATACTATTTCTACGACGTAAATGCCAAAATCAATCATAAATTCTCTGAAAGAGACCGGATCTACCTGAGCATGTACCATGGTCGTGACCGCCTTTTTATTAAAAACGAAGAGCAGAGGATCGATAATGATTCTTCCTATCAGACCAAGTCGGAATCGGGACTTTACTGGGGAAATCTGACTACAGCCTTGCGTTGGAATCATCTGTACGGAAGCAAACTGTTCAGCAATGTAGCGCTTATCTACAGCAATTACCAGTTTAATACATTCGATGATACCCAGACCCTGGTTAACGGAAAGTATGACATAGGGTATTCCTATAATTATTATTCGGGAATCGAAGATTGGGGAGGAATGATCGATTTCGATTACCGGCCCTCTCCGTCTCACACAATTAGATTTGGAGGAAAATACCTCTATCATACCTTTTCACCGGGAATCGAGACCCTGGAATCTACCGACGATACGTTGAGCCTGGAGTTCAATAATGATCCCATATATGCCCACGAGTATTACCTCTATGGAGAGGATAATTTTCAGCTGGGATCCAGGATCCGGGCCAACGTGGGACTGCACTACTCGGGCTTCTTTGTGAATGATCAGTTCTATCATTCACTTCAGCCCCGCTTTACGGGAAGGTTACTGATTACACCCCATTTGTCAGTGAAGGCAGCCTTTTCCAGGATGGACCAGTATATTCATCTGCTTACCAATGCGACCATCGGACTTCCTACTGATATATGGGTCCCCGCAACTGACATGACACCACCCCAGAGTTCATATCAAACGGCTTTGGGGTTGGCCTATAACCTGAAAAACAGCTGGTATTTTACCCTGGAAGGTTTTTATAAGACCACCAATGGATTGATAGACTATTCAGAAGGATCAAGCTTTTTTGAGTACGGAGTCGATTGGGAGGATAAAATCGAGAGAGAGGGAAGTGGGATTTCATACGGTCTTGAATTCCTGGCCCGAAAGGACATGGGCCGAATCAAAGGATGGGTGGGTTATACGCTCTCCAACGCGGAAGTGCAATTCGAGAACCTCAATAATGGGAATCCTTATCCATATACCTACGACAGGCGTCATGATATCTCTGTGGTCGTGATGTACAAGGTAAGCGACCGTACCGATATCAGTGCCACCTGGGTCTATGGGACAGGAAAGGCCAGAACGCTGGCAGTTTCCAGGTATGCGCCGGACCAATATCATTTTGAGACAGGCGGTTATCAGGAGGGGTATTACATCGGACCTCATTATGCATATCCCTATGTGTACAGCGATGAGATCGAGTACTATAAAGGCAAAAATGCGTATCGTGAGCCTGCCTACCACAGGCTGGATATCGGGATCAACAGGCACAAAGTGAGAAAGTGGGGCAAACAGACCTGGAGTTTCGGTGTGTATAATGCCTATAACAGACAAAATCCCTTCTACCTCTTTTTCGGGTATGACAATTGGGGAAACAGAGCATTGAAACAGATGAGCATTTTTATGATGATACCATCCATTAGTTATTCATTTGAGTTTTAAGTGTTATGGACAAGCCTGTAGCAAAAGTGCAAAAGTTGAAGAATATACTGCTGTCGGGAGTGATCCTTTTCCTGGCTTACTCATGCGAATCAGTACTCTTTATTGAACTGGAGGAGTCTGATAAACTGATTGTGATCAACGGAGCCATTAGTAATGATTCCATAGTGGCTATCCAGGTGTCTCGCACCAGGCATATTCTGGATAATGCTCCCATTATTCCCTTGGAAACAGCCATAGTGAAGCTATACAGGGATGGGACCCTGATGGAGCAATTGCCGTACACAGGCAATGGGTTATATTCTTCTGAAAGTTATGTGCCAAGTATAGGTAGCGAATATGTTATTGAAGTGGAAAATCAGGGGTATCCTGCTATCTCCGCCAGGAGTCGCATACCTGAAAGTATTGAGATCATGGGTCTGGATACCTCCCTAATTACCATTGAGCATGAATATGATTGGTGGTCTTCCACCGAGTCTTTTTTGCAATTGGATGTGACTATAAATGATCCTGCGGGGGAGGAGAACTACTACCTGCTTGAAATGATTGCTGACCGTTCCAGGAGCTACTTTCGTGATACTACGGTGAACTTTATTGATTCTCTCTATCACAACGGGGAGTGGCACTATTTTGTTAATGATTCTACCTATATGCTGACTGATATTGTTCGCTTTACTGAGCGTTCTGTAATGAGCTCCACCGATATTATCGTTGAGGCGTCCACCGTGAGGGGCATTCTATTCTCCGATCAGCTCATTGATGGTAAGACCTATTCAATTCGTGCCAGAACATGGTCGCACCATCTGGAGTCGGCCGATTCGGCGGTAGTGGATCTGAAGCTCCACACCATCTCCGAGTCGTACTATAAATATTTAAAATCGAGGCAGAAACACTACGACTCTGTGGACGATTACCTGGCGGTTCCTGTCATTGTATACTCTAATGTGGAAGAAGGATCCGGTTTTCTAGGGGGGTATTCGACAGATGTGCATACATTCACTACCTATATTCCCGAATACCGCTACGAGGATTGGTGGTATTATTAAACTTACCAGGTTTCAACAATCGGGCGGTTTCCCTTGCTAATGCATGTGTTATGAAGGATTTTTCAGGTTCGAAATGACCTGGATGGGATCTTTTATACGGAGCAAATTGATTACCTTTATGGGTATACTGAGCCCTATTGTTGTAATGAGAAAAGGACTTCATAGTACTGTACTCGTTATGATGATTGTTCTGGTTGTGCCTGTCCTGGGACAACGATTTACCATCAGCGGGTATGTGGAAGACGGGTCCACAGGTGAGAAACTGATTGCTGCTTCAGTTTACGACACCATAGGCGGACTGGGAACTACCACCAATGAGTACGGATTTTACAGCCTTACCCTGGATGCTGGAGCAGTTGAACTTTCTGCTTCCTTCGTGGGATACGGTATGTTCAGGAAAACCCTTAACCTGAATGATCATATGCGCATCCATATTGTTCTCGATCCCAACCTGGAACTGGAAGAGGTGACCATCACCACCAACAGGCCACGCGATGTGGTGGAGAGTGCTGAAATGAGCACGGCCCGTATTTCGGTCCACGAGATCAAATCCCTGCCCGTTCTCCTGGGAGAAGCGGATGTGCTTAAAACTCTTCAACTTCTGCCGGGTGTTCAGTCAGGGACCGAGGGTACCAGTGGTATCTATGTTCGGGGAGGCGGTCCGGACCAGAACCTGATCCTGCTGGACGGAGTGCCGGTCTACAATGCAGAACATCTTTTCGGATTCTTTTCTGTTTTCAACCCGGATGCCATATCCAGTATCAAGCTGACCAAAGGGGGATTCCCCGCCCATTACGGGGGACGCCTCTCTTCTGTCATCGATATCCGCATGAAGGAAGGGAACATGAAGAAGTTTTCAGGAGCCGGCTCCATCGGACTCATCTCTTCCAAGCTGATGCTGGAGGGACCCATTGTGAAGGACCGTACTTCCTTTATTATTACCGGAAGGCGCACCTACATAGATCTTCTGGCCAGGCCTGTGATCAGGGCAGTAAACCGGACCACCGGCGATGATGTAATTGCAGGTTACTACTTTTATGATACCAACCTGAAGATCAATCATAAGTTTTCCGATAAGGACAGGATCTACCTGAGTGCCTATATGGGAAGGGACAAGGCCTATGCCCTCTATGAGGAGGACTGGACCTTCGGTGATTCAGTATATACGGACAAGGGCGAGTTTGGCCTCTACTGGGGAAACACTACCACCGTTATGAGGTGGAACCATGTATACGGAAACAAGCTTTTCAGCAATGTATCGGCCTTTTACAGCAGGTATAAGTTTGATGTGTTTGAGAAGTACTCATCCTATGTAAACGACATAAAATCAGAGGAATACACATTTGATTATTACTCGGGCATTGAGGATTGGGGAGGAATCGTCGATTTCGATTACTATCCCAATCCCAATCACGCCATTCGGTTCGGAGGAAAATACCTCTTTCACACCTTCAGTCCCGGGGTGACAGCCTTCAAATCAACCGGCGAAACCGGTTCGTTGGATTATACATTCGGTAACAAGGATATCTATGCAAATGAGTTCTATCTCTACGCAGAGGATAACATGCAGATCGGAGGCAGGATCAGGGCCAATATGGGTCTCCATTACTCCATGTTCCTGGTAAACGGTACCCGTTATCACTCCCTTCAGCCCAGGTTCAGCATGCGCTTTCTGGCCACAAAGAACCTCTCGTTCAAGACTGCCTTTTCAAGGATGGACCAGTACATCCACCTGCTTACCTACAGTACCATTGGACTTCCCACCGATCTCTGGCTGCCTTCCACCAGGTTGATCAAACCACAGCTTTCCTACCAGGCGGCATTTGGTGGAGCCTATAACTTCAGGGATAACTGGGCCCTCACCCTGGAGGGATTCTATAAGAGCATGGATAACCTGATCGAGTATAAAGAGGGTGCCAGCTATTTCCAGGTGGAGGTGGACTGGGAATCGAAGGTGGATATTGGCCGTGGATGGGCCTACGGGGCAGAAATACTGGCACGCAAGGAGCAGGGCAGGCTTACAGGATGGATCGGATATACCCTTTCCTGGTCGAACCGTCTGTTTGAAGAGATCAACCAGGGCTATTCCTTCCCTTATACTTACGACCGCAGGCACGATGTTTCGGTGGTGATGATGTATGAAATAAACGAACGTACCCATGTGAGCGCGACCTGGATCTATGGTACGGGGAGAGCCCTGACACTGGGTGTTGCCAGGTATGCATCCCATCCCTATTCGGTTGAAAACGGAGAGGAAGACTATTACTATTCCAATTGGGATGAACTGGAGTACTATATGGGGAAGAACGGATTCCGTGAACCGGCCTATCACAGGCTCGATCTGGCATTGAACAGGCATAAGAAAAAAAAGTGGGGTGAGCGAACATGGAGTTTCGGGGTGTATAATGCATACAACCACCTGAATCCCTTCTTTCTCTATTTTGGTTATGAGCGTAATGAACGGGTACTGAAACAGGTCAGCCTTTTTCCCATCATCCCATCAGTCAGTTACTCTTTCAGGTTTTAAGCAATTGAGATGAAGCAAATACAATTCATAACGCTGATTACCTGGTCTCTCCTCATCGTCTCAGCCTGTGAAAAGGTCATTGAAATTGAGATCGAAGAAGTTACACCTATGATCGTAATGAATGCAGCCTTCACTCCCGATTCGCTGGTCTCGGTGCACCTTTCCAGGACCCGTCATATCCTGGACGATTCACCCATACAAGCCATAACCATTGCCACCGTGGAAATATATGAAGGAGGATTGTTAAAAGAAACCCTCTCCTATGGAGCGGAACAGGATTACCGGAGCAGGGCCCTCAGGCCATCCCACGGGGTGGAGTATACCGTAAAAGCCAGCGCAGAATCGTTTAATGATGTGGAAGCCAGCTGCCTTATTCCCTCCCCCGTGGCCATTATCTCTGTGGATACGGCAACTGTTACCGGTGACTGGGATGAAAGGTGGGTGACCTTTTACCTGAAGTTCAGGGATGATCCGGGCGAGGATAATTATTACCGGTTGCGGTTGTTTGAGAGGTCAGCCTGGATTGAATACCAGTTGGAAGAGGTGTACGACACGCTTTATACGGATCCTGAAAAGGATACGGTGGTGATGGGCTGGACCATTGATACTGTGGAGGTCAGATATCCTTTTTTTGCGCCCTACTATTTTGACAGCGAGGAACTGATTATCGAAGAGTGGTTATGGGATGATGGGGTCATATTCTCCGACGCATTTATCAAGGGGGAAGAGTATTCTTTCCAGGGTCAAATGTTCCCGGTTTACCGTGGTCAGGATACTGCCACCATCTATTTCCATTTCGAATCTCTTTCAGAAGATTATTTCAATTACCTGAACACCAAGGAAAAACATTATCATGCAAGAGACTATTTTTCGGTACCGGTGACCATCCATAACAATATAGCTGACGGACTGGGTGTCCTGGGTGGTTACTCTCAGGATGTGGATTCCATCCTCATGGCCCCGCTTGCCTGGGATGATCCTTTTCATAATTATGAGGATTAGATATTACCCGGTTTCCCCATTTATATCTATTTTTACAGCCTGTCGATTGGCAGGCTGAAACTGCATTACAATGATCATTTTTGAAGAAATAATTGCCGAAAGGACCGGGATTCCTGTCAGGCAGGTGAAGAATACCATCGAATTACTGGAAGAGGGTGCCACCATCCCTTTCATCAGCCGTTACCGGAAAGAGCATACAGGGAGTCTGGATGAAGTGAAGATCACGGAGATCAGGGATGAACTTAATAAACTAAAGGAGCTGCAGAAGCGAAAGGAGTATATCCTGAAGACCATTGAGGAGCAGGATAAACTCACTGGAGAGCTGAAACAGAAGATCGAATCATGTCTCGATCCAGTGATCCTGGAGGACATCTACCTTCCCTATAAACCCAAGCGAAAAACCAGAGCCACTGTGGCCCGTGATAAAGGATTGGAGCCTCTGGCCAAGATCCTGATGAAACAGCAGGAGATGCAGGTGGAAAAGGCGGCTGAATCATTTGTGAGTGATGAGGTGGAAAGTGTAGAAGAAGCGTTGCAGGGAGCCAGGGATATAATAGCAGAATGGGTTAATGAAAACCAAAGGGCCAGGAAGAGTGTAAGGTATCATTTCGACCGGAGTGCAGTCATATCTTCCAAGCTGGTAAAGGGTAAAGAAGAGGAAGGGATCAAATACAAGGATTATTTCGATTTCAGCGAGCCCTTGAAGCGTTGTCCGGGTCACCGGATCCTGGCCATGCGAAGGGGTGAACAGGAAGGATTTCTAAAACTCTCCATTGAACCTGAGAGCTCCAGGGTGTTGGATGCTCTGGAAGACCAGTTTGTAAAGAGTCCCTATGATGTGGGACAACAGGTATCTGAGGCTGTGCAGGATTCTTATAAGCGGCTGATGCATCCCTCTATAGAAAATGAGTACAAAGCCTTATATAAGGAGAAAGCAGACCAGGAAGCGATCCAGGTATTTGCCACCAACCTCAGGCAACTACTTCTGGCCTCTCCGTTGGGCCAGAAGAGAGTGATGGCCCTCGATCCCGGGTTCAGGTCAGGCTGTAAGCTGGTTTGTCTGGATGAGCATGGCAACCTCCTGCACAACGAGACTATTTATCCTCATCCTCCGCAGTCCGACCGCGCAGGAGCCACCAGAAAGGTCTCCTCGCTGGTACAACAGTATAAGACTGAAGCCATTGCCATCGGGAACGGAACAGCCAGCAGGGAGACTGAACGGTTTATTCGAATGGTCCGGTTTCCTCACGAAATGGAGGTATACATGGTCAATGAATCGGGAGCTTCCATCTATTCGGCCTCAAAGATTGCCAGGGAGGAATTTCCTGAATATGATGTGACCGTCAGAGGAGCGGTCTCCATCGGCAGACGACTTATGGATCCATTGGCTGAACTAGTCAAGATCGATCCGAAATCGATCGGAGTGGGACAGTACCAACATGATGTGGATCAGGGAAATCTGAAGAACAGTCTGGATGAGGTAGTTGAGAGCTGTGTAAACCTGGTGGGTGTGAATGTAAATACAGCCAGCAAACATCTGCTAACCTACGTATCAGGATTGGGGCCGGTCCTTGCTGGGAATGTGGTGGAACATCGCCAGAAGATAGGGGGTTTTGCCTCACGTAAGCAACTGAAGGAGGTCCCCAGGATGGGAGAGAAAGCTTTTGAGCAGTGTGCCGGGTTTTTGAGGATCGAAGGGGCCGGAAATCCGTTGGATAACTCCGCAGTTCATCCCGAGAGCTACCACATCGTGGAGCGTATGGCAAAAGACCTGACAGTGGATGTGAAGCAACTGGTGAGCGATGAATCCCTGGTGAAACAGATCGAACTTCAAAAATACATAGAAGGGGATATTGGACTGCCCACCCTTAAGGATATCCAGGGGGAACTGGAGAAGCCGGGCCGGGATCCCAGGGAACAGATCGAAGTGTTTGAGTTTGACCAGTCTGTCCACACCATAGAGGACCTGAAAACCGGGATGGAGCTACCCGGTATTGTGACCAATATTACCAAGTTCGGAGCTTTCGTGGATGTGGGTGTAAAGCAGGATGGACTGGTTCATGTCTCCCAGCTGGCCAATCGGTTTATCAAGGATCCCAACGAAATTGTTAAAATTCATCAGCATGTTAAGGTAAAAGTGCTGGAAGTGGATATACCCCGAAGCCGCATTCAACTCTCCATGAAAGCTGTAGGTAAATAGCAAATATTGAGTATTTTCATGTGCTCAATTATCAACTCATTGAAATAATGAAGAATCTTACTATTGTTATTATGGCTATTCTGGCTGTAGTGACCCATCCATCATGCAAAACATCCAAATCTATGGAAACACCTGTTGCAGTGAAGAAACCGCAAGAGCTAACTCTACACGGAGAAACCCGAATCGATGATTATTACTGGTTGAAGGAAAGGGAAAACCCGGAAGTCATTGCTTACCTGGAAGCAGAGAATAGTTACAGGGAAGGTATGATGAAGGGAACCGAGAAGTTCCAGGAGAAGCTTTTTGAAGAGATCATTGGTCGCATCAAACAGCGGGATGAAAGTGTTCCTTACAAAGACAATGGGTATTACTATTACATCCGGTATGAGGAGGGGAAGGAGTATCCCATTTACTGCAGGAAAAAAGGCTCTCTGGATGCTGAGGAAGAGGTGATGGCTGATGTGAATGAGATGGCCAGGGGATATAGTTATTACCATGTGGCAGGAATGAGTGTTAGCCCCGACAACCGTTATGTGGTAATGGGTATCGATACAGTAAGCCGAAGGAAATACACCTTATATATCAAGAATCTGGAGAGCGGAGAGATGTTGGAAGATGAGATTCCTGTGACTACAGGTGGAGCTTCATGGGCCAATGACAATAAAACCATCTTCTTTGCACGCAAGGATGATGTTACGCTCAGGAGCAAAGAGATCTACAGGCACACACTAGGAACCGATATTTCGCAGGACGTGAAGATTTATGAGGAGGGGGATGAGACTTTCAGCACCTTTGTCTATAAATCCAAATCCAAGAGGTATATGATCATAGGTAGCACCAGTACGCTTACCTCAGAGTACCGTTATCTGTCCGCCGATACACCTGAAGGAGAGTTTAAAGTGATTCAACCACGTGAAAGGGGGCTGGAGTACGGTATTTCTCATTTTGGAGACCACTTTTACATTATAACTAATATGGACGCCACCAACTTCAGGTTAATGAAAACCCCGGTGGACAAAACAGAGAAGGAGCATTGGACCGAAGTGATTGCCCATCGTGAAGAGGTGTATCTGGAAGGTATCGAGATCTTTAAAGAGTACCTGGTAGTAGAGGAACGGAAAGAGGGACTGAGCCATTTGAGGGTGATCCGGTGGGATACCGGCGAAGAGCATTTTGTGGAGATGGATGAGGAAGTATATACCTCCTGGATCTCCATCAACCTTGATTTCGAAAGTGAAATACTCAGGTATGGCTATTCTTCGCTTACCACTCCTGTATCTACCTTCGATTATCACATGAAGGGAAGGGAGAAGACCCTGTTGAAACAAGAGGAGGTACTGGGAGGCGATTTTGATCCTTCTCATTATGAAACCAGGCGCATCTACGCAACGTCCGGTGATGGAAAGAAGATCCCCATGAGTATTGTTTACAGGAAAGGTATAGAACTGAATGGTACAAATCCCACTCTGCTTTATGGTTACGGATCCTACGGTGCTACCATGGATCCTTCATTCCGGTCTTACAGACTGTCACTGCTGGATCGGGGATTTGTATATGCTATTGCACATATCCGGGGAAGTCAGATTTATGGACGACCCTGGTACGAAGATGGAAAGCTGTTGAAGAAGATAAATACGTTCACCGATTTCAATGCTTGTGCTGAGCATTTGATTCAGGAGAAATACACCAGCCCTGACCATCTTTATGCTCTGGGAGGTAGTGCAGGGGGACTGCTCATGGGGGCTGTGATCAATCTGAAACCGGAATTATACCGGGGAGTGATCGCCGCGGTTCCCTTTGTAGATGTGGTAACCACCATGCTGGATGATGATATACCTCTGACCACCAGTGAATACGATGAATGGGGTAATCCCAATGAAGAGGAGTACTACCGGTATATGCTCAGCTATTCGCCATACGATCAGGTCGAGGCCAAAGATTATCCGAACTTACTGGTCACTACCGGACTGCATGACAGCCAGGTGCAGTACTGGGAACCTGCCAAATGGGTGGCTAAGCTAAGGGATATGAAGACCGATGACAACCTCCTGCTGATGTATTGCAACATGGATACCGGACATGGAGGGGCGTCCGGAAGGTTTGAACGATACAAAGAGACGGCTTTGGAGTACGCATTTCTACTTAGCCTTGAAGATATCACTGCATAGTGCCTCATTCTCAGTGTCAGGCATTTAGCGCTATGGAATGTAAATAATGACTAGAGATTATGTTACCAGTTACAAAAACGACAACATACCGGGTCAGGTACGCTGATACGGATCAGATGGGAGTGGTCTATTATGGAAATTATGCCAGGTTCTATGAGATAGGGCGAACGGAATTGATTCGTGATTTGGGCTTGCCCTACACGCAACTGGAGGAGAGCGGAGTCATGATGCCGGTCTTTTCTGTGGAATCAAAGTTCCGGGATGTGATACGCTATGATGAATTGATTACGATTGAGACCACTGTACATGACCTTCCATCAGTTCGTATGGGATTTCATCACAGAATATTCAACGAGGCAGGAAAGCTGGTTCATGAAGGAAATGCTGTGCTGGTCTTTCTTGACATGGAGAGCAATAGACCAGTCAGGGCCCCTCAGAAACTGGTTGAGCTGCTGAGCAGTTGAGTTCCAGCAAGGTGATCTCGGGACGGATACCTACCCGGCCGGGATAACCCGTATAACCAAGCCCCCTGTTTACATATAAGTATTGACCATTCTCCCGGTATAGTCCCGCCCATTGTTTGTAATTCCACTGGGAAGGACTCCATCGGAAGTTTCCGATTTCAATACCAAATTGCATCCCGTGGGTATGCCCCGACAGGGTGAGAATGATATCCTCCCGACCCTTTACCATCAGGTCCCAGTGCGAAGGATCGTGTGACATAAGTATCTTCACCTGGTCCGGATCCGAACCAGCCAATGCCCTGTCCAAATTGCCTATTTGAGGAAAGGGAGGTTTGCCCCAGTTTTCCACTCCGATAAGCTGTATGGAATGACCATTCAGCGCAAGAATCCTGTGTTCGTTTAACAAAAGGTCAAATCCGGCATTTCCTATTTTCACTTTTACCTGTTCCAGATTGGCTTCCTCCTCGGCTTTCGTTTCCCATCGGAAGTAATGCCCGTAATCGTGATTGCCTAGCACTGCATATTTACCCAGGGGAGCTTTTAAGGTGTTCAGGATCTCAATGAAGGGGTCCATCTCTTCTGAAAAATTATGCACCATATCTCCGGTGAACAGGATCAGGTCCGGTTGCAGCTGGTTGACCTGTTTAACCACTTCACTGATATATCCCGGATGGTTATAAAAACCGGCTAGATGCAGATCAGATAGCTGAACGATCTTCAGACCCGAGAAGGCATCCGGTAAATGAGGAATTTCTATACATTCTCGAAAGATCTTAATGTTTGTCCTGCCCCTGAGCATTCCCATCCCAAAACCGAGGAAGAGCACAATTCCTGCAACAGCACCGGGAATCAGAAAATAGTTGACAGAAGGTGGGTTTGTTCCTCCAAATAGTCGGATTCCAAGCTGTGTAACGTCACTCAATAGCTGAGTTACATTAAATAGTAATTTAGGGATGTAGAGCATGAGAAAAATCCCCATGACCAGCGCCACACTATAGAACCGGGCAGGATCCCTCATATGCCTGAACAGAAATCCGGCCCTGATAAGAGCAATCAGCATAAGCACTGTAAATCCCCAATACACCACAGTGAATACCCTGTTTCCATCTGACTGTGAAGAGAGCATTTGTTCCAAACCTCTGAATGTATAAAGATCCATGATGATTATGAAAAGGGTAATAATGGATAGGAAGAAAAAGTTTCTCATGGGATTTGCATCAAATTCTTTTCGTTATGAATGTAATGATTGTATTTTTAAGCACATGAAAACTATCAGGCTTTCGCCGGGAAGAATGGGACTGCTCCTGGCTCTTCAGATCATTTTGCATTCCAACGGATTTGCACAAATGGAGTACACATCTTCCTCCCATACCTTTGTCCCATTACCAGACATCATGATCGACGGCCAGGGTAACAGGATGGATATCCCGGAGCAATGGAACGAACGTCGCAGAGGCGAGGTGCTGGAGCAATTCAGGGATCACGTATATGGTCGTGTACCGGATGCGAAAATCAGTATCACTCATCATGTGAGGTATCTGAACGAGAATGCGCTTGGAGGGAGTGCGATACAAAAGGAGGTGGAGCTGCAGGTGAATAACGGATCTGAGGCTCTCTCTTTCTCCATCCTGATCTTTCTTCCAAAGGAGACTCAGGTTCCCGTTCCTCTCTTCCTGGGTTTGAATTTCTATGGGAACCACACCATCCACCCGGATGATCAGATCACTATCCCAACCAGTTGGGTGAGGAATAATAAGGCATTTGGCATTAAGGAAAACATGGCCACCGAAGCATCCCGGGGAGTCAGGTCAAGCCGGTGGCCGGTGGAACTGATTCTTTCCAGGGGGTATGGACTGGCCACCATCTATTACGGTGATATTGATCCTGACTTCCATGACGGTTTTGAGAACGGTATACACAAACTGTTTTTCGTAAACGGTCCTGCAAGAGATTCTTCTGCATGGGGTTCCATCGCTGCATGGGCCTGGGGACTTTCCAGAACCATGGACTATTTCGAGACCGATCCGGATGTGGATCATGAGCGGGTGGCTGTGATCGGACACTCCCGCTTGGGAAAGACTTCACTATGGGCGGGTGCACAGGATGAACGGTTTGGCATGGTGATTTCCAATAATTCGGGTTGTGGAGGTGCCGCTTTGTCCAGAAGGACATTTGGGGAACGGGTCAACAATATCAACAGCAACTTCCCACACTGGTTTGCTTCCAGGTTTCATGCATATAACGATCATGAATCATTATTGCCGGTGGATCAGCATATGCTGATGGCGCTGATAGCTCCAAGACCTCTTTACGTCGCCAGTGCAAAGGAAGATGACTGGGCCGATCCACATGGTGAGTATTTGTCTCTGTTCTATGGAAGTACTATTTATGAATTGTTGGGAAAACGGAGATTGAAAAGCCCTGCACTTCCTGAATTGGATAAGCCCCTGTATCTTGATGTACTCGGTTACCATATCCGATCAGGCAAGCATGATTTGACGCGGTATGACTGGGAGCAGTATCTCGATTTTGCTGATCTGCATTTGGCTCGTTGAGCCCTGGTACCTTCTTGATTTGAACGAAAAATATATCCGTATGAGAAGTAATCGTTTTGGAATATGGCTCTTGATCGCTGTAGGGATTCTGGCTTCCTGCAACCGGGTGCAGAAACCCAATGTGGTCTTTATTCTGGTGGATGATATGGGGTGGACCGACCTGGGTTGTTATGGCAGTACGTTTTATGATACCCCTCACCTGGACGAGCTGGCAAAGCAATCGGTACGTTTTACCGATGCGTATGCGGCCTCTCCGGTTTGTTCTCCAACCAGGGCTGCTATTATGACCGGCAGACATCCGGCAAGAGTAGGGATTACCGATTGGATACCCGGCATGTCTGTTTCAAGAGCAGCTAACCCGATCCTGGAAACCCCTGAAGATATACACAATCTGCCTCTGGAGGAGGTTACCCTGGCTGAGCAGTTTGAGGAAAACGGATACAGAACCTTTTTTGCCGGAAAATGGCACCTGGGTGAAACTGAAGAGTACTGGCCCCTGTCTCAGGGTTTTGAGATCAATAAGGGAGGTAATCACAGAGGATCACCTACTTTTCCAGGTGGGAAAGGATACTATTCTCCATATAACAATCCCTGCCTGGATAATGGCCTGGAAGGGGAGTATCTGACCGACCGACTCACTGATGAATCCATTCGATTCATTGATTCCATCGGAGATGATCCCTTTTTCCTGTACTTGGCCTATTATACGGTACATACTCCCATTCAGGGGTGCAATGCCTACGATTCTCTCTACACGGAAAAGAGTCATGCATTACCCGACAGCGGGCGTATGGTAATTCAGTCTGAAAACGACGGAGTCACCCGGATCAATCAATCGAATCCTAAATATGCATCGATGGTGCGATCACTGGATACCAATGTGGGGCGACTGATGGATAAGTTAAGGGAGATCGGAAAAGAGGAAAACACCATTGTCATATTCACTTCGGATAACGGGGGATTGTCCACCACCCGTAATGCGGGACCCACTTCGGTAACTCCTTTAAGGGCAGGAAAGGGCTGGTGTTATGAAGGGGGGATCAGGGTGCCTCTTATGATCCGCTATCCAGGGGTAGCAAAAGCAGGTGCCATCTCCGAACAACCAGCCACCAGTATGGATTACTATCCCACCCTGTTGGAACTGACTGGCCTGGATCTGCAAAATGAACTCCATAGAGATGGAGAAAGCCTGGCCCCCTATCTTGCCAACCCGGAGATGGTGGATAACAGGACACTGGTCTGGCACTATCCCCACTATCATGGCTCCATGTGGCGGCCTGGATCGGCCATCAGGGAGAATCAATGGAAGCTGGTTGAGTTTTATGAGACTGAGAGAGTCGAATTGTATGATCTTTCCCGGGATATTGAAGAGCGCCATGACCTTTCCGGGGTATTTCCCTCCAAAGCGGATTCATTAAGAACACAGATGCATGAAATACTCCAGGAGATGGGTGCCCAATATCCGAAGCTGATGAGTAAAAACAAGTAATCTGAAGACTAAACAATCATGATGCGTACATCTGGAGTGTTTTGTATGTGGATAGTGTGGTCCATGGTGCTTTTTCAAGGGTGTGGCCAGAAAGGAGGTTCGATCCCCGAACAACCTAACTTTGTTTGGATCATTTCCGAAGATAATTCGAAACATTATCTTAAACTGTTTGATCCCAATGGGATCTCCACACCCAATATTGAAGAGATGGCTGCCCATGGGATCACCTTCACCAGGGCATTTTCCAATGCACCGGTTTGCAGTGCAGCACGGTCCACACTGATCTCTTCCTGCTATGGTCCCCGTACAGGGACCCAATACCACAGGAAATCTCAGAAGGTCCCCCTGCCGGAAGGGGTGGATATGTTTCCCACCTACTTGAGGAATGCAGGATATTATACCACCAATCGCAGCAAGGAAGATTATAACTACCATAAGAATGAGGGAGTGTGGGATGAGTCCTCGCGAAAAGCACACTGGAGCAACCGGTCACCGGATCAGCCCTTTTTTCATAAGGAGTCGCACCCGGTTTCCCATGAAGGCAGACTCCATTTCGATAAGGCACTATTGGAATCTTATGTACCGGTGATATCCCCCGAAACGGTACATGTTTTTCCCAATCATCCCAATACGGAGTTATTCCGGTTTACCGGTGCATACTACCGGGACAAGATGCTGGTGGTCGATACTATCGTAGGAAATGTGATCAATCAACTGGAAGAGGAGGATTTGCTTGAAAGTACTTTTATTTTCTATTTCGGGGATCATGGCGGAGTTCTTCCGGGGAGTAAAGGATATGCTTATGAAAGCGGATTGCATGTACCCCTGGTGGTGAGGATCCCCAGGAACTTCAGGCACCTCGTGGGTTTTAGAGCGGGTTCTGATACTGATGGATTTGTGAGTTTCATAGATTTCGGACCCACGCTATTAGAGCTGGCGGGTGTGGAGATCCCTGAAAATGTCGATGGAAATCCTTTCCTGGGGAAAGAGATCTCATCCCGACAAATTGAAAATCAGAAAGTTACTTATGGGTACGCGGATCGCTTTGATGAAAAGTATGATTTGGTCAGAACTGCCAGGAAGGGCCGATTCAAATATATGCGTAACTATCAGCCATTCAATGTGGATGGACTGCAGAATAATTACAGGTACAAATGCCTGGCGTTCCAGGAGTGGAGAGAGTTATTTCACCAGGGAAAACTGAATGAGATACAGCGGCATTTCTTCGAACCCAGAGAGGCAGAAGAGTTATATGATCTTGAGGTGGATCCTTACGAAACCAAAAACCTGGCCGGTGATCCTGATTATGCTGAATCTCTGATCGAGATGAGAACATTGCTTGTGGATTGGGTAAAAAGCATGCCCGATCTGAGCTTCTATCCCGAGCACCTGCTGAGAAAGGAGGCATTTGAAAATCCGGTGGAGTTTGGCCAGCGGCACCTCCAGGATATTGCCGAATTGATCGATATTGCCGACCTGAGTCTAAAACCCTGGGAAGAGGCCAGGGAAGCCATTGAAAATGCCTTGTCGGACCGGGATCCCGTGAAAATCTACTGGGGATTGATCGCCTGTAGCAGCTTTGGAAAGCAGGCTGCACCATTTTATGAAAAGGCCCGGCAACTTTGTTTACATGAGGATCTGCTGGTTCGGACCAGGGCAGCTGAATTTCTGGGGCTTACCGGAGCCGGTGATCCAGTTCCGGTGATATCCACAGCCCTGATACAGTCAGTTGATGGAATAGAAGCGCTGCTGATATTAAACTCACTGGTATTGCTGATGGATGGACCATATAGTTATCCATTCACCCTGAACGAGACAGAGCTTTCTCCTGAGGTATTGAGTGAACCCCAGGTCAAACGAAGACTGGAATATATTTTCACCCGGATGGAACAGGTAAAAAATCTGTAAATTTGTGCATGATTGCATTTGAGGCGTATTTGAAGGAGAACCTGGTATTGCTGGATGGCGCCATGGGGTCTCTGATCTATGAGAAAGGGGTATTTATTGATAAATGTTACGACGAGCTTAACCTGTCACGACCTGAACTTATTCAATCGATACATGAGGAGTACCTGAGGGCCGGGGCCATTGTGATAGAGTCCAATACCTATGGTGCAAACCGCTTTAAGCTGAAATCACACAATCTGCTTGAACAGATGGAAGCCATCAACCGGTCCGGGGTGGAACTGGCCAGGAAGGCTGCTGGTGAAGATGCATATGTCTCAGGTTCTATGGGACCTTCCGGAGTGGAGATCGAACCCTGGGGTGAAACCACACAGGAAGAAGTTTTTGAGGCTTATGCCGAGCAGGCCTTCTATCTGAAAGAAGGAGGTGTGGATCTCTTTATGCTGGAGACTTTCCAGGATATTCGCGAATTGGAGCAGGCCATCAAGGCTACTCGATCGGTCAGTGATTTGCCCATTGTGGCCATGATGACTGTAGGAGAAGATGGAAAGACCCGGTATGGGATCGACCTGGAGGAGGTCACCTGCAGACTGGTCGATTCCCAGGCTAATGTGATGGGTCTTAATTGTACGGTGGGACCCAAGCCCATGCTGGATTTTGTAGAGCAAATATCCAGGATTTCCGACAAACCCATTTGCATTATGCCTAATGCCGGCCGTCCTCAATACACCGATGGCCGTATGATCTATATGAGTACGCCTGAGTACTTCTCAGTCTATACAAAAAGGTTCATTGAAAAGGGTGTCAGGATGTTGGGAGGATGTTGCGGTACCACACCCGATCACATCAATAAAATGGCTAATGCACTGGCCATGAAACAGACCCGGATTCAACATTCCATTAACATTGGAGTTACACCGGTCACCGAAGAACCTCTGCCGGATCCCGTTCCGGTCAGGGATAAATCAAGTCTCTCTAAAAAACTTATAGAGGGTAAGCAGGTGGTTCTTGTGGAGATGGTGCCCCCTAGGAGTACAGATATTACCAAACCTCTGGAGGGTGCGCAACTTTTGAAGGAGAATAAGGTGGATGCAGTCAATATTCCCGATGGTCCCAGGGCTTCGGCCCGGATGACAGGACTAGCATTGGCTGTATTGTTGCAGAATCAGGTGGGTATTGAAACGGTATTACACTATACCTGCCGGGACCGTAACCTCCTGGGCATGCAATCTGATCTTCTTGGAGCCACTGCCATGGGTATTCGTAATATCCTGGCGATTACAGGTGATCCGCCAATGATTGGTGATTATCCACAGGCTACCGCAGTATTTGATATTGATGCCATCGGGTTGGTTCACCTGATCAATAACCTGAATCATGGCATCGATGTGGGTGAAAAGCGTATCGGGGATCCAACTGCCTTTTTTACCGGAGTAGGACTCGATCCTAACAGTGTGAATCCCGAAAATGAGGTCCATCGCCTGCAGCTGAAGAAGGAGGCCGGTGCCGAATTTATCATTACACAACCGGTCTTTGATGTGCCGTCACTGGAGCATTTTATGGAGAATGTGGATGCAACTGATCTGTTCCTGATTGCAGGGATCTGGCCCCTGGTGAGTCTGCGTAATGCCGAGTTTATGAAAAATGAGGTACCGGGAGTTTTCCTGCCCGATGAGGTGATCAGGCAAATTGCCAGGTTTGAGACCAAGGAGGACCAGCTAAAAGCTGGGATAGAGATAGCACAATCTATGGTGGACCGGGTGAAGGGATTTGTGCACGGGATCCAGGTGAGTGCACCTTTCGGGAAATATCCTCTTGCCGTTGAGGTAGCTCAGGCGATCCTTTCTTGATACGAATATAATATCCACATATAGATATCAGATCATGCAAAGATTTCCCGTAATGATCCTGACAGGATTATTGCTGTCAGGTCAGCTATATGGTCAGCTTCACCCCGATTACGAAAATCCGGAGGTATTCGAGCGCAATCAAGTGGCCCCTCATGCTACCCTGATGCCCTATGCAAATCTGGAACAGGCCCTGGAAGGGCATAGAAAAACATCTCCGTATCATCTTTCACTGAACGGAACCTGGAAATTCCACTGGACTGAAAATCCTGAAAAGGCTCCGGAGGATTTTTACAAACCTGATTTCTCTCGAAGCAACTGGAAGGAGATCCACGTGCCCTCCAACTGGCAGATGGAAGGTTTTGGATATCCCCTGTTCAGGAACGTAGGCCTGCCCCATCCTTTGAATCCACCTGAAGTGCCTGAGGAGTTTAATCCGGTGGGTTCCTATTTCAGGACCTTTGAAATACCGAAGGAGTGGGGGAAAAAGCAGATATTCCTGCATTTTGAGGGGGTGCATTCAGCCTCGTATGTGTGGATCAACGGAACAGAGGTGGGATACAATCAGGGAGGGATGGAGCCTGCCGAGTATGATATCACCAACTACCTGGAACCGGGAGAGAATGCCATTGCAATCCAGGTGTTAAGGTACAGCGATGGAGCCTATATGGAGGACCAGGATACCTGGCGTTTGTCGGGTATATACCGGGATGTATACATCATGGCCACTCCGAAGGTCCATATTCATGATTTCTATATTACCACCGACCTGGATGATCAATACAGAGATGCCTCTCTCCGTGTGGAGACAGATGTGCACAATTACAGGCAACAGCGTGTCAGGGATTATTCGGTAAGGATCGGACTTTATGACCAGCATAACCATCCGGTGGAGGGTGGAAGTGTATCCGGAGCCCTGGGTGCCCTGAAAGGAGAATCCTCAATCACGCTCTCTCATTTGTTGGAGATCGGGAATCCTCAGAAATGGTCGGCCGAATATCCCCACCTCTATACAGTGATTATGGAGCTGCTGGATGAGAACATGCGAGTGGTTGAAACATTGAGCAGCCGGGTGGGTTTCAGAGAGGTGGAAGTGATCGACCAGGCCATTTGTGTGAATGGAGTCCCGGTCAAATTCAACGGGGTGAACAGCCATATGATGCATCCGGAGAGTGGGCATGCCATGGATGTGGAAACCATGCGTAAGGACCTGCATCTGATGAAACAATTCAATATCAATTGCGTGAGGACCAGTCACTATCCTCCTAATGTGGAGTATCTGGACCTGGCTGATGAACTGGGTATATATGTGGTGGATGAAACCGGTGATGAAGCCCATGCATATATACATATTTCACATCTGCCCCAGTGGCGGGAGCAATACCTGGATCGGATGCGGAAAATGGTGTACCGTGACCGGAATCACCCTTCGGTAGTGATCTGGAGTGCAGGAAATGAGAGTGGGCCGGGCGACAATCTCTGTGACCTCATGGAAGAGGGGAGGAGTATCGATCCCAGCCGGCCCGGGTGGTTGTATGGGGGCAACCGGGATGAGGATCCTTCGACCAACCCCATTGCATGCGAAGATATTGTGGGACCGAGGTACCTGCAGCCGTTCCGGCTGGAACAACGATTTGGTAAATCGGACGATCCCAGACCCTCTTTCATGGATGAATACATTGCCGCTACGGGAAACAGCCTGGGTGGACTTGATGAGTACTGGGAGCTGATCTATAAATACCGAAGACTTACCGGAGGAGCCATCTGGGACTGGATCAGTCCCGGGATCACTCAACCAGTGGTCACCACTGAGGATGACTCACCCGGAGCAATCCAGTGCGTTTTTATGAATAAAGCGCATCTGGTGCAGGGACTTTACGGTCAGGCCCTTTACCTGAGTGGGCACGATGACTGGCTGGAGGTGGCACGTGATCCGGTACTGGATATTTCAGGACTGGAATTGTCACTCTCCTTCTGGCTTCGACCTGAACCATTTAATGGCAATGCGGCTTTTCTGACCAAAGGGGATTACCAGTTCGGTATCATTCAACCGGATGAAGGGAACCTGGAATTCTACCTGAATACAGGCCGTAAAGTGACGCTTCAGGGGAGATTGCCCGATGACTGGGTCCATCAGTGGCACCATGTGGCAGGCATATATGATGGAAAGAAAATGGAACTTTATGTGGATGGGAAGATTATCGGTACCAAAGCATGTAAAGGCCACATTCTCAACTCCCCTTATCAGGTGATTCTGGGGAAAAGTGCCGAATTGAGAGACGGACACAGGGGGTATATGTGTCACGCTACTCTTGACAGGGTCAGGATCTTTGATAAAGCTCATCCCATTCAGGATCTGATGGACGATTCAGAACAATTGAAACCCGGTTCAAAGCTATGGCTCGAATTCGAAACATTCCACCGGGAGGGTGAATACTATTCCATCGGGATACCGGGTCGTACATATGGTTTGATCTGGCCCGACCGCTCCATCCAGCCTGAGTTGTGGCAATTAAAGAAATCACCCCAGCCGGTGGTGTTCAATTCCGTGGATCTGAAGAAAGGTGAATTTGAGGTATTCAACCGCCACCATTTCAGAGATCTGGATGAATTGGATGTCAGGTGGGAGATCTACATAAATGAAAAGCTCATCCAGCAAGGGGTACTTGACCTGGCTCTGCCCGCCGGTGCAAAGGAGTTTATTCGGGTTCCCTACACCCTGCCAGATCCCGTTCCTGGGAAGATAGGACACTTGCTGATCACTTGCAGAACCAGAGAAGATCAATCCTGGGCAAAAGCCGGTCATGAAGTGGCATGGGATCAGTTCATGCTGCCCTTTGAAAAAGGAGTTGACAAACCTGGGAGTTATCCTCCTGTTGTCATGCTGGAGGAAGATAACACGGTTGTTTTTAAAGGGGAGGGATTTGAGTATGCATTTGACAGGAGCAAAGGTATCCTCACCTCCATGACTGTTGAGGGAGAGGAGCTGATTCTCAGTGGGCCCCGGTTAAATGTATGGCGGGCACCCTTGGCCAATGACCTGGATTCATGGAATTTCTGGCATACAGATATGGGGTATACACAGGAGTGGATGGGAAGGGAGACAGCCAATGGTTGGCGTTCCACCGGACTGGACAGACTGGCGCATGAGGTGGATCGATTTGAAAGTTCAGCGTTCGGTGATAGAGCTGAGGTGTGCATCGAAACTAGTCTACATGGTGAAAACTACCGGACTGGTTTTAAAGTACATTATAGCTATACCATTCTCGGGAATGGGGAGATAGAGCTGAATACCCAAGTTTCTCCCCGGGGAAACATGACTCGATGGATCCCTAAAGTGGGGCTGCAGTTGCAACTTCCCAGGCAGTTTCAACATGTGGAGTGGTTTGGGAGGGGTCCTTTTGAAACCTATCCGGACCGGAAAACCGGGGCAAAGATGGGCAGGTATAGGACCACTGTGGAGGACGATTTTGTACCCTATATCATTCCTCAGGACTATGGAAATAAGACCGATGTGCACTGGATTTCCTTAGCCGATGACTCTGGTATAGGTTTCTATATTACAGGGAATAAAACCTTTAATGCCAGTGTCCAGAAGTATTCCACCGAAGCCCTGGATCGTGCTCACTATCCTTTCCAGCTGAAGGAGGAAAATGTGGTGACGCTGAACCTGGATCATAGAGTAAGCGGGGTGGGGGGCACTGCCAATTCGGTCCTTAATCCCTATCAGGTCATGCCTAATGAATACGAATTCACTTTCACAATAAAGCCCTTATTACCATGAAAAATCCGGCAACAAGAGACATTGCCGGATCATCAATACCGTTAGTTCCTTCGAGAAAGATGTGATTCTTGTCCTTACAGGAGTGGAGTGATCTTTGGAACAAAGACCATTATATAGGTAAGGAAGGAGATCCCTGCCGTAATGGTCACAATGGCATTTCCCATACATTTGATCCTGCTCGCCTGGAAGGGTGAAATGGAATGGTCTCTGTTGATCTGAAGCAAGGCAGCTCTGCGGAACATCCCTGCACCGAGGAACAACAGAGTCACGAAAGCGACGAGTGTCCACTGTAAGGCGCTCAAGTGTAAAGCGATACCGCCTGCAATCAAACCCAATGTCAGCAGAAGCTGAAGTGTCAGGCCAGGATCACTGACAAACACCTTGCGTAATCCTGTCCCCACATTCTGAAGTCCAGAAGGCACTACCTGAATCGTGTATGTGGGCTGACTGTAGTCCATGACCAATGGTTTTGATTTTGACCAAAGCTACTATATTTTACGTGAAATGCTAATATTTTGTTACAAAAATTAACATTCGAGAGGTTAATCAAAAGAAATTCCATGGAGTTTGTTTCAGCTCCGGCATGTCAGAAATGAACCGTTTTAAACAGGGATGATCTTGTTAACTAGTTGAGATTCAGTAACTGTCAGATAAGATGAGTGCAGGCAGTTTGTGTTCTCTATAGAGCTCATTAAAACCCTCAATCTCTTCGTCTATCAATTGCTCCATTGCTTTTTTCATGGAATTCCATTCCTCCAGCAGTTCATCCATTCGGTTCTTGGCACCTTCGGTTTGTATGGGATCATAGGAGTCGACCTTTCCGCGAAGCATATTCATCTCGGCATTGAGCTGATTCTCGAAGTTGATCACATCCTGCCGGGTTTTCTGTTTTGGTTGTATCAGCTGGGTTTCCCAGTTATTGATTGATGTGAGGGTGGCTTGCCCCTGCTCCTGCAGGGATTTGGTATCCTCAAAGTCTTTCAAAAGTTTCAATCGTTGCTTCAGTTGCTCCTTTACAGCACGTAACTTTATTACTGACAGGTGAATATCACTGATGGCTCCTTCTAGCTCCAACAACATCTTTTGCTGAAGATCAAAATCGCCAGGAGCTGTGTTCAGCCTCGGATCAGCTTTTACCAATACCTTTTTTTCCACGATCTGATCTCCGTAACTCATCCGAAGGGAATATGCCCCGGGTCCAACTGTTGAACCGGCAAGGCTTCCGATGACAAATACACCCTCCACCGCTGGAAGGTTTTCCCTGCGCAGGTCCCAATTAGTCCTGTTAAGTCCCGGTTTGGAGGGTAATATCTTGGGTTGAGGAGGGCCACCGGGCCAGGTTTTGAATCCTTCGGATTTCTGGTTACTTAGCGTCCTGATGACATGCTCTTTTTCATCAAGGATCTCCAACCGGATTTGGGAAGAATCATTGAAATGGTGAGGAAGATAGTAATCGATTGTTACACCGGGCCAGGGATTTTGTCCCAGGTTGCCCTTTTCAAATCCTCCGTTAAGCGTGAATTTATAGGTTGTCTTTGGAGTAAACAGCTGTAAAATTGTAGTGTCCGGAAGCCCTTTACTTTGTTGAAGGGCAGACAGGTCATCCAGGATCCAGAAACCCCTGCCTGATGTGGAAGCTATCAGGTCATTATCCTTGATGGTCAAGTCAGTAACCGGACATACCGGTAAGTTGGACTGAAAATGGTGCCATTGTTCACCGTCATCGAAACTGATGTATATCCCACTCTCAGTCCCTGCGTACAATAGACCTTTTTGGCCGGGATCCTCACGTACCACCCTCACGAAATTATCATCAGGCAGACCTCGTATGATGCTATGCCAAGTTTCACCATAATCATGTGTAACAAAGATCATGGGTCTCATGTCGTCGAATTTGTATCGGGTCACTGCAATGTATGCTTTGCCTTTATCATGGGGGGAAACCTCAATAGCATTGATGAGAGATTCAGCGATTACTGGAGGACTTACATTGGTCCAGGTAGCTCCTTCATCCTTCGTGACATGGGCTAAACCGTCATCAGTACCAACCCAAATCACCCCCTTCTCATGAGGAGAACTTGCGATATAACTAATCGTATTGTATACTTCTCCACCAGCAGCTTCATTAGTAAATGGTACTCCGGTAGCTGTGTGAGTTAACGTATCATTGCGGGTCAGGTCTCCGGAAATGGCCGTCCAAGCGACTCCACCATTGTCACTTCTCAGCAAAATATTTCCCCCATGATAAAGTATCTGAGGATTGATCCGGTTGTGGACCAACGGTCCATTCCAATTGAATCTATATTTTTGATCCTTCGGAATCGTACCCAGGTTCACAGCCGGATAGGCCATGATATCCTTTGACATCCCTGTAGTTTTATCATGAACATCGATAAATCCCTGTATGCTTGTTCCGTAGGTCAACTCTGGATGATCTGGATCATTAAACGCCAGAAATGCACTTTCACCGCCGGCAACAACATACCAGTCATTCTCTGTTATTCCACCGTAAATGGTTTTACTGGCTATACTTATCGTGGTGTTATCTTGTTGACCTCCATACAGGCGATATGGGAACTGGTTATCGGTGATTACCCTGTAAAACTGTGCCGTTGGCTGGTTATTCTGGGTGGACCAGCTCATTCCACCGTTAAAAGAAATGCAGCTACCCCCGTCATTGGCCAGTGCTATGTTTCCCGGATTCTCCGGATTGATCCATAAGTCGTGCTGATCCACATGGGCCACAGGCACAGGTTCAAATGTTTTACCCCCATCAATGGATCTCAATAGGGGAGAGTTCAAGACATAAACAGTTTCCGGATCTTTCGGATCAGCAAAAATCTTTATATAATACCAGGCCCGTGCTACAGTATTTCTGTCCTTGTTGACCTGGCTCCAGCTTTTTCCGGCATCTTGGGACCGATACACCCCCCCTGCTTCACCTTCGGCCTCAATATTAGCGTACAGCAGATCAGGATTTGCTGGAGAAACATCCACGGACACCTTGCCCATTACGTCGGGTAGATTCTTGTTGATGGGTTCCCAGGTATATCCACCATCGGTTGATTTATACAGCCCGGATCCTTCCCCTCCACTTCTGATACGCCACGGAAGGCGACGATGGTCCCACATCCCTGCGTAGAGGATCCGGGGATTAGTTACATCCAGGCTCAAATCTGCAGCACCTGTCTTTTCATCCACGTACAACACCTGTTCCCAGGTAACACCCCCATTTTTAGATCTGTAGACTCCACGGTTTTTATTGTCGGACCACTGGGTTCCCTGGACTGCCACATAAACCAGTTGGGGATCACCAGGATGAATACAGATGGCAGAGATAGTACTTGATTCCTTAAGCCCTATGTGTTTCCAGGTTCTTCCCCCATCAGTACTTTTGTACATCCCATCTCCCTGGGAGGTCATCACCCCGCGAATGGAGTGCTCCCCCATGCCCACATATACCACATTGGGATCGCTGGATGAGACAGCAATGGCTCCTACTGAACCTGACTGAAAATAGCCATCAGAAACATTTTTCCAGTTTAGGCCTGCATCTGTAGTTTTCCATAGACCACCTCCAACACTGCCGGAATAGTAGGTCATAGGATCATCCTTTATTCCTGAGACTGCAACACAACGCCCACCCCTGAAGGGTCCAAGGTTTCGCCATTGGAGGGCACTGAATCTGTCGGGCCGAAAGGTGGTTGACTGAATATTTGCATCGGTTCTGTTACGCTTCTGTTTCTTCTGAGCAGTGATAGTAACTGGTATGACCATCAGCACTACCAGCATCAGGATATTGATTCTGTTTGCCATTGCTAGTAAAGGTTTGGTATTCATAGTCATGTAGAATACCTTACTAACACTGGGTAAGAATGATTGTTCTTATTGAAATGTTAAAATGATTCAGGGAATTAGCATCTCGCACCAGTAATAAAATTGCTGGTTTTAATCCTCCTTACTCTTGCACTTCACATACTTCTCCAGCCACTGATCCTGTTCCCACAGCATATGGAGGATGCTCTCCTTGGCTCTGTAGCCGTGGCTCTCTTTGGGAAGCATGACCAGTCTGACTGTGGCTCCAAGTCCTTTCAGGGCATTGAAATAGCGTGTGCTCTGAAGCGGATAGGTACCTGAATTGTTGTCTGCCTCACCGTGAATGAGCAGCAGGGGAGTTTTCATTTTGTCGGCATGCATAAAGGGAGACATAGTATAGTAGACTTCAGGAGCTTCCCAGTAATTCCTCTCCTCGCTCTGGAAACCAAAGGGGGTAAGTGTCCGGTTATAGGCCCCGCTTCTGGCGATTCCTGCTGCATACAGATCGGAATGGGAAAGCAGGTTAGCCACCATAAAAGCGCCGTAACTGTGTCCTCCAACAGCTACTTTTTTCCTGTCGATATATCCTAATTTATCCACCGCATCTATGGCAGCTTTTCCGTTGGCCACTAACTGCTTGCGAAAGGAGTCATTGGGTTCTTCTTCACCTTCGCCTACAATGGGGAAGGCAGCACCGTCCAGTACCACATACCCTTTAGCCAACCAGAAAAGAGCAGATCCATAGTTGGGATAGGTAAACCTGTTGGGATTGGCTGTGGTCTGCCCTGCAGTGGATTTATCTTTGAATTCTCTGGGGTAGGCCCATAGGATCATGGGCATTTTCTCCATTTTCTCTCTATCATATCCTACAGGCAGGTAAAGGGTGCCTGACAAATCCAAGCCATCATCACGTGTATATTGGATCACCTCCTTATGTACCCCCTGGATGCTTTTAAAGGGATTCTCAAATGCTGTAATCTGTGCCAGTTTGTTACGCTTAAGGTCCCTGAAGTAGTAGTTGGGATAGTTGGTGGGGGATTCAATGCGGACCAGTAACTGTTTCTTTTCAGCATCATAATCATTCAGGTTTTCCAGCCTGTCGGTGTATGCCGATTGGTAGATCCTTTCTTTATCCAGGGTTTTCAGATCCAGCTGATCCAGAAAAGGGAATTGCCCCTCTTCCGAATAGCCGCGTCCCACTAAAAATGTCTTATCTTCTTTTAAGGCCAGTACATAACTGCCAAATTCATTTCTGCGGGTCACAAAGTATCCGGGATTGTTGTATTGGTCCTGGTAGTTCCGGTCAATAATCACACGGGGATCCTGTTCTGACCGATGCGAGGGATTAAACAGGTAGGATTTGGTATTTCGAGTATTCCACCATCTGTCGTGAGCTATGGCCACCTCTTCCGTACCCCACTGTATGTAGGAAAACCGATTTTGGGTTTTAAGCAGGCTGACGGGTTTACCGTTGAACGGGGCTTCCAGCTGAAACACTTCATCCCTGAATTCCACTTCATTCTGAGGATCTCCTTCATCCAGCGCCTTTACAAAAACCAGGGTAGCCTCTTTATCACTGCGCCATGTCAAACTTCTTCTCCCTTTGCGGACCGCCATGAATCCTTTGGGAAGGTCTTCGATAAGGGGTACTTCCAGTACGGTCTCTACCACTTTTGCATCTGAGGTATATATGGTCGTAGTTGATGGAAATCTGTAATAGGGTACCAGGTAGGAAAAAGGCTTTTCAATGGTAGTCACCATCACATAGCTTCCGTCCGGAGAAAATGATATACTGCTGTACATGGCACTTTCAATCCAAAGTTTACTGGATCCGTCCAGTGAAACTTTGTGTAATTCTGATGTGGCTAATTGCTCAAAATTATGTTCATCATTTATATTCTTCAGCAAATCCTGGTAAGTACGGTTTTGTGCTTTTTTCCCATCTGCCACAGAAACAGTTGGTCCGGATGGTACTGATTGTGATACATCTATAAGAGGTTTGCGATCGCCAGGTACCACTTTTACCAACATGGATTTGCTGTCCTCAAACCATCGGATCGCACTGCCCATATTGGCATTCGCCCTGGCATCAGTCAACCGGGTTGCTTTTGCAGCATTAATATCCAACACCCAGATCTCTACTCCTCCCGAGGTGGTGTTGGTAAATGCCATTTTTTTCTGGTCGGGTGACCAGGTGAAGTTGGTAACCAGAGGATGATCAGGAAGCCCGATTACTGTTTTAGCAGCTTCCTCCTTCTTCTTGATATTTTTTATCTCAATTCGGTTATAGTAGGTGACCCTGCTTCCTATATTGGTTGTAGGATCAATCCGGAGTCCTCCCAGTCTGAGCTCCTGCTTGGAGAGTTCCTCTATGGATTTGTATGCATCCCTGTAAAGCAGAACCACAAACTCTTTGTCATTGTCAAACAAAACTGTGGGAGGAAGTGAGATGTCCACCAGATCGAGAATTTCATGAGTCGGCTTCTGATACGTTATATTTTCCTGTCCCTGTAGGATGGATAAGCCCATAATCAGGGCCAAGCCCAAAGCAAAGTAATTTTTCATTTGGTTAATTATTTAAATGCATAATTTGGAACATATCTTCCAGATTCAGGTTCCGGAAATCTTCAATCACCATGCTGACCCCTTCTTCCAACAACAACTCCCGGCTATGCCCCGTGGAAACACCGATGACCCGGAGACCTGCGGCCAGGGCTGATTTGATCCCTGATTTGGAATCTTCAAATACAATACAGCGGTTTGTTTCGACACCCAGCTTATCCAGAGTTTTCAGATATACTTCCGGGTCTGGTTTACCGTGGACCACTTCCGTTTTATCGATAATGACATCAAAATAGTGCCTGAAGTTCAACTTGTCCATCGTAAGATTCACATTTCCAGGAGGTGCCGAAGTAGCTAAAGCAGTTTTTATTCCTGAACTTCTGGCCGATTCCAGCAATTCCTGAAGACCTGCCAGTGGAGCTGCATCATCAGATTGACGAAGTATCTCCTGGAATTCACTGTCAATTTCCATCACATAATCAGCAGTAACATCTTCAGAAAGCTCTTTTCCAAATAAAATCGGGAGAGAGGTGTTCCCCGTTCTTCCGGAGATCACTTCATCAAATATCTGATCATTAAAAGGAATGCCTCTTTTATCCAGAAAGTTCTTCCACGAAATCTTGTGATACGGATTGCTGTCAATTACGACTCCATCCATATCAAATATCAACGCATAGTTCATAAATGTTCCTAGTGATCTGCTATAGCTTAAGCCAGGATTGGGCTTCTGAGCTTTCCACAGCTTTGTCCACGAATCTCATTCCCCTTAATCCATCATATATGGTCGGATAGTCTGTTGCTTCCTCCGGTGGTTCAGTACCCTCCATGATATGTTGAACAGAGGTGACCGCATTGCGATAGATATTTGCAAAAGCTTCCAGATACCCTTCGGGATGGCCTGCCGGAACACGGGTGTTGTAGGCTGCAATGGAACTCACAAAACCGGTGCCTGTTCGCCTGGTTTCAATGGGTTTGTCCAGCCATTTAATGATCAATGTGTTGGGTTCCATCTGATTGAACTCCAATCCTCCCTTTTCTCCGTACACCCGAAGCTTGATGGCATTTTCCTCACCAGCTGAAATCTGACTGGCATATAGTACCCCTCGTGCTCCGCCTTTGAAATGAAGTAGCATATTAGCGTCATCATCCAGCACCCGGTTGGGGACCAGTGTGCTGAGGTCCGACATGAGTTCATCCACCTTGAGTCCGGTTACATATTCTGCCAGATGGAAAGCGTGGGTTCCAATATCCCCAACACAACATGTTTTACCCGACCTGTTGGGATCACCGCGCCAGGAGGCCTGTACATGATCGGTCTGTTCCAGAGGTTCACTAAGCCATCCCTGCGGATACTCCACCACTACCTTCCTGACCTTTCCCAGTTCCCCTTCCTGCACCAGTTTTCTGGCCTCTTTTACCATAGGGTACCCCGAATAGGTGTGGGTCAGTGCAAACAACATGCCTGTCTTTTCCTTTACCTTAACCAGCTCTTCAGCCTCTTTTACATTCAGGGTCAGCGGTTTGTCGCACACGACGTGAAACCCGTTCTCCATAGCCAGTTTGGCCGGTTCGAAATGAAGGTGGTTGGGAGTGACGATACAGAGGAAATCCATGCGTTTCCCTTCAGGTAGCTTTGCCTCTTCAGTGATCATATCCTGGTAAGTGTCATAAATCCTTTCCGGAGGCAGATAGTACTCTGCACCGGTCACCTTGGATTTTTCCGGTTTTGAACTGAAGGCACCACAAACCAGATCGACCTGGCCATCCAGTATGGCTGCCATAAAGTGAACGCGTCCGATAAAGGAACCGGGTCCTCCACCTACCATTCCCATGTTTAGTTTCCTCTTTGCCATTGCCTGAAATTCTTTTTAGTTAGCTGAAATAGTGATTTTGTTAAGGAGTTAAATCTAGCTCTTTTTTTCGTAATTTGATGAGAGAAAAATGATGTATCATGAAAGCATTTCTCAGGGAAACAGAATACCAGGTATACATTGATCATCTCCCGAGACTGGAGTGGGGAGAAGGCTTTGATACCAGTTTTATCCGATCTGCTCAGCTGGCACTCAACGCCTTGGGAGCCCGATACTCTTACGACTATCTGATGGGTTTATCCGGAGCAGCATTCCGGTTGCATTTTCATCCCGATTGGTGCCCCAGCGCAGGAGATATGACCACCGGATTCGATGTTTCAAAGGTGCTTTTTTCATCTTTAGGATACTCAACCACCCTACACTCTATAGATGATAACAGTTTTGATGATATCCGATCCCTGTACCAGAAGATCAAGGAACAGATCAACCGGGGTGTTCCCATTGTAGCCATCAATCTGAAGGTCTGTCCGGAATGGGGAATCATCACCGGATACCTGAAAAAGAGGCCAGGGATCCTTTGCCGTACCTTTTTTGATGAAACAGAAGAATACTCTCTGGCTGAGCATGCGCCATGGTTATCTTTCTTCATTGGGGATCGCAGTGAGCCTCTGCACCCGGAAGAGATCTTTAAGAACTCTCTGAAAATCGCTGTTCAACTTGGGAAGACAGAAGACTTTGAGGGATATAAAAGCGGGAGAAGTGCCTATAAGCATTGGAGCAAAGATTTAAAAAACATGGCCTTATCCCTTCCAAAGAGAGGTTTCGAGCATCATGAAGTGAACCTCACCCTTTTTAACTGCTTGGTGGATGCACGAAAAGCCGCAGTCAGTTACCTAAGCTCAATGAATAGTGCCCAAAAGCTGAGAAATGGCGAAAGGATCATAAAGAATTACCAGGATGTTGTCGACTTGCTGACTGATATACAGGATAATCTGCTTCCTTCTTTTACTGCCGGTCCGCAGAATTGGAGCAGTGAGATCCTGTTAATGCAAGCTCAGATCCTGGAGCAGGTAGCTGAGAAAGAGACAGAAATTTTCACCCTCATGGAGGAGGAACTGGAGCATTGAGACACAAGCAAATATTACTTCTAATCGGGCCCAAAGGGAGCGGTAAGACTTTTATCGGAACGTTGATCCAAAAGGAATTCCACATCGATTTTGTTAGGGTAGAAGAGTGGGTATTGAAAGTCCGGAAAGATAGAAACCTGGACGATCCTGACTACATCAGTGAAGTTTTTAAAGTGATAGAGGAGGTCAATTCACAAGTACTGGCAAAGAATATGACAACAGATTATTCCATTGACAACAATGATAAAACTGCCGATACACTGAGAATGGAAATCAGATCTATTTTACAGGAGACTTCCCATGGTATTCACTGATTCAGCATCCTGTTTGGACATCCCAATAACTAACTTCGTTGAGCTAAAGGCTCCCTTTGATTTCTCTGAGTTATAGGTTGGGATTTGAGTCCAAGGGTTCAACAAGTGATAAGCAATAAAAAATGTGGATACTTTCTCCGGATTTTTCTCAACTGTGTAATATATGAAACCTGGGTTGTCCATTTCGGAAAATCCGGATGTCACAAGCTTGTGAGTTTTTCCAAACGTGTGACTTTTGGTTTCATTCGTATTTGCGGATACTGTTACTGTAATAAACAGGAAAACAGGGTATTACAAGGGCGGAGAAAGATGCGTCATGATGATTCATAAGTCACTGCCCTGTGAAGAAGTCACCACCCTGTGACATGCAAAAATCCCGAAAATGGAGGTAGGTAAGAGGCCTGAAAGTGACGCTGTATGTGTTCCGATGCAGCTAAATAATGATGCCCTAGGCTTCCTGAACCCTGAGCTCTTTTTGTTACATTTATGGCACAAATGTAATATGTCATCCCAAAACGATGGATCATGACAGAGAATAAAATCCGATGGGGTGTACTTAGTACAGCCAAAATAGGGTTGAAACAAGTGATACCGGGTATCCAGAAGAGTACTTTTGGTGAGGTGGCAGCTATCGCCTCCAGATCTTTGGATATGGCTGTGGTAGCGGCTAACAGCCTGGGTATTAAAAACGCCCATGGATCCTATGAGGCATTGATCGAAGATCCTGATGTGGATGCCATTTACAATCCTCTACCCAATAACCTCCATATGGAGTGGAGTGTGAGAGCTATGAAAGCGGGGAAGCATGTGTTGTGTGAAAAACCCCTCGGTCTTTCTGTGGCTGAGGTGGAAGAGATGATTCAGGTTCGGGATGAATGTGGGGTGAAAGCGGGGGAGGCTTTTATGGTGAAAACGCATCCCCAGTGGATGGAAACCCGGGAGAGAGTGCGGCGCGGGGAAGTGGGAGAGTTGCGATTGATACAGGGAATGTTCAGCTATTACAATGCGGATCCCTCCAATATCAGGAACATTCCTGAGTTGGGAGGAGGGGGAATGTGGGACATCGGATGTTATGGGATCACCATGTCGAGGTACATGTTTGAAGAGGAGCCCAAACGGGTGATCTCTCTTTTGGAGATGGATCCTGAGATGAAAATCGACAGGTTGAGCAGTGTAATCATGGATTTTCCTTCGGGACAGGCCCAGTTTGCGGTGAGTACCCAACTGGCGCCCTACCAGCGCTTTCATCTGTTTGGAACCGGAGGGCATCTGGAAATCATGATCCCGTTTAATGCACCCAACGACCGGTCTTGTATCGTGGCGCAGGACAAAGGGAACATCCTGCTGGATGAGATCACCACACACACCTATCCTGTGGCAGATCAGTACAGCCTGATGGGAGATGCTTTTTCAAAAGCAATCCTGGAGGGGAGTGAAGTACCGGTCACCCTGGAAGATGCCCTCAAAAATACCAGAGTGCTGAAGGCGGTGTATGAATCAGCCGGGAGCGGAAAGTGGATTGAGATTTAATAAAATATGAAGAGAGTTGATTTATCCTGAACATTTTGAGGCGAAGATCGGATTTGACAGGATCCGGGAATTGGTAAAGTCCCACTGCCTGTTTGAACCTGGAAAGGAGCGGGTGGATGCGATGTTTTTCCAAACCGATCATGAAGTTATTTTGCAGGATCTGCAACTTGTGGAGGAATTCAGGGAGATCATCCAACACGAAGATGAGTTTCCCATCAACCATTTCATAGATAACAGGGAAGCCCTCAAAAAGGCAGAAATAGAAGGGACCTATCTGACTACTGAGGAGGTATTCGGACTGGTGAAGAGTCTTGATTCTATACGGGCCATACTCCATTTCTTTAAGTCGGATGAAGAGGAGAACTATCCTGCGCTGGGCGAAATCTGCAAGCCGGTTAAGGTGTTCCCCTTTGTGCACGATCGAATTCAGAAGATCCTTAACAAACATGGAAAGATCAGGGACAACGCTTCATCCACACTGCACCAGATCAGAAGAAGTCAACAGGAGAAACAGGGGACCGTGTCCAAGAAGTTGAACCAGGTCATGAACAAGGCACAAAGAGAAGGATGGGTGGATGAGGAGGCAGCTCCCACGTTCAGGAATGGCAGACCTGTAATTCCAGTCATGGCAGGAAACAAGAGAAAAATGGGCGGCATGATCCATGATGAGTCAGCCTCGGGAAGAACCGTTTTTATTGAGCCAGCCGAAGTGGTTGAACTCTCCAACGAGATCCGGGAACTTGAGTATGCCGAGCGCAGGGAGATCATCCAGATCCTCTTGGAATTCACAGGAGATATCAGACCCTATATTCCAGACCTGCTTTCGGCTCAGGTATTCCTTTCCACAATCGATTTTATCAGGGCTAAAGCGCTCTTTGCCCTTCGAATCAAAGCGACCCGGCCTCAGCTGAAGGACGAACAGGTATTCGACTGGAGAGAGGCCGTGCACCCCTTACTCTACCTGGCCCATCAGGCAGAAAAGAAGAAGGTGGTTCCCCTTTCATTCCATTTGTCAGGGAATAACCGGATCCTCATCATATCCGGACCCAATGCAGGAGGCAAGTCGGTTTGCCTGAAGACCATCGGATTGTTGCAGTACATGCTTCAGTGTGGAATGCTGGTACCTTCCGGGGAGGAGTCCGTATTTGGCATTTTTGCAGGGATCTTTATTGATATTGGTGATGAGCAATCCATTGACAATGATCTTAGTACGTATAGTTCCCATCTGCTGAACATGAAGTATTTTGTCAAACATGCTGCAGCGGATACACTGATCCTGATCGATGAATTCGGGACAGGAACCGAACCTATGTTGGGCGGTGCCATAGCTGAATCGATCCTTGAGGAGTTAAACCAGGCAGGGACTTACGGAATTATTACGACCCATTATACCAGTCTGAAGCATTATGCCACCTCCACTGATGGAATTGTGAATGGTGCCATGCTATTTGATAACCAGCAGATGCAACCTCTCTATCAGTTGCAGGTGGGGAAACCGGGAAGCTCATTCGCTTTTGAAATAGCGAGGAAGATCGGACTACCGGAGGATGTGCTGGATAAAGCCTCGGAAAAAGTGGGACAGGATCATATCGATTTCGATAAACACCTGCGGGAGATCCTGAGAGATAAGAAATATTGGGAAGGAAAGCGGCAGAAGATCAGGCAGTCGGAGAAGAAGCTGGAGGATCTGATGGGTCGTTATGAACGAGAATTGCAGGAGAGTGAAAAAAGGCGGAAGGCCATCGTGAAAGAGGCAAAGGAGAAGGCAGATGCTATGCTGGCCGGGGCCAATAAGAAGATCGAACAGACCATCAGGGAGATCAAGGAGGCGGAGGCAGAAAAGGAGCGGACGAAGAAGGTGAGGATAGAGTTGGAGTCATTCAAGGAAGAGGTGGAGATTGAGAAAGGGAAAGAAGAGAAAAGAGCTGAAAATGAGCTGAAGGAGATTCGTCAGCGTGGCACAGAACTGGAATCCAGAAGACCTGATCTGAGTCACCGTTCCAGGAAGACCCTGGCCCAGAAACAGGTGAAGGAAGATCCTGAAATCCACATAGGGGATATGGTGCGCATTAAAGGCCAGGAGATCCCGGGTGAAGTGCTTGAATTGAAAGGGAAGCATTGTGTGGTCGCTTTTGGAATGCTCAAGACCAATACCAAACTGGATCAATTGGAGAAGATCAAAGCAGAAGAGGCGGGTCGCCTCAGGATAAAAGATAAATCGAAAGTGGATCTGGGTGACTGGGATGTGGGTACCCGGAGGGTCCATTTTCGTCCCGACATCGACCTGAGGGGAAAACGAGCCGATGAAGCCATGGAACTGGTGGTCGATTTTATCGATGAGGCCATCATGGTCAATGCCCGTGAGCTCAGGATCCTGCACGGGAAAGGGAACGGGATCCTTCGCCAGCTGATCAGGGAATACCTGCATTCGGTGGATCTGGTGGAGTGGTATGGAGATGAGCATGTGGACCGGGGTGGGGCTGGAATCACGGTGGTCAGGTTGGAATGAGTGATGGGTGATGGGTATGGGTGATGGGTTTTGATATAATTGAGCACCAGGCGCAAAGAAAGATGGAAATTAGATTTATACATAGGCGTGATATGGATGTCCGGAAGTGGGATGAAGTGATTGCTGAATCACCTGCCGAAACCCTCTATCCCTACTCATGGTATCTGGATGCAGTGGCGGCTAACTGGTCGGCCCTGGTGATGGACGATTACCGCTTTATCATGCCTTTGATCTGGAAAAGAAAATATGGGCTCAAATATGTGTACCAACCTTTCTATACCCAGCAACTAGGAGTATTCAGCAAGGAACGTATAGAGCCCGCTGTAATCCATTCTCTGCTTTCCGAGTTGACTGCGAAATTCAGGTTTGCCTCTATCCATTTCAATGTGAAGAACCCGGTGGGTGAAGTGAACCCTTTTGCGGTAGAGGATAAAACCAATTATGTGCTTGATCTTCGGTCACCCTATGATGAGCTTTACACAAAATTTTCTACCAACACCAAGCGTAATATAAAGAGGGCTCATCAAATCGAGGAGAATATTGACACAGGAATTTCATGCCGGGAATTGGTGGATTTCAAAAGGACCAATGATGTGATCCAAAGATCCGGGGAGCAGTATAGTTGGTTGCTGAACCTTCTTGAAACCATACAAAAACGGGGTGTAGGATCGATCTATGGCATCAGAGGTTCCGAAACCCTCAATGCTGCAGCTTTCTTTGGATTCAGCCAGACCAGGGCCATCTACCTGATATCAGCCTCCAACGAGCAAGGAAAAGATCAACGAAGCATGTTTAAGCTGATCAATGCATTCATTCATGAGCACGCAGGAAGTGAGCTGGTCCTGGATTTCGAGGGATCCAACATACCTTCTGTTGCCCGTTTTTTTGCTGGATTCGGCGCCAGACCGGAGACTTACCAGAAAGTCAGTTTTAGCCGGTTACCACTATTTCTCAATAAATTAGGAAAACTTGGTTAACCGAAAGAAAATAGCCACATCCACCGTTTCACACCTGGTCCCACTGAGGAGTATTATCCGGCTTTCCGGTGTACCCGTGATCTTTCCATTCTACCATTCTGTCTCAGAGAAACCGCTCCGGCATATCAAACATCTCTACAACCATCGCAGCATTCAGGAATTCGAACAAGATCTGGAGGAGATGCTGAAATGGTTTGAGCCTGTGGCTCTCGGAGATTTCCTGAAAATGGAGAGAATAGAGAAGGGAAGACGGATTATGGTGCTCACTTTTGATGACGGACTGGCAGAGTGCCATCAGGTGATAGCTCCGCTTCTGAAGAAGAAGGGGATACCTGCGGCCTTTTTTTTAAATAACCATTTCATTGACAATACGGATCTCTTTTACCGCTATAAGGCGAGCATCCTGATCGATCAGATCCAGACCGATTGCAGGGCCAGGGAGAGGATAGCTGAATATCTTGTAATACCTCAAGAGCGAGTGACAGAAGCGATCCTTATGGTTACTTACCATCAGCAACCTTTGTTAAATGCCCTAGCGAAAGAAGTGGATGTGGACTTCATTGCTTCTATCCATAAAGAGCCGGTCTACATGAGCACAAAACAGGTACAGGACCTGATGGCATGGGGTTTTGAAATCGGTGGACATTCGCTTGATCATGCTGATTTTGCTGAGTTGAAGCCCGAAGAAATGATAACACAGGTAAAAGAAAGCATAGACGACCTTCAACAAAGATTTAAGGTGTCTACACGCTATTTCTCATTCCCATTTACCAGTAAAGGAGTTCCTAAACATGTGATTGACACCCTGTTGAATGAGCAAATTGCATCGGTACTGCTGGGTACATCGGGTGTAAAGAAGACCGGTAAGCGGGGCTTCATTCAGCGGATCCCTATGGAAGAATATGAGGCGCCGGCCATGAAGGCGGTAAAGGCGGAATTCCTATATTACCTGGTAAAGAAACCTCTGGGACGCAATACCCTCCGCTACTAATCTGGCTCTGCGCTTCATCTCAGATTAACCTGTAAAGGCCACATCCCCATCCCCGTCATGGATAAAAAGATCTGAGGGAACTTGCGGTGCCATGTTTTTATGGACAAAGATCCACTGGGGCATGTTCCTGACAGACAGAAACCATTTTTTATAGACCAGGAGTTGTTGAACCAGTTGGGGATGACGTAGGGTACAATAAGCACTTTCCAAAGAAATCATGGTGTGTAAAACTGTTCTTGCCATGGGACTGTAGAGATCATCTGAATCGGCAAAGAGATAGGGAACAGATAGTTTACGGTCTTGGATCACCAGCCACATCATCCCGGTACCCTTACTTCCCGGAAGAGTAAACTTTAACAATACGTTCTCAAATCGTTCTACCTGATAGGAGAAGGGGTAATTAAGCCGATTCACCTGCTCTGCGGTTACCCAAGGAGATTCCAGGATCCAGTTCAGAACTTCTGAATCTCTTCGAAAGAGTGAGCTTTCAAGAGACCTGTCCACCAACCTGGCCAGCTCATCATCTATCTTAGTTATGTTTTCTATAAGGCATTGGGAGTGATCCACCGGAAGAAATCTCGGAAGTTTTCCCTCCCGCAACCGGTTTACCAAAGCATCTCCCAAGCGCAGCATATTTCTAAAACCCACCCGCTTGGACAGTAGCTCTCTGGAGGCTGCCCTGAGATAGAAACGTTTCCCGTCTCTACGGGTATACACCGGGTATTGTCCGGTCTGGTCATATACGGCCTTGGAAGCTGGTGCATAGTTGGTATACATCAACCTCCCTTCCCAATGCGCTTCGACCATCTGCAACAACTTAGTGGAAAATCCCTGGCGCCTGAACTGTGGATCCACATAGTTGCCACTGAGCCAGGCAAAGCGTTGTGGATGGCCTTCTGCATTATAAAAGCAATCGGGAAGCAATGTTCTGTAAGCCACCAGCTTGCCATCAATTTGCAGTTCAAATAGCAGGGGATCCGTTTTCTCGGCCCTGGGATTATTCAAATAGGATTGGAGGCGGAGTGGATTGAGCGGAACTACATCCTGACTTCCTGAAAGGAGGGGTTGTACATGTGAATCTATCTCTTCCAGGGTATATGACTTCATTTCCATGGAGTCGAGCTTATTCGTTCTGGATCAACCTGTCAATATCCACCTCGCTCAGATTGGCTCCTGTGAGCTTTCCATCTGCACATTTAAGGGTGCGGAACGGGATTCTTTTAATCAGGTTGTAGTTGTGGGTAGCCATCATTACGGCCCGTCCATTTTCTGATATGTCAACCAGGATCCTCATGATTTCATCTGAGGTGGCCGGGTCCAGGTTGCCTGTGGGTTCATCGGCAAGGATAATCTCGGGATCATTGAGCAAAGCCCTGGCAATAACCACTCTCTGCTGTTCCCCTCCTGAAAGTTGATGGGGCATCTTATACCCTTTGTAACCCAGGTTTACTTTTTCCAGTACTTCGGATATGCGATCCTTAATCTCCTCTTTATTAGTCCATCCTGTCGCCTTCAGTGCAAACTCAAGGTTACTGTCCACTGATCGATCAATCAACAGTTTGAAATCCTGAAATACGATACCCATTTTTCGCCTGAGCATGGGGATCTCTTTACGCTTGATATTCTCAAGCTGAAATCCGGAAACGACTCCACTTCCCTCTTCCAGAGGCAGTTCAGCATTGAGGGTTTTAATCAGGCTGGTTTTACCACTTCCAACGCGTCCAATAATATACACAAACTCACCTCTCTCTACAGAAAGATCCACGTCCGAAAGCACGATGTGATCATCAACAGCAATCACTGCATTTTCCAGGGTGATGACATTATCCAGCGCCATATCAAGGTAAATATCCGGCTAAATTAAGAATTAAAATCATACTAAAAATTAACAGTTGTCTGTTAATTAAAAAGAAGTGTCGCTCAAAGAGCCGCCTGGAATATTCGTAATTTTAGCTAGTTAATACTATACTTATGATTCGATCCGCAAAGATATTATCACCCTTCTTCTTACTCCTGCTCTCCTTCATGCTTTATGGACAGAAAAGCGCTGTTTATGAATATGGAGACAACGAATATTTGAATGGGTTACAGCTCTTTGAGAAAGAGAAATACGGGGCAGCCCGACAGGTGTTTGATCACTATTTATCGGCCCATCCCGACTCCAGGTCGGAGATCACCTCCGAGGCCTCCTTTTACAGGGCCATGTCTGCTGTAGAGTTGCGCAACGACGATTCCGAATACCTGGTACATACATTCATATCGGAGTATCCGGAGAGTCCGCATGTGGATGAAGCCGCATTTCGTCTGGCCGAATATTTCTATGATAAAAACAGCTGGGCAAGAGCCATTTCCTGGTATAACCGGGTCGACCGCTTTAAACTGAACAGAACCGAATTGTCAGAGTACTATTTTAAAAAGGGTTACTCCTTCTACAAGCGGAAGGACTTTAAAGGGGCAAGGGTCAATTTCTATGAGATACAGGATGTGGAGTCCTCCTACAACGCCCCGGCTGTCTACTACTATTCACATATTCACTATGTGGATGAGAATTACGAAACTGCATTAATGGGTTTCAGAAAGATTGATAAGGATCCGCTTTTTTCCAGTATAGCTCCCTATTACATTTCCCAGATACTCTATTTGCAGAAGAAATATGATGAGGTCATTGCCTATGCTCCCTCTTTGATGGACTCGGTAAGTGAAAGGAGGCTGGGCGAAATTGCAAAGATCATCGGGGAGTCCTATTTCATGAAATCTCAGTTTAAGGAGGCCATCCCTTACCTGGAGACTTACAGGAGTAATACCAATGCTTATACCATACATGACCGGTATCAGCTGGCTTTTGCCTATTACAGCAACCAGGAATATGAAAATGCCAGGAAGCTGTTTGAGCAGATCAGTTACAGGAAAACCGAGATAGCGCAGAGCGCCCTTTACCACCTGGCTGATTGTTATCTGCAGCTGGGTGACAAGAACAAGGCACGGATAGCCTTTTCACAGGCTGCTAAGATGAGTTTTGATCCCAGGATCCAGCAAGACGCCATGTTCAATTATGCCAAAGTCACTTATGAACTCTCCTACAACCCATTCAACGAAGCCATCAGGGCATTTGAGGAATACATCAGGAATTACCCGGCGGCCGATAACATGGATGAAGCCTATAACTACCTGGTTATGGCTTATCTGGGAACCCGGAATTACAGCATGGCGATGGCTTCTCTGGAGAAGATCAAGGTAAAGGATGACAAGATCCAGAAAGCCTACCAGAAGGTCTCCTTTTACAGGGGCCTTGAATTGTATAAGAACCTGAGATTCAACGAAGCGGTGGATGCTTTTGAAGCTTCCTTGCAGCACGCTGTGTTCGATCAGGTTATCGCTTCCCGGACCTACTTCTGGCTTGGTGAAGCTGCATACAGGACAGGTGATCTCCGGACGGCTCAAATGTACTACACGGAATTTCTCAAAGATGAGAGAGCTCATCAGCAAGAGGAGTATTCCCTATGTCACTACAGCATGGGATACCTCCATTTTGATCAGGAGTCCTACGAAACATCAATGGATTGGTTTGGGAAATTCCTGAGGCTGGAACAAGGTAAAGCGACCTCCACCATTGCAGATGCCTATAACCGGGTGGCAGATTGCTACTTCGTACAAACCAGGTATCCCTCTTCCATGGAATACTATGACCTCTGTATAGCAATGGGGAAAGCCGATGTGGATTATGCCATGTTCCAGAAAGGTTTCACTTTGGGACTTTTAGACCGGATTCTGGAAAAGGTGGAAGTACTTAGTCAACTGATAGAACAACAGGGCAACTCAAATTTTGTGGATGATGCCCTTTTCGAAATAGGAAGGAGTTATGTAGTACTCAATAAATCGACGGAGGCGCGCGGCTATTACGAAAAGGTAGTCAATGAGCATCCCAACTCCAGTTATGCCAATAAAGCACTTAACCAACTGGGACTCATCCATTATAACAGTGGTGAGTATGACCAGGCCCTGACCTACTATGAGCAGGTGGCTACCCGCTATCCCGGAACCCCTGAAGCAGATAATGCACTCACAAGCATTAAGAATATTTATGTAAGGAAGGATAATGTGGACGGATACCTCTCTTTCCTTACTGAGCTTGGACAGGATATCAGCCGAAGGGAACAGGATTCACTATCTTATGTAGCTGCAGAGATGGTGTACATGGGAGGGGATTGCCAGGAAACAGTCCGGTCATTTATCGATTACCTGGATGCCTATCCCAACGGAAGGTTTCTGTTGAATGCCCACTACTATAAAGCCGATTGCCAGCTTAAGCTGCAGCAGAATGAGCAGGCGCTTGAATCGCTCGATTTCATCATCAGGCAGTCGCGTAACATGTTTACCGAACCGGCGCTTGAGGCTGCTTCAAAAATCAACTTCAGACAGGGAAATTACCATGCGGCAGCAGATAACTACAGGGGCATGATCGAGATGGCAGAGCAGAAGAACAATATCTTCGATGCCCATGTGGGACTGATGCGATGTTATTTTGAACTGGGGGAGTACTCCAATACCATTGAGGCGGCCAGACAGGTGCTTCAGCTGGACAAACTGCAGGAGGAGTTCGTTCGTGAAGCCAATTTTAAGTTTGCCAAATCGTTCCACGAATTGAATGAGGTGGATTTTGCCTTTGATTTCTATCAGAAGGTGGGTCAAGAAGTGAACAGCAAAGAGGGAGCGGAGTCAAAATATATGGTGATCGAAATATTGTTTGACCGCAGTGAGATGGATCTGGCAGAGGAGCAGGTATACACTTTCATTGAAATGAATACTCCTCACCAGTACTGGATGGGAATGTCATTTCTGACCCTTTCCGATATCTACATCGCCAAAGGGGATGAGTTCTCAGCCATCAATTCCCTCCAGAGTCTGATTGATTATTACACGGTTCCTGATGATGGGATTATCGCTAATGCCAAACAACGAAAACGGGCGCTGACCGAGCAGGCGGAGAGTAATATTGCACCAGAAAGTGAACTGGAACTATAAAGTACATTTGAAAATAAGTGACATGAGATATAATAACCTGTTGTTGAGATCTGTATTAACCCTTTTGATAGGAGCTCTGTTTCTGCTTTCCCTGAAGGCTCAGCAGGAAGAGGTCAGGGTGGTGAAACCCTATTCGCCCACTCTGTCAGGGGCTGAAAAGATTGAATTGCTTCCCAGCCTGGATGAGGAGATTGATTATGATATGCCTCAATTCACCTACCAGCTTTACCCCAAGAGGTATGACAGCAAATTCAGGGTAGCGCCCATCCAGGCAGCCAGAATGGTGAAGATGCCTTTGAAGAAACTCTATAAGAGCCAGCTTTCCCTGGGCATGGGAAACTACCTGACCCCATTAGCCGAATTGAATATCCATCAGCTCAGATCCAGGGATGGTACGTTTGGTTTGTCTCTGAAGCACCATTCCATGAATGGCAAGGTAAAGCTGGATAACGATCTGAAGGCTCCGGCAGGATTTAATGAAAATAGTGGTGAGATCAGGGGAAGCAGGTTTCTGAAAAAGGCTGTATTTGATTATCATGCGGGTGCCAGTTACAATTCCTATGTACATTACGGTGTGGATCCAGAACAAGATACCGTGCTGTCCAGGGAAAATGCTGTACACCCCTATTTTACAGCTGAGGGAGGATTGGGTCTGCACTCCATGCATGCCGATTCATTTCATTTTAACTACGACGCTTCGGTGGATTACTACTTCTTCACCCATCAGTTTGATCAGATGGAGCATGGAGCCGCCGCCCGGTTTGATTTCAATAAAAGATTGAGAGTGATTGATATTGCAGGCGATTTTGGAGGAGAATTCTTTGGGCACTATGCAGATTGGGATACAGTGGTGGGGAACCAGACCCGATTCTGGATCAATCCGCATATTGCCAAAAACACACCTGAATGGAAATTTACAGCTGGATTCAATACCTATGGAGAGATCAGTGATGGCCTGTTTACTCCCCATTTTTATCCAAAAGCCTCTTTCCAGTTCCATATTGTAAAGGAGGTGATCATTCCCTATTTCGGGGTGGACGGATTCCTGGAATCCAATAGTTACCGGGCCACTGTGGAAGAGAATCCCTATATCATACCCAATCTGGCCCTTCGCCCCACCAATCATAAGCTGATTGCCTTTGCCGGATTGAAAGGACGCTTTTCCGATGCCCTGGCCTATAACCTGAAGGGCAGCTATTCCATTATCGACGATCACTATTTCTTTGTGAACGATACCAGCCAGGTGCTCATGAACCAGTTTAATGTGGTGTATGACGACATCACCTTAATCAACCTTCATGGGGAGTTTGCCATTCGTCCTGCCGATTCATGGAAACTATTTCTGAAGGGCAACTATTACAACTATGCCACCTTGGTCAGGGAAGATCGTCCCTGGAATAAACCGGCATTTGACCTTTCTTTCCTGGCCCGTTATAACATGAGTGATAAGATACTGGTCAATATGGGAGTGACAGCTATTGGAGCTCGCTACTACGAAAACTTCAATCCGCTTCTGGAAGAGACCTTGCCGCTTTCCATTGATGCCAACCTTGAATTGGAGTACCGTTACAGTAAGCTGCTCTCGTTCTGGGCACGATTCAATAACCTGGCAGCGCAAAAGTATTACATCTATCACCAATATCCGGCATACAGGTTCAGGGCCATGTTTGGACTAACCTATGCACTGTAATTTACTATGATGAGGAGAAGGAGTTTTTTAAGGCAAAGTGCATGGGGAGCCACAGCTCTGGTTTGTTCACCAATGCTCTCTTACGGCACCAGATCAAATGCGAATCAGCAAGTCAGTGGTGGCAAACCATTGAAAATCTCCCTGGCTCAGTGGTCCTTGCACCGTAACTTTTTCGAGGGTAAACTTGATCCCATAGATTTTGCAGCCATTGCCAGGGAAACTTATGGCCTGGATGCTATTGAATATGTTAATCAGTTTTATGTGGACTCCTCCCGGGATGAGAAATTCTGGCTGAAGATGAAGGAGCGGGCTGATCAGGCAGGAGTGAATAGCCTGCTAATCATGGTGGATGATGAAGGAGAGTTGGGAACAGCCAGTGAAAAGGAGAGAAGAAAAGCTGTGGAAAATCACCATAAATGGGTTGATGCCGCCAGTATACTGGGGTGCCATTCCATCAGGGTAAATGCCTTTGGTGAATCGGACAGGGAATTATTCCGTACTTCCATGGTAGATGGACTGGGCAGGCTGGCAGAGTATGCTGCTCAGTCTGATATACATATTATCATTGAAAACCATGGACTCTTTAGCTCAGATGCCAGGTTGATTGTGGATATCGTTAAGCAAACGGGAATGTCCAATGTGGGAACCTTTCCCGATTTCGGAAACTGGTGTCTCAGTGCAAAATGGGGAAGCACACAGGGTGAATGCGAGAAAGCATACGACAGGTATCAGGGTGTTTCTGAAATGATGCCTTATGCCAAAGCGGTCAGTGCGAAGTCATACAATTTCAACGAAAAGGGGGAAGATGCAATAATCGACTACTACAAAATGCTTGAAATTGTTAAGAAATCCGAATATGAGGGGTATATTGGGATAGAATATGAGGGTGAGGTAGTGGGTGAGCACGAGGGTATACTTGCCACCAGAGCACTAATGGAAAAGGCATGGAACAGCCTCGATTAGTAGCAAAGCCGCCACTTTACTAACTATTAATAAGGAACATCTCATGTATCTTCGCAAATTCACCTTCAGGGAAAATGCCGGGAAGAAGATCGAATGGTTGATCGATAATGTGAGTCTGGGCGAGATCAACCTGGTTGTTGGGAAGAATTCCAGCGGTAAGACCCGCACACTGAATGCCCTTTCGGACCTGGTAAGCATGCTCCAGGGAAAAGGTACCAATGCCACGGGCCCCGTCAGCTACGAACTACTTTTCAGGAACAGTGAAAACCTCATGCGTTATGAGTTGGAGTACGACCTGGAAACCATCCAAATGGAGCGGCTCTATGTGGGGGATGA
>CAZURA010000016.1:0-7198 GCA_964622985.1 uncultured Bacteroides sp. | reverse complement strand
CGTGGTGAAAGCGGGAATGGAGTTATTAAATATGAAGCAACCCCCGGTACCATCTTTCTGGAATTTGAAATTCCGCACGATCAGCTGGCCTGTTATGCCAAGAGGGACAGGCTACAGCATCCTTTCATTGAGATCATTCATGGGTGGGCCATCAGTTTAAGAAGGTTTGATTTTAGCGGAGACCTGGGTAAAACCCGATATGCCCTGAAAACCACTTTTGAATCCAAGGAAGTGGACTGGACCATCACCAATAACTCTCTGGTTCCTGCGATCCATGTGGCCAGTGAGGAGTTTACTCCCTTCAGAGAGCAGGTGCTGAAAGACATGGGCGAGATCAGTTACGAGCTGGAAGATTTTGGAATTATCCATTTTTCTGAGCGGTTCGGTCAGACCAGTCAGGACCGCTATGCGGTCTACGCCACCGAATCGGGACTGGAAAAGCAGGTGACCCAACGGGATATGTCCCAGGGTATGTTCCGGGCATTTTCAGTGCTGGTCCAGCTCAATTACTATATCTACTGCGGGCACAAGGGATTTGTAATTATTGATGATATCGGGGAAGGGCTCGACTTTACCAGGGCCAAACTGCTGGTACAGTTGCTTATCAGAAAGGCCAAGGAGGCGAGTATTCAATTGATCATGTCGACCAATGATTCATTTATTATGAATGCTGTAGATATCGAGAACTGGGCTGTGATCATGCGGGAAGGGAATAAGATCAGCCTCTTCAATTATGAGAATTCGCGTGAGATATTCGAGGAATTCAAATATACCGGACTAAATAATTTTGACTTTTATGCCAGCGAATTCTTCAAATCGGGATTTACCGAAGAAGAGGGTGAAGAGGATAGAGCAGAATGAAGAAGCTGGCCATATTTGTTGAGGGACTGACTGAACAGATTCTGGTCAGACAGATGTTACAAACGGTGTTGGACCGGAACAAGATTGCCATCCAAACAGTCAAGATTACGGGAGGACATAATGTAAGAATGTCCTTTACTGTCATGCGGGCTGCCCATGTAGACCGGCTTACCGATTTTTATGTACTCATTTACGATTGCGGCGGCGAAACCAATGTGAAGGGGTATCTGATGGCTCACAGGGAGAAGCTGGTATCCAACGGCTATACCACGATCATGGGTCTGAGGGATGTATATCCCAACTTTGTGAAGGAGGATATTACCAAATTATTTAAGGGGTTGAATTATAAGCTGCCTCAGAAAAAGGCGCGAACCCATATCTATCTGGCCATTATGGAAACCGAAGCCTGGTTCCTGGGTGAGTATAAGCACCTGAGAAAAGTCTCCAGGAAACTAACTCCCGAGTATATCGAAAAACACCTGGGTTTCAACCCCAGGGAAGGGAATATGGAGGAGCGGGAGTATCCTTCCGGCGATATGAAAGCTGCCTATCAGCTTGCCGGTCATGATTACACCAAAAAACGCGACAGGCTCAATGCGGTGGTCAGGAAGCTTGATTTTAACTTCTTCACCCATGACCTGGCTGAGAAAATGCCCAGTCTGGGTGCTTTTGTTTTTGGCCTGGAGCAGTTTTTTAAACAAGAGATATAAAGAGGATATGGATACTCTGACCGTTGTAGAGGAGATTTTGGAAGCCCTTCAGGACCTGAGCGATCCCAAGCGAAAGGAGATGTCTACCACCTATTTTCCCACGGCCATGGAGGTAGTAGGAGTGTCAAATCCCGATCTGAAAGGTGTAATCAGGGAGTTAAAGAAGAGCTATTCAGACTGGAATGAACGAGAGTGGATTGATCTATGTAAGCTTCTGGCATCCAAGGAGGTATTTGAATGCCAGGTATTGGCTTTTGAGTTGATCGGCAGGGATAAGAAATTGCTCAACGCTTTGAAACCGGAAGATTTGAAAGATCTGGGCAGGAACCTGGATAACTGGGCATCTGTGGATCATTATTCTGTAGGTATCTACGGGGTATTATGGGGAAAAGGGGTGGTGACCGACCAGGATATCGACAGGTTGCTAACATCTGAGAGCCACTGGCAACGAAGGGTAGCTGTGGTTTCCACTGTGGCTTTGAACCTGAAATCACGGGGTGGAACAGGGGATATCCCCCGAACCATATCCATATGCGAACAAGTGGTGGATGACCATCATGATATGATCCAGAAGGCTCTTTCCTGGGCTTTACGGGAGCTTTCAAAGAGAGACAGGAGAGCAGTAGAAGATTTTATGCTTCAGTACCGTTCAAGGCTTGCCAGGCGGGTAGTCAGGGAGGTGGATCACAAGCTCGAATTTGGCACCAAAAACTAATCCGGTTTCCCCACACCATTTCTGTTAATAACTTCGCTGGTTTTCAAGGGGTTTACTCATTGAAAAACGGACATTTTTTACTATTTTTGACAGAATCATTGAGGAGATAGAGTTTGATTTATAATCAACTGACAGAGAGTAGTTTAGAAATTTCATTTGCGGTAGGAAATTTAGAAGGGGCGAGAACCATTCACTGGTTTTTCGAGGGGAACGCATCACAGAGTGTTTTTAGGTGAAAAAAAAGAGAGGTCTGTGTCATCTGACACGGGATTGTTGTATAATGTGAAATCATTGAATAAGAAGATAATATGAGTGAAGAATTATTGAAAGATTCCCAGGGTGCGGAATTGAACAAGGACTATTCAGCAGAGAATATACAGGTACTGGAAGGTTTGGAGGCGGTGAGAAAACGTCCGGCCATGTACATTGGAGATGTGAGTGAGAAAGGCCTGCACCACCTGGTGTACGAGGTAGTGGACAATTCCATTGATGAAGCTCTTGTAGGGCATTGCACCCAAATTGATGTAACCATCAATGAAAACAACTCTGTGACGGTGATCGATGATGGCCGGGGGATACCCATTGACATTCATGAGAAGGAAGGAAAATCGGCACTGGAGGTGGTGATGACTGTGCTACATGCAGGCGGTAAGTTTGATAAAGATTCCTATAAGGTATCGGGCGGTTTGCATGGTGTGGGTGTCTCTTGTGTGAATGGACTTTCCGAGACCTTAAAGGCAGAGGTGCACAGGGATGGTAAGGTGTATGTACAAACCTACCAACGTGGCATTCCCGATGGTCCTGTAGAGCAGGTTGGCACCACTGATAAGACAGGTACCATCGTTACTTTTAAGCCGGATGATACCATCTTCACTATGACCGAATACAAGTATGAGATACTCTCTTCCCGGCTCAGGGAACTGGCATTTCTGAATAAAGGCATACATCTGAGCATAAAAGATCTTCGTGAAAAGGAGGAAAACGGCAATGGAAATGGAAATGGCAATGGAAACAGTACAAATGGCGAAAGTGCATTCCGGCATGACAGTTTCTATTCTGAAGATGGGCTGAAAGAGTTTGTGGCTTTCCTTGATGCCACCAGGGAGCAGTTGATTGAGGAACCTGTTCATATTGAAACTGAGAAGAATGGGGTGCCTGTTGAGATCGCACTTCAGTATAATACCTCATTTTCAGAGAATATTCACTCCTATGTGAACAACATCAATACCATAGAGGGAGGAACCCACCTCTCCGGTTTCAGGCGAGGCCTGACCCGGACCTTGAAAAACTATGCAGATAAGTCGGGATTACTCGCCAAGCTGAAGTTTGATATCAGTGGAGATGACTTCAGGGAAGGGCTAACGGCCATTATCTCTGTCAAGGTAGCCGAACCTCAGTTTGAAGGACAGACTAAGACGAAACTGGGAAATTCAGATATCATGGGTGTGGTGGACCAGGCTATCAGCTCTGAGCTGGCACACTACCTGGAGGAGCATCCCAAGGATGCGCGACAGATTGTCTCCAAAGTGATCCTTGCAGCTCAGGCCAGACATGCCGCCCGAAAGGCCAGGGAACTGGTACAGCGTAAAAATGTATTGTCAGGAGCGGGATTGCCAGGAAAACTGGCCGACTGTTCAGAGAAGGATCCGGCAATTACTGAGATCTACCTGGTGGAGGGAGACTCAGCTGGAGGAACTGCCAAACAGGGCAGGGACAGAGCTTTCCAGGCCATCATGCCATTAAGGGGAAAGATCCTGAATGTGGAGAAAGCCATGGTCCACAAGATCTATGAGAATGAGGAGATCAAGAACATCTTTACTGCCCTGGGAGTGAAGATGGGTACCGAGGAAGACAGTAAAGCACTGGACCTTTCCGGACTGCGTTATCATAAGATCATCATCATGACGGATGCCGATGTGGATGGTTCCCATATTGCCACCTTGATCATGACCTTCTTTTTCAGGTATATGAATGAGCTGATCAAGAACGGTTATCTCTACATTGCTACACCCCCGCTATACCTGGTGAGGAAAGGAAAGAATGAAAAATATTGCTGGAGTGAAGAGGAGCGGGAAGCCTTTGTGGAAGAAGTAGGGGGTGGAAAAGAGGCTGGAATTCATGTACAGCGATATAAAGGTCTGGGTGAAATGAATGCGGAACAGTTGTGGGATACCACCATGAATCCCGAGCACCGGACTCTCAGGCAGGTATCCATCGACAGTGCAGCAGAAGCCGACCGTATCTTCTCCATGCTTATGGGTGACGAAGTACCGCCACGCCGAGAGTTTATCGAGAAACATGCCAAGTACGCCAATATTGATGCCTGATATATGCAATTATACAGTGCTGGCCGGAGCTTGGAGCCAGCATGGTCTTATGCCATTTGAGATCAGGCAGTCCGTTTGGTACACAGGGAACAATGTTTGGAACGGACAGCAAAATTACCTGCCTGGCTTTGTGCTAATTTACATGTACTACTGAAGCAATAAAGCCATAATAAGAACTATCCGGTAACAGGTTATTTATTAACTTGTTGTGAATTGCATTCAATCAGGACCTTATGTCTCCACCTGGTCTGTATAAAAGAATAGTATCTGGGACTGACAGTTTCCTTGACAGGCTCTTCTCCTATAAGGGCATTGATGCAGACACCCTGCAGTTCAAAAAGACCTATGGACTGACTTGCATGATAGTGATCATCTACGTGGCAATCATGGAGTGGGTGGTCATTCATTTTGATGTTGCTTCTCTGGTGCTTTACGGTGCATTGCTGGATGGATGGTATATTCCCTTTCTGGTGCTATTTGTTCTCTTGCCGTTCAGGTTGAAATGGATGGTCCATCTGACCTCGCATGTATCCATGCTATTTACTTTTTACATTATTGTGAAACTGGGAGGCATCCACCAGTGTGGAGGTATCATCATTGCCCCGCTTATGACCGTACTTATCTCGCCCCTCTTTCGCAGCATTGGTTGGTCGATTTACTATTTCCTGCTGTTTGTGACGGGAGCCTTCCTGGTGGTCTTCCTCCAGAACAGATGGGATCTTCCCCCGGAAATGGAACCGCAGGTCAACCAGATCATCTTTCTGATAAACACCCTGGGTATCTCCGGTATGATTATCAGAGAGGTCCTGGTCTACCTTCGCCAGTATGCTGAGCGTGAAAAAGAGAGGGCCAACCGGTTATGGGAACTGGATGAAGTTAAAACAAAGCTCTACACTAACATTACACATGAGTTCCGCACGCCGCTGACCCTGATCCTGGGAAGGGCTGACCAGATTGAATCGGATCCCGGGCAATACCTGGAAAAGGGGATTGATGGGATCCGCCAGAACAGCAAAGACCTGCTTCACCTGGTGAACCAGATGCTGGACCTCTCCAGGCTGGAAGCGGGCATGGTCCCGCTCCGGATGGTTCACGGTGATATTTGTCCCCTGCTAACGGTGATGCTGGAGACCTTTCATGTACAGGCATTGGAACGGGGATTGGACCTGCGGTTTGAGCCCGGTTTCGGGGAGATGGAAATGGACCATGATCCGGAGAAGTTACAGCAGATCGTTTACAACCTGTTAAGCAATGCCATCAAATATACTCCGGGAGCTGGCAATGTGACACTCTGGGCAGGTTTTGAAGAAAACGATCCACCGGTTTGCATGATCCGGGTGAAGGATTCGGGTCCAGGGATCCCTGAGGAGAAGCTTGAGAAGGTATTTGACCGATACTACCGGATCGAGGAGGAAGCGGGCCGAACCTCAATGGGTACCGGGCTGGGGCTTGCCATCACCCGGGAACTGGTGCAGATGCTCGGTGGGACCATGGAGATCAGCAGCCTGGAGAAGAAGGGGACCGTTGTATCCGTTCGGCTGCCAGTCACTCATCTGGCACCTGATGCCGGAACGCAGCCGGAGTTGGAGGCCCCGGCCGGGCTCTCAGGCACATCCCGTAAAGAAGAGAAACCAATACTGATGGTTGTGGAGGATCATCCGGAAGTTACAGATTACCTGAGATCATTGCTGGAGGAAGACTACACGGTTCATCAGGCGAAAGATGGCAAGGAGGGTCTGGAAAAGGCGTATGAATTGGTACCTGATCTGGTGGTCAGTGATGTAATGATGCCCATTATGGACGGGATTGTCATGCTGGAACAGCTTAAAACTGACTTCCGAACTAGCCATATTCCGGTCATCCTGCTGACTGCCAAGGCGGATGTGGCATCCCGGCTGGAGGGGCTGGAAGCGGGTGCCGATGCGTACCTGGCAAAGCCATTCAACAAGGAGGAGCTGTATATTCGCATCAGGAAGCTCCTGGAAATGAGGGAAAAGTTGAAAGAGCGATACGCTTCTGTGGTGATCCCGGAACTGCTCAGGGTGAAGCAGTATGAACGCGAGGACCGCTTTATTGCCCGCATCCACGAGGTAATAACCACGAATCTCTCGGATGAGAGGTTCGGGGTAGAAGGTCTCTGTACGGATCTGGGCATGAGCCGGTCACAGCTGTACCGCAAATTCAAAGCATTATACGAGAAGGGCATCCGCAACTACCTGATTACCTTCAGGCTTCATGCCGCCAAACAACTCCTGAAGGAATCCGATCTTTCTGTCACCCAGGTAGCCTACGAGGTGGGTTTCAAGAACCTGTCACATTTCAGCCGTAAGTTTCGTTCGGTGCACGGAGTTACCCCCGGCCATTTCAGGGATCATCAGGCCTGAACTTTCCTTTGGCACGCCAGGAACACTATTTGGGACATACACCAAAGCATTGTGCTGTTGTGGATATTAAATTGGTCTTCTGTTACATTTCATCTACTCATTTAAAATCACATCATGAAAACAACACATCTATTTATGTCAGGATTACTAGGACTACTTCTGATTTACTCAGGATGTTCGAAAGAAGAATCTGGAGACCTA